>CAZIVO010000009.1:0-48723 GCA_964542765.1 uncultured candidatus Brocadiaceae bacterium | reverse complement strand
CCAGCAGGAGCAGCAAGAACGTGCTCGTACGGGAATGCAGGAATCGCGTGAGCAACTCGAACAAGCACGCGAAGAACTGCAAAAGGCGCTGGGTGAGGCTGCGCAAGAAAACCAGCAGGGCATGCAGGCTTCTCAAGAGCGACAAGAACAACTAGCTCAAGAAGCCCGGCAAGCGCGCGAAGAGATGCAGCAAGCCGCACAGCGCGGGGAATTGACGCCGGAACAGGCCGAGGCCGCGATCGAGCAAATGAAGGCCGCCGAACAGTCAATGCGCCAAGCTGAGCAATCGCTCGAGCAAAGCCGACAAGCGCGCGGCGCTCAACAGCAGCAAGAAGCCAGCGAGGCTCTCGACCAAGCAAACGAAGCGCTTCAACGCAATCGCCCACTCTCGCAAGATCAACGCGAGAAGATGGAACAGCTCGCCAAAAAACAGGAAGAGCTGGAAGAAGACATCCTCCGACTCGCTCAACTCGCCGAGGAACTCAAGAACCGGGAAGCTGCGAGGAAGCTGGAGGAAGCTGCGCAAGCCGCCCAGCAAGCGCAAGAATCCATGGAGGATGGTGAGCCGGATGACACCGAGCAACAGCAAGAAGAGGTCATGGAAAAGCTCGAAGAGGCCATGGAAGCGCTCGAAGAAGAACTTGATCGCTACATGGATCTTCGGCAGGAAGAGCTTCTCTTCCGCATGAAAGACGAGTTGCTGCTGTTCCTCGAGAAACAACAACCGATCACCGAGGAAACCAAGGCAACCAGAGAAAGCCTCGCCGAAGGAAATCGGATGACGCGCCGCATGCGCAAGAAACTCAACCAGCTTGGCGAACGCGAACGAGATCTGGCCGACAAGGCCGAGTTCTTACACTCCGCGCTGGAAGAAGAAGGCGTGCTGGTCTTCACCCACATCCTGCGTTCGAACGAAGATGACCTGAACACCGTGGGTAAACAGCTGTCCGGATCATCCCCGGACCCGGGCGATCTGACCATCATGCTCCAGGAAGATGTTGAAGCAAGAACCGCGAAGCTGCTCGATGCCCTCAGTCTCGAGCAGAAACGACGACGTGAGGAGCAGCAACGACGACAAGAGCAACGCGAACAAGAGGAGCAGCAACAACAACAGCAACAACCAGACAACAACGGTCAACAGCGGCAAAGGTTGGTCTCGGTCATTGCAGAACTCGAGATGCTGCTGCAGATGGAGCAGGAAATGATGGGGCGAACAGGACAAATGGAACGCCTCATCAAGGCACGCGGAGGCGACGGAATCACCGAACTGGAATCTGCCCTGATCGAACGACTCGCGAACCGCCATAACGAGATCACACAGATTTTTCTTGAGATGAAAAAGATGGTCGAACAGACATTGAACCCACAAGGCCAGGACGGAGGGCGAGACCGATGAGAATCATGTTCCTTCTTTGTATCGCTCTACTGGCATCCTCAGCCCGATCTCAAATTGGGGGGATTGACCCACGTGAAAGCATCCAAAAGATCGTTGATTCGATCGCGGAAGAGATGAAGGAGATCGATCGACTACTCCTGCAAACAAAGCCCGGGAGTTCTGATGCGGCGGAAAGCATGGAGCGCAACGCCAAGCGCATCGAAAAACTGCTCGAGCAGTCCGGACAATCCCAAGAGTCGGTCATCAAGGGCATCGACCAGCTGATCCGCGAAATCAACAAGATGGCGCAGCAACAACAGCAACAGCAGCAACAACAGCAGCAACAGCAGCAACAGCAGCAGCAGCAACAGCAGCAACAGCAGCGACAACAGCAGCAACGGCGTAACACCGAAACTCCCGACATGATCGAGCAAGAGCGGCAGCAGCAGCAGCAGCAGCAGCAGCAACGGGATCAGCAGCAAAATCGTGATCCAGAGAATGGTCCTGATCCGAAAGACAAGGGACGCAACCTGGCGTCAAAGCCAAAGCCCGATGGCGCCAAAGATCGTGTCGACAGGCCTGAGGACACCGACCGCTGGGGGCTCCTACCCCGATATCTGGAGTTCCTCAAGAAGCGTGGCGGTAGCCCGGCCGTTCCGGAGAAGTACCGCAAGTTCCACGAAGCCTATCTCAAGCAGGGCAAACGGAATAAGTAGGGTCGGCAGACACCGACGAATGGGCCTGATTCTTCTGATTCTGGGCCAATTCTCCGAAATTCAGACGGCCGAAACCTGTTGAGCCGACAATCATCCAGGTCCTCTGCCTGTCCCACAGGTTTCCTCAATGCTCCGATACGCCATCTCGATCACCACCCTCATCAGCCTGAGCGCCGCCGTGGCATCGCAGGTTCCCGACGGGTCCATCATCGCCACGACCAACGGTCCACAGTCACCGAGCTTGATTCAGCCTCGGAACGGCAAGAATTTGCCCCTGAATTTCCCGGACAACCACGGCGCGATCGAAGCTATCGCCTGCCATGAGGAAGGATCGGACCTCTACGTCGGAGTCACTCAGAAGGATGGTCGCCCGGACATCCTGCTGGCTCACCTGCAAGGCCAAGTCGTTACTTCCATCATCTACGGCCTCACCAGCGGCCTCGACGGGAAAATCCGCGGGCTATCCACCATGGGCGGTGACTCGATTTTGGTGTGCACCACGCAGAATATCTACATCGTGCCCACCGGCGGCGGACATGCCCAGCCCCTGGTATCGACTCCGACGCCTTTGGGCTGTCTGAGTATGACTTCGGGGAAGAACACAATCGCAATCCTCGCGGCCCCAAAACAGGGGCAGCCCTCGCTGTCATCCATCTTTCTCGTGGATTCAAGGACGTCGAAAGTCACCGAACACAAGATCGGCTTGGCCAACGCCAGGGCCATCGCAACCGCGCCTGCACAGGGCGGATACCTCGTCGGCGACAGCAAGGGTGAGATCTACCGGGTCGACCAACAGCGATTCACGGTCAAGTCATGGGCAAAGGTTCCCTCCGGCCCGATCACGAGCATGGTCCACGATCCAGACCAGCGCTGTCACTGGATCGGCACACCTGGACGCATCGCCCTTCTCGAAGGTGCGAAACTCGGCCGGGTGATTTCCATGGCAAAGGCCGGAGATGTGATCCACCTGCACTACAGGGCCCATCGCTCCATCTTCCTCACCTACGGGCAAGCATGCCCGGGATCGAACCGCCAGGTGCCCGCGCTCCATGGAATCGGCAAGCCCTTCCCTGGCAACAAGGCCTTCGCCATCTCTCTCACCGATGCTCCCGGCAAGACAAGTTCGACCTTCATGCTGGGATTGGACAAGGCGGACATCGACCTGAGCCCGCTGGGCATGCTCGGTTGCAAGCTGTTGACCCGTCCCGTGCTGACCTTGCCCTGCTCGACGCATTTCGGACGAACCCTGTTCCCACTGCCGATTCCGGCACTGCCGGCACTCTCGGGCAATACCGTATTTTTCCAGTGGGCCATCCGGGATACCGCCGCCAATCGCGCAGGTTTCACCACGAGCAACGGCGGCCAGGCGAAGTTCTGATCCTCACCTCACAGCGAGCTACTCGGAACAAGGATCGGTCCAACTCGCTCGGGTGATCGCTTCCCGGGTCTCATGAGCCTCCGCCCTAGGCGAATCCGTCTGCGCCGAGCACAGGCTCCTTGCGCGCGCCCACATTCAATGCCAGCGCCACGGCGATCCCCGCACTCAATGTCGCACTACCGCCGTAGCTGACCAGCGGCAGGGGCAACCCCGTGGCCGGCACCATCCAGGAGCAGACAGCCGTATGCACGAGAGCTTGCGTCCCGAGCATCGCCGCGACCCCCACGACCACCAACCGGCCAAACCTCTCTCGTGTCCGCAGCGCGATCAGCAACAAACCCAAGATCAGCACGGAGTAGAGGCCGATGAGGGCGGCCGCACCGAGCAAGCCTGTCTCCTCCGCCACGACCGAAAACACATAGTCATCGAAGCGGTAAGGCAAGAAGTCATACCGGCTCTGCGGCCCCTCACCGATTCCGAAGCCCGAAAGTCCGCCCGAACCTATGGCGATCAGCGACTGCCATGGCTGATAGGCCTGACCCTGGAGAAACTCGCGCACCGCCGGATCATGCTCTACCGCCACCTGATCCCAGGTGAAATGCTCCAGCCATGCGTGCACACGATGCTGCTGATACTCGTGCATCCCGAAGGCATACGCAGCAATCAATCCCACCACTCCCAGCACGACAAGGATGAGCAAGCTACGTCCGGAACTCCCCGCCACCCAGCACATCGCCAGCAGAACCGGCCAGAACACCAAGGAACTACCCAGGTCGGGCTGACGCATGACCAGCACTGCGGGCACCGCCGTGATCAATACAGGCACGAGCAACCCATCGAAAGTGCTCGCGTTGTGACGGAAACGCAGCCAGGCAGCGAGCGCAAGGATCAGCCCCAGTTTGGCGATCTCCGACGGTTGAACCATGAAACCTGGAAGGCGAAACCACCGCGTTGCCCCATTGATGGTCACTCCTAACCAGGGCAGCAAGAGCAGGCCCGTCACGGCAATCACATAGAGCCACCACGCTCGGCGCATGATGCGTGGGTATGGAACGAGAACGATGACCAGGCCCAAGATGCCGGCGATACACAGGAATAGCGCCTGCTTGAAGGCCAGATGGGCGAACCGCACATCATCCTGTGTGGCCGAGTGAATGAACAGGCAACCCACATAGCCCAAAGTCGCGACCACGAGCACGAGGTGCCAATCCAGCCGCCGGAGTGTCTGCAATGCCTTCATTTCGGCAGATACTCCGCTCTCAACTTCTCGTCAGCGCCGATCTGCTCCAGAACGCCAGCCAGCAACTCCCCCGCTTCCTCGCTACCGTGACGACCGTGCTCCACGACATAGGCCACCGCCGCAAAAGCGAGAGTTGGGACTTCTCGCGTCAGATAGCCCGCGAACCATGCATTGTTGTGCCCCTTGGTCGAAATTTCAGCCGTTCCCGTCTTGCCGAGGACTCCGAATTCTCGCAACTGCACAATCTTGCGTGCCGTGCCTGACTGCACGCAAGATTCCAGACCATCCCGGACAGTATCGAGATCTGCCAATGCCACACCAAGAGGATGAGAAGGTCGATCCTGGCGAAACACCCCAAGAGTTGGTAACCGTCCAACCGCAAGCCCCGCATAAGCCCGCGCAACCTGCAAGGCGCTCGCCTGGAGACCAGAACCGATCGCTTGCATCTCCAGGACATGTTCTTGAGTTCTCAAACCCGCCTTGCCGATGGCCGGAATCCCCACAATCTTGGCCTGGTACGTCTCCTGGCCTTCACCGGTTCTCGCACCCGCAACCCAGCCGATCCGGTGAAAAGCAGACCTCAAGCCCTCCGTCCCCATGCCCTGCGCAGCCGTGAAGAAGAAGAAGTTGCAGGAACGCCCGAGGGCCGCGACCGGATCCAGTGACGCCACTCCATGGTTAGAAGAGCAGGAGAGCGGCTTTCTGCGCCCTGACACCGTGCCGAAATCACGCGCGCAAGGTCGAAACGATGAAGCCTGACTGTGAGGCCGTCCATGGCGATGAGCATCGAGATGCTCGAGCAAAACGAAGGGCTTCGCCACCGAACCGACATCGCCAGGCCCATGCCACGTGGCCGCAGGACTCGTCTCCAAGCGCCTTCCATTGATCTCCAGCGGCCGGCCGCCGAGCGCCAAGATATCCCCCGTCCGCGGATCGATGAAAGCCATGGCGAGGCCCGATGCCCCTGCCGCATCCAGTTTCGCCTCCACAACCCATTGCAGGCGCAGGTCGATCGATATACGCAGATCCTGCCCCCTCATCACACTGAGATCACCCCACTGAGCCTGCTCTTGCGCGTGCCGATCACGATCGACCCAGCGAAGGCCAGGGGTTCCGGCCAGTTCATCGTCCATGGCCTGCTCAACCCCGCTACGACCACGACGGCCCTGATTGAGCAGATGTCGTCGCACGGTCTTCCGAACGCTATGCCCCAATCGATCCTGCGCGCCATCGAACAAGCCCGAAACGTCACCTAAAACTTCAGCCATGCCTTCGGAACCGAGAACATCATCGACCTTCTCGTCGATCCAACTCTTCCCGGCAGCAGTCGATGTCGACTCTGTCGAAGGCGGACCAGGCAACGCATCCTCGCGCCAGTATGGAGTCACGATCCCCATGATTGGATCAAGGGAAGGTGGCAACTCATGACGCACACGCTCGACTGACGGCCGCAAGATCAAGCCAGGATGCTGATCTCTCAGCAGGGATATTCGTGCAGTCACCCTGAAGGGGATACTTCGGTGCAGCAAGAGAACCGCTGTCTCTCCTCGTCGCGCACCATCGGGATCCAATTCGCGGGTCCAAAGACGCCCTCTTCTGCGATCCTCAACGTCTTGCCATAACCCCTTACTGCGCCCGAGAGCACGAAGTTCATCATCCAGTTCTTCGAGCAAGGCGATCCTGTCTTCGAACAAGGCCTCTGCCGCGCTCGGGTCTTCGAGTCCCAAGACGTCGAAGGCTGTGCCGGTCAGCAGAGGCTCTCGCAAACGCGCCAAGGCCCTATCACGTGCGCCATCGACAAGGAGGCTGCGGAGCAGAGAGTTCAGATAGAAGCGCAGATCTCGCGCAGTCTCGGGCGATACCGCCGCCCCATCCAGCAAGGACAGGGGCATCTCCAGAAAGGTCCGGAAGGCGTCCCGGGGCGGCCTACGCCCCCCGGTAAAACCGAACAGGTCATCGCTGGCACCGGTAGCATTCTTGAGCAGATTCGCCCCTTCAACCGCGACGCCCACCGGATGCCGCCGTCGAAAACTCCGGTAGTCGAGAAGCAGGGCGAAGGCCGGCCGATCCTCGACAAGAACATCGCCATGCCGATCACTGATGGAACCACGACGAGCCGGGACATCCCGGAAAGCCCATCGGTTTCGATAGCTTCGCTCCAGCCAGTCAGACTGCTGGACGATCATCAGAAAACACAAATGAATCAGTTGCGCGGCGACCATCACCAGGAAAACCCCTGCAAGCAAGCGGATACGTGGTGCGCCAACCTTCATTCTGATCGTTCCCGGAAACGTGAAAGAGGCGGCAAACTCCGCAAAATCCAGGCAGCTGGGGGCACCAGCAACATCGCCCACATCACATCAACAAAGGACACCGAGGCCGCAATCTCACCATCAGCGAAGCGCCCGAGCAGCGCGCCAACCTTGGCCAGGGCCAGGGTCAAAAAGCCGGCAGCCAGGCACTGCCACAACGCATGCCGACGAAAAAACATAACCCGGGCCGGTACCAGCACGGCCACGGGAATGCCGAGCGCCAGGATGTGCAGGGCGGCATCGCCATCGAGAACCACTGTCCGTGCCAATCCAGCGAAAATCAGCAGGCCCGGTAGCGATGCCGGTCGTGCGTGCATGGCCATGAACAGGCACAAAGCCAGGGTCAGATCGGGCATGGGGAACGTTTCAAACCCCGAGAACCAACCATCCAGAAGAAACAGCGGGAGTGCCATGAAGAACCAGAGCACCCAGGCGATCATGGTGTCGACTCCCTGCGTTCCGAGAGCACGCTCAAACCGGCCGCCGGGATGGAATCAACACGCAACAGGAGACCTCCAAGATCTTCGGGTTCGGACGACACCTGCCCGAGCAGCAAGCCACCCGGGCAATGCCGCCCGTTCGCCCCACTGAACAAGCGACCGGTCTCTCCCTCGAGTCGGCCGGCAAGAATCGTCAGGTGAACCCCTTGCGCGTCACGACTCCGGACCCTCACAAGGAGATCGGACGGGGCTCGGTTTGGATCATCGGGAAGCAGAGTAACGGACCAGACCCTGCCAACACTGCCGAAGCGGGCGGCCAGGGCACTGCCCGTCCCTGTGGTCACCACGGTTCCCACAAGGCGACGACCATGAACCAACGCTGCACCTTCAGGAATCGCCAGCCCGGAAGTGGAACTGACAAACCAACGCTCCCTCATCGGTTTCGGCGCCGGAAGATGCAGAAGATGAACCTTGCTTCGCGCATGTCCTACAGCAGCAGGTGCGATCGGATGACCTTGCCGTGGCCGCCAAACTATCACTGCTGAAATCGCCCGAGGATCCTGCTCGGGTGTCACATAGAGCTGGACAGGAACCACCCGGCTGCCTGTGGCGTAACCAAAGACCCGCAACCGGCCGATCCGGAGCCCGGCAGGGATCGCGCCAACAGGATCCTTGCCGAGATCAACGGTCTCGACCACTTGCCCACTGTTCTCGATCTGCGAGAGGGAATAGGGGTCTTCCATCGTTTGAACGCGCAAGGGAAATTCGTCCCTCGTCGCAGCCGGTTCGACGACAAAATTCTGCCATGTGTCATTGAGTCGTACGCGGGCAGTCATCCGGCGACGGCGCTCGCGATCATTGAGAAGCCTCACACGCGCCAGGTCTTCCGGTCGCCCATCGAGATCCAAAAAGCCAACCAACCGGTCCCCGTAGGTGACGAAACTCTGGCAGCCAACAAGATCTCGCACACGCCGATCCAGGAGAAGGCTGGCCGGCAAGCCCCCGCCCCCGCGCCCTTCACGCGCAATGACACGGCAAAGGATGCCCGCCATATCAGCCGGCATATGCACATCACCGGTATCCCTGGCAACACTCCCGAGACGGTGGCCGAACTCTCGGACAGCCTGCACATCGGCACCTTCACCACTCGGCGCACCCTCGGTCGCAAGAACCACGTTCCAGGACCGCAAGGGCAAGCACTGAAGCGAACGCAGCCATGATTCCACCTGCCGGGGGATGGCAGGCACCGCCAAACAGCAAGCAGCAGCAAGGAGGGTGCTGTAGAGACCGACCGGGAATAACCTACGACCGCTCCGGATCATTGCTCCGCTGGCGGGCCCAGCCAGACCCAGCGGTCCGTCGCCACTCCCGAAGGTCTAGCCGAGATCATCGCCTCCTTCGAGAAACTGGGAATAGAGTTCCAGGTTCTCGAGGAAGAGTCCGGTACCTCGCGCCACCGCTTCCAGAGGCTCCGTGGCAACCCGTGTGACCAGTTCCGTCTCCTGCTCAATGATCTCCGGCAAACCACGAAGCAGGCTGCCCCCGCCACACAAGGTGATACCCGACTCGACCAAGTCCGCAGACAACTCAGGCGGCGTCCGTTCGAGAACATTCTTGATCGCACCGATGATCCTTCGCACGGGCTCCTGTAGCGCTTCGCGCACGTCAGACGAACTGATCGTCGACCGACGCGGCAAGCCAGTCAGCGAATCCCGGCCACGCACCTCCACGTCAATCTCCTCATCGAGGGGCAACGCCGAGCCTGCCGAGATCTTCAGATTCTCAGCGGTGATCTCGCCGACCAACAGATTGTACTTGTTGCGGATATAGAGAGTGATGGCGTCGTTGAAGTCATCACCCGCGCAACGCAAACACTCGGCTTCCACCACATTGGCCAGGGAGATCACGGCAACCTCAGACGTGCCACCACCGATATCGACGATCAGACAGCCGTGCGGCTCATGCACCGGCATACCAGCACCGATCCCCGCCGCCGTCGGTTCATCCACCAAGTAGACACGGCGCGCACCGGCACGTTCGGCCGATCCGATCACCGCTCTCTTCTCGACCATGGTGATCCCCCAAGGCACGGCGATGACCACCTGCGGCTTCATGAAGCGTGCGCCGTTTTGTACCTTGCGGATGAAGTAGCGCAGCATCTTCTCGGTGATCTCGAAATCCGCGATCACCCCGCTCTTCATCGGTCGGATTGCCTGGAAATTTGGTGGTGTGCGACCCAGGTATTCGATCGCAGCACTGCCCACTGCCATGCCATCCAGCAAGACTTCGTTAGTGCCCTTGCGCACGGCAACAACGGAAGGCTCGTCGAGCACAATTCCGTGTTCTCGCAGGCAAACAAGCGTGTTGGCCGTCCCCAGGTCGATACCCATATCGACCGAGAACCGCCCCATGAGCCACTCGACTGGCTTAACCATCCAACCCCTCCTCGAGTTGTGAGCGTCTGACCTATATATCCGCCCACCGCCCGACCGGTCGAAGGAACGCCGTCAGCGTAGCACTTCTGCCCCTGGATGAAAGAGTGATTCCTCTGGGGTCGGCCCTGTGCGCGGAACAGAGCCTGATCATCTCGCCATCACCCCATAAAACGCACTCTCCCCGGGGGGGGCGCTTCAGACGGCGTAGATCTGATAGGACAGGTAGACCAGAACCACGGCCCCGATCAGTAGTACCGTGGTGGTCAAGACGATGCCATCATCGATACCCATCCCACCTTCGGCGACCTCCTCGACCACTTCGGCTTCGGCCACAGGAGCAGCGGAGGAATTACCCTTATCTTTCTTGTTCTTGCGGGCCATGGCGTAACTCCTTACTGGATACCAACGTTCGTCGCAGCCTTGTCGCCAGCCGCGATCCGAGCTCCATCCATCTTCTTGGTGATGCTCGCAAAGGCAAAGCGCTCATCCTTCACATCGGTGATCACAGCCTCACCCTTGTAGATGTTGCCCGCATAGATCGACATGGTGTAGCCACGCTCGATCGATGCCTTCTCGGGATTCGCGGTGATCTCGATGGTGATCAGCTTGCCACCTGCGTCCACCCTGTGGACCGTGCCCTGCAAATCGGGCTGCGCCATGGACAAGACGCCCGGGTAGCGGCGCTGAACAAAGGTAAGAAGGACGTCCTTCTCACCGACCTCGCCTTGGAGACCGGCAATCTGGCCCGCCTGCTCGGCAATCTGGCCTTCCAGCTTGCCGATCTTGAAGTTTGCGTCCGCCAGGTTCTTCTCCGCCGTCTCCTGGGCAGTCAGGGCTGCATCCTTGTCCTTGGTTGCCTGCTGCGCCGTATTATAAGCCTGCTTGGCATCGGCGGTCGCTTGCTGAACCGCACCTGCGATCGTGATCGCGCCGCTCTGCAGCTTCTTCACATCGGCAGCCAGATCCGACAACTGCTGGCTCAACCGCTGGTTCTCCTCGGTGAGCCGCTTGTTGTCATTCACCTTCTGGCTGAGGCTCATGGTGTGGCCCGCGAGTTCGCGCTCAGCATCCTGGCGCGCTCGTTGGTGCGAGGTCACTTGCTCTTCCAGGGAAGTCTTTTCCTCGGCGTGGGCAACCACAGCCCCGGCGTGCTTGGACTTCCAGTCAGTAGCCTGCTGGAGGTAAGTGCCAGAAAAACCGACGAATGCGCCGGCGAGCAAGAGATTGAGAATGATGAAAACGCGACCGATTGGACTCATCGTGAATCGATACTCCAAAAAAGGTTACGTCAAGCAGAAGAAACGGCAGTGGCCGAGTCTTCTTCCAGACGAGAGGGCGAAGGATGCGTCTACTGTTCTGATCCAGACTGAGGGCTTGTAGCCAACGGTCCAGTCGGACAGCGGGACGTACCATCCCGGAGGGTCGAATGAATCCTAACTGCCTGTCAATAATCGTCAAGCACTGCTCTGGGGAGAGGCATCATCGCGGCCCTGGGAGCCCGGTGGACTCGAATCCACGGGCTTGGCCCGAAGCGACCTTGCCAGGGAGAGAACGAGCTGCCAGGCCAGCGGCACCGAAGAAGCCAGCATGATCGCAACCCATAGTTTCCGCAGCCATGCCATGGGCGGTAGAGCCCCGGGACCAGGAGTGACCTCGGCAGAAAGAATTGTCGTCTCGGTGACCGTTTCGGCCGATTTCCTGGCTTTCCGGGCAACCACACGGCCCTCTGCATTCACATGCAAGCTGAGCCCATCCACGGTGCAGCGAACGATGGGCGTGGCCGTTTCCAGGGCCCGGACCACCGTCATCGCCTCCATCTGGTCCAGTTCACTGCCTCCGCGGTACCAGGCCTCATTGCTCAAAACGACCAGAAAACGGGCACCTTTATCGACCCAGGCCCTCGCCACGGCAGGGAAGGCATTGTCGTAGCAGAGCAAGGCGGCAAAGGGGACATCGAGCGGCGGCGCCGTGTGCAACAAGGGGCGAAACTCGCCAGGCACGATATCGGGCACTCCCCCCACCAGTTTTAGGTAGATGGACTCGACACCGTCACGAAGAAAACCAGGGAGAATGGATGCGAAGGGCAGGTATTCCCCGGCCGGAACCGGCACCAACTTCTCGTGGATGCCCAGGAGTTCGCCCTGGTGGTCGATGAGGGCCGCCGCCGGCACGTGGCGTGGGATGCGGAGTTCGGTGCCCACGACCAGACGAGTGCCCGTATGGAGTTCCACCGGGTAGCGACCGGTCATCTTCAGTTTCCCTTCAACCTCGGTGACCTGAGCCGGCCAGGTTGATTCAGGCCAGAGCACGAGATCGGGGGCGACGGACCCGGGAGCGCCTGCAAAAATCTCGGTGCGGCGCTTCAACCGTTTCTCCACGGCCTGCCAGTAATCGGACCCCAACTGGAAATCCATATCGAAGTTCGGCTGTAGAGCCAGCACTCGAACCGCACGAGTTGGCTCGCCCTCGTCACGATCAGGTGCTACCAAAGCCGCCACCAGCCACACCGAGCACAACCCCAGCACTACTCCGACGCTGGGACGCCAAGAGGGCCGGGCCACACGCCAGGAACGCGCCAGGTCAACGAGGCCAGCACCGAGAGCCGCGATCAGGAAGTTCATCCCCTCCTCACCGAACCAGCGTACGGGGCCGAGCAATTCCGGCCAGTGATAGAGACAGTGCGCCGGTTGGCCGTGAGGATACGGAATCTCCGGCCAGTGGGTGCGCAGCCAGGCACCCGCCGCGACGACCAGGCCGAAGGCCAATGACCCTGGGACCCAGCGCGCCAACACGCCCGCCCAAGCGAACAGCAAACGCCACAAGAGGACGATGATCAGACCGATCACGATCGGGCCACCGATCGTGGCGAAGTGCCGCACCGACCAGGAGAAACACAAGAACCACAAGCCCGCCACCAGGGCTGCCAGGCGGCGCGGCCGTGCGATCTGCTCGTCCGTGGCCAGGGCATAGAGCATGCCCAGCCCGGGAATCATCAAAAACCCCGCGCCCGCGAACCAGCCCGGTGGCATCGCAGCCATCAGCAAGGCAAGGGTCACCGCCGCACGCACCAGCAGGGCAACACCACCACGCCCCCCCGGACTCTTCGATCCGCTCACGGGTTCTTGAACCCACTCCCGTAAAAAACGATATCGGTCACGTCCACATCCTGCGCCATGACATCGGGTGGGATCAACACATAGCCATCACCGCCGACCAATCCGAAGGGGTCCCCACTCGGGCGAGCTGGCTCGACAGAAGCCTTGAGCCCACCATCATCACCCCAGGAAAACCGCGCTGGGATGGCTTGCGTGCGCCAGTTCTTCCTGAAGGGAACCCCCTCCAAGGATGCCCGTGCCCGGAGTTCCACCGGCGAGCCACCAGAAAGGATCGACAGGCAAGGCCGCACCAGAAGGTCGAACACGGTGAAGCAAGAAGCCGGATTCCCGGGCAGGCCGAAGACATGCTGAACCCTGTCACCGTCATGACGAACTCCGAAGAAACTCGGTTTTCCCGGCTTGAGGGCGACCCCCCAGAAGACCTGTTCCACCCCGAGTTTCGCGAGGCTGTCCCCCACCAGATCGTGGGTCCCCTTGGACACGCCACCGATGGTCAAGAGAACGTCGGCCTCTTCGAGTCCTTTTCGGATGCGAGCCTCCATGTCCTCGGGATCATCCTTGCCTATCCCCAGGGAGAAGGCCGTACCGCCAGCCTCGTGCACCTGCGCCTGAAGGGCGTGGGAATTACTGTCTCGAAGCTGATGCGGTTGTGGATCGGCACCGATCGGCACGACCTCATCGCCAGTCGACAGGATGGCTACGCGCGGCCGCCGAAACACCTTCACACGCTCTTTTCCCAGCACCGCCAGTGCGCCAATCTCGGCGGCGCGAATCCAGGCTCCTCGCGCCAAGAGCAAATCGCCGACCGCGATTTCGGATCCGGCTGGTCGGATGTTGCTTCCGGATGGAACATCCTGAGTGAAGGTGACGCTCTCACCGCCGAAGCCACTCGTATCCTCGACCCTGACCACCGTATCCACATCGCCCGGAACCACCGCGCCCGTCATGATGCGGATGGCCTGATCCTGCCCCACGCAACCTTCGAAGGGATGACCGGCAAGACTTTCCCCGACCACTGACATCACCGTGCCGGCGACGACCCCTTTTGGGGCGCTCAGAGCGAAACCATCCATCGCCGACCGGTCCGTGGTCGGCCAGGGTTCCTGCGCCCGAAACTCGGATGCAAGCCGGCGGCCGAGGCTCTCATGGAGTGGAACCTCCTCCTCTACAGGCGATGCCGTGGTCCGTTCGACAACGACATCTCTGGCCTGACGCAAACTGATCATGCTGGGCTTCGGTGGATCGACTGCCATGGGAATGGGTTGTGGGTTATCGTTTCTTCAAGCTGGTCTGACAAAAAGAGTTCCAGTGACGTTAGTTTGCCCGCAGCACGGGCCTGTGACCATGCCAGCTTGTGATGAGCTAAAAACTGGCTCGCCACAGGCTTACAATCTCGATGCCCGGATCACCGCCCTTGCCGAGACTCACACAGCCAAAGTTCTGAATGTCGCTCACGCCCAAAAGCCTCCTGCTCGCCTGCATCCTCCCGCTCGCCGGACTGCCGTCCTGCGGCGAGAGCCCCCGAACACCGGGTGCTGGAGAAGGCCAGGATGATCGGCCGCCGCTGGTGCGTGTCGCAGCGGCCACGGAACAAGCCGTCCGGCGTGAGATCGAGAATACAGCTCACCTCGAGTCCGAACATGAGGTGACCGTCTACAGCAAACTGCCCGGACGCATCACCGAAGTTCTCGTCGATGAAGGTGCCCGGGTCAGCAAAGGACAGGTCATCGCCAAGCTCGACGATCGAGAAGCTGCCGCTGCCAAGCGTCAGGTCGAGGTGCAACTTGCCGACCGCAAGGTGCGCCATGAACTCGCGAAACTGGAGATCGAGTCCTCCGCACGACGCGTCAAGCAAGCTCAAATCGACCGCGACCGGGCGCACGCTGAGTGGACGCGACAGAGCCAGATGGATCCCGGCATCGTCATCAAGAAGGTTCTCGAAGAAGCAAAATTCGCACTGGACTCATCCGAAGAAGCTCTGCAACTGGCGCTGTTCGCGCAAAAGAAAGCAACCCTCGATTCCGAGACCGCAGAGAATGCAATTCTCGAACTCCAGGCGCGACTCGAAGAGTCAGACCTCCGACTCGTCGAGCACTCGATCAAGGCACCGATCGATGGAGTGATCGACGAACGCCGGGTCAAGGGTGGTGAAACGATCGCGTCGAGCACGGTGTTGTTCGTCGTGACCGATCTCGACAATCTGATCTCCCACATCGCCTTACCCCAAACACAACTCCCCCTGGTCGGCCAAGCACGCGAAGCGCTCTTCACGACCGATGCCTTTGGCACGCGTGAATTCACTGCCGACATCGATCTGATCGGATCCACGATCGACCAGACCACGGGGTCCTTCCGGCTGCGCATGCGTGTGCGCAAACAGGATGCAAAACTCCTGCGCCCGGGCATGTTCTTGCGCGTGCGCATCCTGACCGAGAAAACACGCCAAGCCCTCATGGTGCCCAAAGCGGCCTTGCTCGCAGAGGGTGACCGTTTCATCGTCTTCGCACTGCGCGGCAACTCGGTCGAAAAACTCTATCTCGACCCAGGAGTCGAAGATGGTGACTTCGTCGAGTCTCGCAACCGCGGTGACGACGCCGTGCACGTGCAGGATCAACTCGTGGTGGCCGGACACGAGGATCTGAAAGACCAAGACCAGGTCGAAGTAACAAAGGAATAGCAGCACAGGGCAAGCGCCGATGAGCACCTCCGGGTCCTTCTTCTCCTTCACGGCAACTCGCCCCGTCGCCATCACCATGGTGGTCGCCGCCGCCGTCGTCTTTGGCTTCGTCGGTCTGGCGCGTCTTCCGGTCAACCTCCTTCCCGACATCACCTACCCGACGGTGACCATCCGCACCCAGTACCCGGGGGCAAGCCCGCAAGACGTCGAGGAGCGTGTCAGCGAACGCATCCAGGAAGCTGTCTCGGTGATCTCCGGTGTGCGCCGCGTCATCTCGGTGAGCCGGCCCGGCGTCAGCGATGTGATCCTCGAATTCGCCTGGGGCACTCAGGTCATGTTCGCCGTCTCCGACATCCGCGAACGACTCGATCGCGTCTTCCTGCCCAAGGAATCTCAACGACCCTTGGTGCTGCGCTACGACCCGAGTCTCGACCCGGTCATGACCTTGGGCATGGTCAACAAACGCAACGATCCTCGCATGACGGAATTGCGCCTTCTTGCCGAAGAGGAGGTCGAACGTGATCTCGCGAAAGTCGACGGGGTGGCTGCTGTCAAGATCCGTGGCGGTGACGAGGAAGAGATCCGAATCTCGGTCGATGAGAAGGCGCTGGGCTACTACGGCATCGACGTCACCTCGATCTCTCAGCGCTTGATGGCTGAAAACATCAACGCCGCATCCGGCGCCATCGAGGAACGCAAGACCGAGTACATGGTCCGCGCACTGGGTGAATTCCGTAGCGTCGAGGATATCGAAAAGATGGTCGTCGCACGCCGCGGAGACGTCTCGATTCGCCTGTCGGAAGTGGCTCGTGTCGAGAGAATCCCTGCTGACAAGGAAGTGATCAGCAGAATTGATGGAAAGCTCTGCGTACTGATCGACATCTATCGTGAGGCCGATGCCAATATCGTCGAGCTAGCCAAGAAAGTGCGCGAACGAGCCTTCGGAAGCGATGAGCAGCGAGCCTTCGTGGCCGCCGGGCGACACCTCACCAGGCCTCCTCCCCTGGGAGGCGAAGGCTTCCGAAACCTTTCCGGGAGCGAGCGAGAAGATGCCCGCCGAGAAGCCCGCGACATCGCCAGCCATCGACGGCAAATGATGGACTATCTCCAGTTCACCTTCCAGCCGCTCGGTGTTGAACTCGATCTCCTCGAGGATCAGTCACGCTTCATCAGCAACTCCATCGACGACGTCCTGTCAGCAGCGATCAAGGGCGGCTTCTTCGCGATCCTGATCATCTACCTGTTCCTGCGACGATTCGCGGCGACGGCCATCCTGGCGGTCTCGATCCCGTTCAGCCTGATCGCAACCTTCGCGCCGATGTTCATGTCCGATATCGATCTGAACATCATGTCGCTCGGCGGGCTCGCACTGGGGGTCGGCATGCTGGTCGATAACTCCATCGTCGTGCTCGAATCCATCCACCGCGCGCGCGAGGAGGGCCATCCGCGTACGGAGGCCGGCGTACTGGGCGTGTCCCGAGTCGCTGGCGCAGTGATCGCCAGCACCCTGACGACGATCGCCGTGTTCTTCCCGATCGTCTTCATCGAGGGAGTTGCCGGCCAACTGTTCCGCGACCAAGCATTGACGGTGGTCTATGCGCTGCTGATGTCGCTGCTGATCGCGCTCTTCGTGATCCCGATGCTGGCAACACGCGGGAAAGACAGTGGTGCAACCGCCGAGAAACTGCAGATCGAGGCCTGTCCTCGGGCTGCGGCCGGTCTCGGGGGCACCCTGGCGTGGCCGCTCCTCTTCCTCGGTTGGTTGCTGAAATTTCTGTGCACAACGGCCGTCGTCTGGACCCTCCGCGCCATCCTCCTCTCCGGGGGAGGAAGCGGCTGGCTGCTGCGATTGTGCCTACGCCCGGTACTGTTCGTCTTCGAGATCTGCTACCGGGCAGCCTCCACCATCTACCCCGGTACGCTGGCTGCAGCACTCCATCGCCGCACCCTGGTCGTGCTGATCGCCAGCGGGCTCCTGGCCCTCTCGCTCTGGCGCCTGCCGGAACTGGGCAACGAAATGCTGCCCGAGGTTCATCAAGGAGAGATCTATCTCGATGCATTCCTGCCGCGGGATGCCACGGTGGAGCGGACCGACCAGAGCCTGCGCGCCATCGAGAAGAAAATTGCCACGCTCGCCGACGTCGACAGCACCTTCCTTGCTTCGGGAGTGGACAAGGAAGAACTCAACGACTCGGATCGCGGAGAACACTCGGCCAGGATCTTGATCCGGATGAAACCCTCGGACGCGAAGGTCGCCCAGGAACGACGCGTGCGCACGGATGTGCGCGAGATCGTCCGCGCGCATCCGGAGATCAAGACACATCGCTTCGCGCGACCCAGCATCCTGTCCTTCACCGCACCGCTCATCGTCGAGGTATACGGCCGCGACCTGTTCGCCCTGCGCAAGGTTTGTGGCCAGATAGAAGAATCGCTCCTCGGGGTGCCGGGACTGCGCGACGTCCGATCCACCCTGCAACGCGGCAACCCCGAAATCTCGATCAAGCTCGACCGTGACAAGGTTGCCGCTCTCGATCTCGAAACCAGAAGCATCACCGATATCTTGCGCACCAAGGTGCAAGGAGACGTGCCCACTCGCCTCACCGAACGAGAACGAAAGATAGATATTCGCGTTCGCTCCGATCGCCGCGAACTCGGCACCGTCGGCGCCCTCGAGCAGGTCAATATCAATCCCCGCGGACTCCCGGCCATTCCTCTCGCCAGCGTGGCGACGATTCGGAAGCTCGAAGGACCCAGCGAGATCCGCCGACTTGGCAATCTGCGGGGTGCCGAGATCCAGGCCGCTTATTCCGGATTCGATCTCGGCACGATCCAGGACCGTGTGGGTGCCAAGTTGAACGAACTCCTGTTGCCGCGCGGCATCACCGCACGGATCGGCGGCCAAAAAGAAGACATGGAACAGTCGCTCCGCAGCCTCGCGATGGCGCTGCTGCTGGCCGTGTTCCTGGTCTACATCGTCATGGCCAGCCAGTTCGAAAGCCTCGTCCAGCCACTGGTGATCCTGGTCTCTCTCCCCCTGGCGATGGTCGGCGCCATCCTCACGCTGGACCTCCTCGGGATTCCTCTCTCGGTGATCGTATTCCTGGGAGCCATCGTGCTGGCAGGCATCGTCGTCAACAACGCCATCATTTTGATCGACCAGATCAACCGACTGCGCGCGCAAGGAGCCGCCAAGCACGATGCCATCCTCCGTGGGGCACAGATCCGCTTGCGCCCGGTCTTGATGACCACCTTGACCACCGTGCTCGGACTGCTACCCCTGACGGGCTGGCTAGGTTCACTCCCGCTCCTTGGCGGGACCGGTGAAGGCCTCGAGTTGCGTGCGCCGATGGCAATCACGGTCATCGCCGGCCTCATCACCTCGACCATGCTGACCCTCGTCGTCGTCCCGGTGGTCTACTCCCTCTCGGACAGGAAGTCCTGACCATGCAACAAAAGGGAGATCGCGGACTCTTTTCCCTCTTCGTGGACCGGCCGATCTTCACCTTGATGGTGACGCTGGCGCTGCTGCTGGTCGGCGCCATCTCCTTCGCCAAGCTACCGCTGCGCTTCGTCCCCGAAGGGCTCTCGCAAAACGAGATCCGCATCTGGATCCCCCTCGGGCAGGACATGTCTCCGCGCGAGGTCGAAGAAAAGGTCGCCAAGCCGCTCGAAGAACAACTGCGCACCATCCCGGGAATCCAGCGCATCCGCTCCGATTCCGGCAATGGACGCGCCTTTGTCTCCGCCCAGCTCGACACGGGCATGAACCCCGACCTCGCCACCGCCGAGGTCCGCGATCGGATCCAGCGCGCCCGGCTCGAATGGCCGCCTGGAACTGACCGTTACTTCACCTGGAAGGAAGATGCCAGCTCAGTGCCGCTGGCCTTCTTCCAGATGTTGACACCCGAGCGGAGTAGCGACTGGGACTACCTGCTCGATCAGGTACTCCGGCCGCGGCTCGAAGCTGTCGACGGCGTCGGTCGTGTCGACATCTTCGGTCTCTTTGATGAAACCGTGCGAATCTGGTTCAACATCGACAAGCTGACCGCCCACCGGGTCGATTACCGGCGCTTGATCGAAAGACTATCGAGCGACAACTTCACCGAGCCCCTGGGCGAAATCGACGACGGCCAAAAACAGTTCCTGGTACGCCTCGACAGCAAGTTTCGAGCACTCGGCGAGATCGAAACTTTTCCGGTGCGGCCCGGTCTGGCCCTGTCCGATATCGCGCGCATCGAACGGGTGCCGTCCGTTCGCGATCGGCTATCTCGTTTCAACCAGAAATACACCTACTCGGGCATGGTCCGGGCGGCTGCCGGAACCAATCCTGTGGAAGCCAGTCAAAGGCTCCACGCCGCTCTGGACATCCTCAAAGAAGATCCGCGCCTGGCCACCCTCGAGACGCGCTTCCTCTTCGACCAGGGACTGTTGATCACCGAGAGTCTGGACACCCTCCTGGGAACTTCGATCCAGGGAGGATTGCTGGCACTGATCGCACTGCTCCTGTTCCTGAGAAACCTGCGCTTCACGATCGCCATCGCGGTCGCCATCCCGCTGACCCTGCTGATCGATGGTGCCTTCCTTTACTTCACGACCAGTTCACTCAACGTCATGACCATGGCGGGCATGACCCTCGCTGTCGGCATGGTCGTCGACAACTCGGTCGTCGTCCTCGAGAACATCCGGCGATTGCGCGAGCAGGGCATGCCCATACGCCAGGCCTGCATCCAGGGAGCCCGCGAGGTCGGACTGGCCGTGACCATGGCCACGATGACGACGGTGGTGGTCATCGTGCCGATGGTGTTCATCGGCGACAAGGCCACCCGCACGACACTGGGAGCGGTCGGCCTGCCACTTTCCGTCGCCTTGCTCGGCAGTCTCTTCGTCGCGCTCATGCTCATGCCCTCGGGCCTGACCATGAGCAGGGTAAGGGGCGCTCCTCAGGCGGCCTTCTCGCCATCGCCGGCTCGCCGGTGGTCGCCCGTCTACTGGTTGGTCAGCTTCAACCAGGCGCTGTTGCGCCATGCCCTTCCACACCGCTCCCTCGCCATCGCCGGCATGGCCTCCATCCTGTCCCTGAGCTACTTCGCCTTCGCCGCCATCGAATTCGATGGCGGTGCCGGCGGTATCTTCCAGCGTGGCGATATCAGCGTGAACATGTCGATGCCACGCGGCCTCGACCTGCAAAACGTCGAAGAAGAGGTCAAGTCCTACGAGGAGTTCGTCCTCTCGCACGAAGAGGAATGGCGGGTCGCCGGTGTCACCTCGACCTTCAGCCGAAATCACGCCAATGTCGGACTGGTGATGAAGGATGACACATCCGAGAGCGAAACCAAGCGCATCCGCGGGCTGGTAGAAAAATCCTGGCCGCGCCGTCCAGGCGTGGAGGTCACGCTCGGCGATCGCGATGACCGTTTCGGCGGCAGCAGCGAAGAAAAGAACGAACGCAACTTCGTGATCAGGCTCTACGGTCGCGACAGCGAATTTCTCATGGGACTGGCTCGTAAAGTCCGCTCGGAACTCGCCGACCTCGAAGAGGTCGAGCAGATCGAAATCCCGCAGATGGACCGTAACGAGGAGGTCGTGATCTCCCTGGACAAGGGCCGGATGCAGGAGTGGGGAGTGCGGCCGGAAGTGTTGTTCGGCACGGTCAGTTCCGGATTGCAGGGTCGGATGCTGACCCGTTTCGAGGAATCGGACGGCCGTGAAACCCAGTTGATCACCCAGTTTGATCGCGGCAAGAAGAACCCATCCATGAGCGATCTCAAGAACACCCGCGTATCCAGCGATTCGGGCGCCTTCTTGAAACTCGAGGAGTTGAGTCAGATCCGAACATCAAAATCCCTCGGATCGATCTGGCGCGTCGATGGGAAATCCAGCGTGACCATCGTCGGTCGCCGCCAGGCCGGCATCGGCCCGGTGCAGATGAACAGGGAAGTCGCCAAGCTCATGCGTCGCTTCCCCATGCCGCTCGGCTATAGCTGGAGCGACGAGAGTTCGTTCAAGGAAACCGAGATGCAGATGGGCGAACTCCTCCAGTCGCTCGGTCTCGGCATCGCCTTGGTGTTCTTGCTGATGGGCGTTCTGTTCGAATCGGTGATCCTCTCCTTCTCCGTGCTATTCACCATTCCCTTCGCTCTCACAGGCGCTGTATGGGCCGTCTACCTGCTCATCGGCACGCTCGACCCGATGGTCGTCATCGGCTCCATCCTGCTGTGCGGGATCGTCGTCAACAACGGCATCGTCCTGCTCGATTGCATCCATCGACTGCGCCGTGAGGAGGGACTCGGACGCGCCGACGCCATCCTCGAAGGCACGCGCCGGCGCATGCGCCCGATCATCATGACGGCGGTGACCACGATCGTCGGCCTCTTGCCGATGGCGCTGTTCGGCGACTCTTCGGGACAGGGACCCAGCTACGTCGGCATGTCGATCGCCGTGGTCGGCGGCCTCACGGTGTCGACCATCTTCACGGCCTTCGTCGTGCCCTTGATGTATACCGTCATGGATGACCTCTCCGCATGGTTCCAAAGGGTATGGGAAATGGCACTATCAGGCCGCGCGCGCAGACACACGGTTTGAGCTGGCATACCAACCTGCTCGCGGCCAGATCGCTCACGATTGAGTCTTGAGAGCGAAGCCGCAGAGCTTGTAGAGGACTCGTGCCGCAACGATCGCATCGAGGTCTTCGTCGCCGGGTCCGGGAACCACTTCACACAGATCGAATCCGAGGATCCTGCGGCCCGAATCGGCAAGGGCCTCGATCAGCAAGCAAGCCTGGGAGAAGGAGAGGCCGCCGGGAACCGGCGTTCCGGTATGCGGACAGAGGGTGGAGTCGAGACCGTCGATATCGAAGGTGATCCAGACGTTGCTCGGGAGCGGTTCGATGATCTCGGCACACAGTGAGAGAAAACTCTCGCCGGCCGCCAGCCGACGCTGCATGTCGAGGTCGTGATTGCAGACGATGCGACCGGCGCTGGCCTCGATCGCCTCCTGCTCGACGAGGCCCATGTCACGCACGCCGACCTGCGCGAGCCTCTCGACGCCGGAGAGTTCGGCCATCACCTTGTGCATCACACAGGCATGACTCCATCGAAAGCCCTCGAAATCCGGTCGGAGGTCGGCATGAGCATCGATCTGCAACAGCCCGATCCCTTCGTGCCGCGCGGCTGCCGCCTCGATGGCCCCGAAAGCGACCGAGTGATCACCGCCGACGACCCCGGGGATCTTGCCCATATCGAAGATCTCGCTGACCGCCGCAAAGACATGCTCCCTGACCGCCTCGCCCGCTTGCTCCACCTCGGCCACGGCCTCCTCGTCTCCCTTTCCAGCGCCGCCCTTGGCGATGATCGGCAAGGCCAGGCGCCGCGCCCGGTGCGAGGTCTCGGCGATCATCGGATCGGCAGAGCGCATGTGGATACCACTGCGATACGGATGCCCGGTCTGCCGGTCGAAGAGTTCCACCTGTCGACTCGCCGCCAGGATGGCTGCCGGCGCAACCGCGGCACCGGCGCGATAGGACGCCGTCGCATCGTAGGGCACCGGCAAGAGCAGCACCCTCGCTTCGGCAGCATCATGAGGAAGACCGAAGATCCCCGAATCCGGACGGGCCGCTGCGTCGGGATCGAAGTGATTCATCGGAGCAGACGTACCCCCCAACACCGCCTCTGGTCAAGCGGAACCGATTTGTTCGATAGATTCATGAGGCTATACCTCCAACCACAATGAGTGCTCAAAAAGCTGAAGTGATCATTTATCGGACCCAGCGCTGCCCCTACTGCCTGGATGCTGCCGCGCTGCTGGATGAACTCGAGATCCGCTATCAAGAGATCCATCTCGATGACAACCCCGACCGCCGGTCGGTGACTCGATCGATCCTCGAAGGGCATGAAACAGTACCCTTGATCCTCATCGGCGACGAACCGATCGGCGGCTTCACGGAACTCGCTGCCATGCACAGCAGCGGGCAGTTGATTCGGCGCATCTTCGGGTGATGCCGACAAGCTGCCACCCTCCGGAAAAGCAGGCCGAGGAGGCCTTAAAAAACGGTTCCCTGACTGGGCAAAGCTCTCGTTCTGAGGAATCCGTCCGGAAGAATCAGAGAGTCTGTGGGAGGAATAAGGCCCAGCCAGGGAACCCACCTCGTCTCGTGCCGTTGGCCCATGCAACCCACGGCAACCACTACTAGGAGCCCTCCCACGCGGAGTTTCCTGTTCGCGGAGCAAAAAAATTCCCCGACAGGCTGCCGACACCCAGACCCCGGCAAAACACCCGTTCCGGGGGGCCGTGCTTGTCTTGCCATGGC
The DNA here is from genome assembly GCA_964542765.1 of uncultured candidatus Brocadiaceae bacterium. Taxonomy (GTDB): domain Bacteria; phylum Planctomycetota; class UBA1135; order UBA1135; family UBA2386; genus CAZIVO01. The sequence continues at coordinate 24,729 of CAZIVO010000009.1, read as the reverse complement.
GCTTCTGGTGGAATCCCGCCCTGCAAATCGGCGGCGGGATAGCTCAGTCGGTTAGAGCGATGGCTTCATAAGCCATAGGTCGGCGGTTCAAGTCCGCCTCCCGCTACCATGTAAATCTTCCCGAAACAGGGTGCCCGACAGGCGACAAGGCCCTCACCACCCGCGCAAGCCGGCTACCGATCACCACCAAGATCTTGGGTTGCCTGCAACCCTCGCCACGTAGGATCTCATCCCATGGAATTCCTGCTCATCCCCCTCGGCATCGCTGTTGTGATCGGCATCTTCGTGATCGCCTGGAAGCTCGAACAGAAGCGCCGCGAGAAATGGACCGCCTGGGCAAAACAGAACGGCTGGAGCTACGACCACCGAAAAGACCGCGAGGTATCGAGGCGTCTGGCCTTCCTGGACAAGCTGAACCAGGGTTCCAACCGCTATGCCATGCACCGCCTGCAAGGCGAGTGGAAGAACCGCCCCGCCGAGGCTTTCACCTTCCACTACGAGACCTATTCCACCGACTCGAAGGGGAACCGCAAAACCCACCACCACCATGTCGGCGTCGTCCTGCTCCGTATCGAAAAAGTCTTCCCGGAGTTGACCATCGCGCCAGAAGGCTTCCTGTCCAAGATCGCACAGGCCGTTGGCTATGACGACATCGACTTCGAGTCCATCGAGTTTTCGAAGAAGTTTGTGGTCCGCTCGGAGGACAAGAAGTTCGCATACGACTTCTGCCACACCCGGATGATGGAATACTTGCTACAGAATCCGCGCACCACGCTGGAACTCGACCGCGATATCCTCGCCATCTACGATGGCAACCGCCTGGAGCCCGAGGAGATCGAACCCTACCTCGACCAGCTTCATACCATCCGCGAATGGATGCCCGATTACCTCTTCAGCGACTGACTCATGGAAGCACTCTGGATCACCTTGGGCGTCCTCGTCCTTCTCCTGCTGATCTTCATCGGCATCTACAACGGTCTGGTCTCGGTCCGTAACCACTGCAATGAAGCCTGGTCCAACGTCGACACCGAACTCAAGCGCCGGCATGACCTGATCCCCAATCTGGTCTCGACGGTCAAGGGCTATGCTGCCCACGAGAAGGACCTGCTCGAGAAGGTCACCTCCCTCCGCGAAAAGGCGCAAGCGCCGCATGACTCGGTCGCTGCCCACGCCGCCGATGAGTCCATGCTGACCAAGGTCCTGGGACGTCTCATGGCCCGACTCGAGGCCTATCCCGATCTCAAGGCCAGCGCGAACTTCCTGGAGCTGCAGCACGAGATCACCAACACCGAAGACCGCATCCAGGCGGCGCTGCGCTTCTTCAATGGCAATGTCCGCGAGAACAACAACAAGGTCCAGCAGTTCCCATCGAACCTCATCGCCTCGATGTTCTCCTTCGCCGCGCGCGACTACTTTGAAATCGAACATCCCGCCGAACGGCAAACCCCCGAGGTCAAGATCTAGCAGCGACTGAGGCCCCGGCGAGGATCGAACCGCTCTTTCCGGAGATAACACCCCCGCCACTCGCTCGAAGTCCTAGAATTCCTACAAGGTATGACGCAAGAAGAACTGAACCATGACTCCCCGGCGACCGGCGACTCCGATCCGACGACCGTGGGCGGCTATTTCGTGGCCAACTACCCGCCCTTTGAGGCGTGGTCCGCCGACCACAACACCCCGGCGCAAGCTCGACTCGACGGTGACTCTGGCCCCGATGTGCCATTAGGCATCTATGTCCACATCCCCTTCTGCCGCAAACGCTGCGACTTCTGCTCTTACCGCGTCTACACGGACAAGGACTCCGAAAACATCCGCCGCTACCTCGCAGCGGTCATCACCGAATTGCGGATGCTCGCCGAACGGCCGCTGGTCCGCGGCCGGCTGCCCAGCTTCATCTTCTTCGGTGGCGGCACACCTTCCTACCTTTCGGTCGCGCAAATCGAGAGCCTCTTCGAAGAGATGCAAGCTTGCCTCCCCTGGGATCAGGCCGAAGAGGTCTCCTTCGAATGCGAGCCGGGCACCCTGCAGGAAAAGAAGATCGAAGCCCTGAGCAGACTCGGCGTCACCAGACTCAGCCTCGGTATCGAGAACTTCGATCCCGAGATCCTCGAGATCAACAACCGCGCCCATCGGGCCAAGGAGATCGATGCCGCCTACAACTGCGCGCAGCGCGTTGGCTTTCCACAGATCAACATCGACCTGATCGCCGGCATGGTCGGCGAGACGGACGAAAACTGGCGCGACTGCATCGCACGCACCAAGGAACTGGACCCCGACAGCGTCACCATCTATCAGATGGAAATCCCCCACAACAGCACCATCTATCGCCAGATGCGAGAAGGCGGCGAGGTCATCGCTCCGGTCGCGGAATGGCCCGCAAAGCGTCGATGGGTCAACGAAGCTTTTTGCGCCCTCGAAGACGAGGGCTACACGGTCGACAGCGCCTACACCGCCACGCGGAGCGCGCAAGCCAAGTTCCTCTATCGGGACGAACTGTGGCAGGGAGCCGACATGCTCGGCGTTGGCGTCTCCTCCTTCTCGTACCTGAACGGCGCCCACCTGCAGAACGACGATCGGTTCGAGTCCTACATCGAACGGGTCGAGGGTGGCGAGTTGCCGACGCAACGAGCGTGGGTTCTGAGTGAAGACGAAAAACTCATCCGGGAGTTCGTCCTGCAGATGAAACTCGGCGAGACCTCCATCTCCTATTTCCAGGAGAAGTTCGGCGTTGACCCGCGGGAACGCTTCGCCAAACCCTTGGCCCAACACCAGCAAGATGGCTACCTGTCCATGAATGGTGACAAGATCCGAATCCACAGAGAAGGTCTGCTACAGATCGACCGCCTGCTGCACGCCTTCTTCCTCGAAAGCCATCGGACCAGCACCTAGATCCGGCGTGGTGTTGCTGGGCCGGCCGATCACCGGATCAGGACGAACCCCGCGGCCTTTACACGCAAGCCGCCGCCCCGAGGAGATCAGGCCAGCAGACCTTCGACGACCTTGCCGTGCACATCAGTGAGGCGGTAATCACGACCCTGGAAGCGGTGCGTGAGCCGCTCATGGTCCATGCCGAGCAGGTGCAAGATGGTCGCCTGCAAGTCGTGGATGTGTACCGGGTCCCGGGTAATCGAAAAACCCAACTCGTCGGTCTCGCCCCAGACCAGACCTGACTTCACACCACCACCGGCCATGAACATGGTGAAGCAGTCTGGATAGTGGTCGCGACCGAGAACCTTCCCCTTGGCCGTGCGGCCCTCACGGAAGGGGGTGCGCCCGAATTCACCTCCCCAGACCACGAGCGTCTCCTCGAGCAGGCCCCTCGCCTTGAGGTCGGAAATGAGCGCCGAGACGGCGCGATCCATGCCCGCACATTTCTTGGTCAGCCCATCCCGCAGATCCTCCTTGGGATTGGTGCCGTGGTAATCCCACCCCCAGTCGAAGAGTTGCACGAAGCGTACGCCCTGCTCCACCAGCCGGCGCGCGAGCAAACAGTTGTTGGCGAGGCTGGCCTGGCCCGGCTGAGCGCCGTAGCGATCGATCACCCACTGTGGTTCGCGCGAGATATCCATGACCTCGGGAACCGATGTCTGCATCCGGTAGGCGAGTTCATACTGCGCGATGCGTGTTTGGGTTTCGAGATTGCCTGTCCGGGCCGCCTGCAACTCGTTCAGATCGCGCAGCGCGTCGAGACTGAGGCGCCGCATCGACTGGTTCATACCGTCGGGATTCGAGACATAGAGTACCGGGTCGCCCTTGGAGCGACACTGCACACCCTGATACACCGAAGGCAAGAAGGCACTCCCCCACGCGCTCTTACCGGCGCTGGGGCTGGTGCCACTCGAAATCAGAACGACGAAACCGGGCAGGTTCCTGTTCTCGCTGCCCAGACCGTAGGTCGCCCAGGTCCCCATCGAGGGACGACCCTGCCGCGCCGAGCCGGTGTAGATCAGGAGCTGGGCCGGCGCGTGGTTGAACTGATCGGTCGTCATCGAACGCACGATGGTGAGGTCATCGACCATGCCTGCAAGTTGCGGCAACGCATCCGAGACCCAGGCGCCACACTGCCCGTGCTGGGCGAACCGGCGCGGCGTACCAAGGAGCTTGGGCACCCCCGAAGTGAAGGCGAAGCGTCGTCCCTTGAGAAATTCATCCGGACAAGGCTCCCCACTGCGCGCGACCAGTTCGGGCTTGTAGTCGAAGAGGTCGAGGTGCGGCGGCGAACCGGCCATGTGCAGGTAGATAACATTCTTCGCCTTCGCCGGGAAGTGCGACGCCTTGGGAGCGAGAGGATCCGTCGCGTGTTCCGATCCAACCCGATCACCGAGCAGGGAGGAAAGTGCAATGCCGCCGAGCCCGACGCGGCAATCCTTGAGGAAATGCCGACGGGTTCGATGATGCAGATGTTCGAGACGCGGGTCGATGGGTCACATCCTCGCCAGAAACTCATCCAGATTCAAAAGCACATTCGCAACCACGGTCCATGCAGCGAGGTCGATCATATCAGCACCCTCGGGCGCAGGCCCCAAAGGCACGGTCGCCATGATCTTCGCCTGCTTGGGCTCCTTTGCATAGCGGGCACGGGCCTGCGCGTGCAATTGCACCAAGCGATCCCTCTCGGCAGACGATGGCTGACGAGATGTGCACAGGCGGAAACCAAACTTCACACGGTCGACAACATTCGACGACGCTGCGACCATCCGCCGGGCCAGAGCCTGGGCAGCCTCTACATAGACAGGATCGTTCAGGGTCACCAAGGCCTGCAACGGCGTGTTGGTACGGATCCGGCGCAGCGTGCAAACCTCCCGGCTGGGCGCATCGAAGGTCGCCATCGAAGGGTAGGGAATGGAGCGCCTCCAGTTCGTGTAGATGCCTCGGCGGTAACGATCCTCGCCGGAACTGGTCTTCCAGTCGGTGGAACCACCGAAGGCCGCCTTCAAGCCGAGATTGGGGCGGGGCGGTCGCACGGGTGGACCGAAGCGCTTGCGGCTGAGCAGACCGCTCACCGCCAGCGCCTGATCACGGATCATCTCCGCAGAAAGGCGAAACCGTGGACCCCGCGACAGCAAGCGATTGGCAGGATCGCGCTCGCGCGCAGCCTTCGAAGCCCGCGAGTCTTGCCGATAGGCCGAAGTCATCACCATCGTGCGGAGCAAGTGCTTGACGTCCCATCCTTCTGCTTGAAACTCGCAAGCAAGCCAGTCCAGCAAGTCAGGATGCGAGGGGAAATCTCCCTGCACGCCAAAGTCTCCGATCGTCTCGACCAGACCAACGCCGAAGATCTGCTCCCAGAAACGGTTGGCCGTGACCCGGGCGGTGAGCGGATTGTCCGGGCTGACAATCCAGTGCGCGAGAGCGAGGCGGTCGCCTCGAGCCTCCGCCGGCAATTCATGGAAGGAGGCTGGCACTCCCGCCACCACCTTCGCACCAGTATCGAGATAACTACCGCGATGCTGGATGCGAGTCTCGCGAGCCTTCCCCTCCGGAAGTTCGCGCAGAATCGGGACCGTCGTCGACGGCTTCATCGCAGCCATCTTCTTGGTCAACTCGGCGATACGCTTGCGGGCGGTCTCCAGTTCAGGTGCCACGCTCCGGTAATACTTCCGCAGAGCTGCGGTCGGAGACTGCCCCCTCCCCTTTGACTCTTGATCGAGCACGGCGAGGCGCTCGGGGGACACCTGGGCGTATTTCGTGTATCGCCAATCGAGGGTCATCGACACATCGATCAGCGATGGTGGCGCCGTCTTGGCGGCCCATGCCAATTCAAGCGCGCTGCCCTCGGGAATCACCAACGGTTCCTTCACGATCAGGGTCCAACCACCACCTCCGCGATACGGCGCGCTGGTGTTCAGCGGGCGCCGCCCGTCAGGCCGCAATTCGACTTCCCGTCTGGGAGCCTTGCCGGCCGGGCTCTGCCAGACGGTCCGACGCTCGTCATCGAGCAAGCGGACGACGAAACCCTCCAGACGTTTGCCCACGCCGATGGAGTCCGTACGGTTCCAGATCACGACACGATCGATCCCACGTTCGGAACCAAGATCGAGTTCCCACCAGGGATCATCGCCCGCAGCCGTGTGCGTTGTCGACTTGGCATTGGCGTAATGCCCGTCGGTGTTGCCATCGATCGCGAGTTCGGCACGGCCGTCGTAGCCTGTGCTGATCTGCCGAGCTTTACCCTTGCGCGCCAGATTCTCACCGCCGTTGAATGCTTGCACCTCGGCCAGTTGCAACAACTTGGCCTTGCCGGGCAATTCCACCCGCAGGTAGCGAGCCTGCGGCGGTTCGTTCTTCTCCGGAACGAGGGCGATGGTGACGGCGGGCGACGACGCGAAATCACCGGTGATGCGTAAAGCCGTGACCGGGCTCGCCGATGACCCTGCAGACCAGCGACTTCGCCCCGCCAGCTTCTTGGCGCGACGAGACAGAGGTCTCCAGGAAGCATTCCGAGGGAAAGTCTCATCCCAGGCTGCAAAGCTCTTTTCGATCACCGGATCGGGTGATTCCACGCGCTCGCGCAGGCGAGCCAGCTCGAGCTGCCAATCCTTCTTCTGCTCCATCTGCGAGGCCGAGAACAAGGGAAGCGTCGGACGTTCGTCCTTCCTGTCGGCATCTTCGCAGTTGTTGAAGAAGGCGTAGAAGGCAAAGAATTCCTTCTGCGTGATGGGGTCGAACTTGTGTGTATGACACTGCGCACAGCCCATGGTCGTGCCCATCCACACGGCCATCGTGGTATTGACGCGATCGACCACGGCCGCTGAACGCCACTCCTCATCGATGGTGCCGCCCTCGCTGTTGGTCATGGTATTGCGATGGAAGGCGGTGGCGACCAGTTGATCCTCGGTCGGCTCGGGCAAAAGATCACCGGCGAGTTGCTCGACCGTGAAAGCATCGAAGGGTTGATTGCGATTGAGCGCGCGGATCACCCAATCTCGATAGCCCCAGATGGTGCGGGGAGGATCATCAGCGTAACCAGCCGAATCAGCATAGCGCGCAAGATCGAGCCACGGACGCGCCCAGCGCTCACCGAAGGCAGGCGATCCGAGCAATCGATCGACAAGTCCGGCATAGGCCTCGGGGCTGGTGTCGGACAGATAACGATCGACCTCATCGAGAGTCGGCGGCAAGCCGGTGAGATCGAGCGTCACCCGGCGGATCAAGACGGCCGGAGATGCCTGTGGCGATGGAGACAATCCTTCTTGCTCCATGCGAGCGAGGAGAAAACGATCGATCGGATGGCTCGACCACGCCGGATCAACGGCAACCGGCGGGACGGGACGCACCGGTTTCACGTGAGACCAGAGAGGGTCTACTCGCGCTCCCTCGGCGATCCACTGCTCGATGAGCTCAACCTGCGAAGCCGACAGGGGATTTCCCTTACCCCGAGGCGGCATACGATCTCGATCCGTCGCCTTGATCCTGCGCAGGAGTTCGCTGCGCGAAGGATCTCCGGGAACCACGGCCGCATGGCCATCGAGATCGGCCAGCAAGCCCTGCCGATTGTCCAGGCGCAGGCCATCCCCTTCCCCGGGCCCACCCCGACGTTTATTGGCATCCGGCCCATGACACGGAAAACAACGACTGGCGAGCAGTGGTCTGATCTCATGACCGAAATCGACAGGCTTGGCCAGCTGCCCGACGACTGCGGTGGGCAGAAGGCAAATTGCAGCGGCTACAACTGCGGAGCGGTGGAGAATTCTGCTAGCGGTATCGATCATCCAATGGGTCTGGGAACAGCGGGATTCTACACATTCGAGTGAGACAGACCTCCGCCTGCCACCCCCATCGGCCAATGTTTCGTCCCGCCGAGCGAACTCCCGCTCTTTCAATCGCAAGGAGGCCCTCCGCCGAGGGCCTCTGAAAGGAGCCTTCGCTGGAACGGCAGTCGCGATTGGGTTCTGATGGCAGAATGCAGCATTCGAGTCTGATCGCGTTCTTCCTCTTCTCGTGGAGTGTGGCTTGCGACGGAAATTCTCCCTCGCCCGTCCAGGCACCGTCGACCGACTCCGATGCCTCGCTCACCTCGCCGGATCGCGAAGCCGAATCCCGCCCGGCGAAGACACGCAGCCAGACCGAGATCCAGACCGAACTCCGCGCCGCCAATCCCGGCTATGACGGTAAAGGCCAGTTCGGAGAGGACGGTGGACGTATCGTCGCAGGCCAGTTCGACGGCACCGGAATCGAAGACCTCACACCGTTGAGCGGACTGCCCATCAACCGCCTGAGCGTGGCATCCACGCTGGTGCGCGACCTCTCGCCGCTGGCGGGACTTCCTCTCGAGGTACTGTGGATCGAGGAAACGAGGATCACCGACCTGAGTCCCCTGCGCGGCATGAAGTTGACGGAACTACGGGCCAACAAGGCACCCGTCGCCAATCTCCATCCCCTTTTCGGCATGCCATTGGTCATGCTCTATCTGGTGGACACCCGGGTAGGAGATCTGAAGCCGCTGGCCGGTATGCCCTTGAATTCCCTGTGGCTGAATCGCGCACCGGTCAAGGACATCCGCCCTCTCGCTGGCTCGCCCCTGGTGAGTCTCACCCTCGAGGGAACGAGGGTGGATGACCTCAGTCCCCTCGCCGACATGCGAAGTCTGCAACGCCTGCACATCGGTGACACGCCCGTCACCGACCTGCGACCGCTGAAGAACCTGACACTGACCCGGCTGATCTTCACGCCGCGCCGGATCGCCAAGGGCCTCAAGATCGTCCGGGAAATGCAATCTCTGCGCGAACTCGGCGCCACGCTCGAGCAGAAGATGCCTCCTGCCCAGTTCTGGTCACTGTGGGACGCCGGCAAGATCAAGTAGTCGAACGATCCGCGGGGCGGCAAAACCCCCGGCTAGCGGTTGGCCTTGTCCGCGCCGCCCTTCTTGGATTTCTCGGCACCTCTCTCGCCCTGGCCCGAGAATCCTGCGCCCACGAACTGCAGCGATCTGGCGACTCGCTCGGGGAAGCGACGATCAGCCCAGGCATGGCCGCCACCCTCGATCAGTTCCCAGGAATGGGCGATCTTCTTCTCTTGGAGTTGCTCGTGAAAAGCGATGTTGAGCGGAGCGAAGCCGTAACGATCATCGGTTCCAGCGTCGAGAAAGATGCGCAATCCTTTCAGTTTCCCGACCTTCATCTTCGTGAGCATGGCCGAAGGAATCTCCTTCATCCATTTCTCGGGTTCGATGGGATTGCCCAGCACCTCATCGAAACCGATGCTGCGCGACATGAACTGCGCTTGCCGGTCAAGTTGCGCGGGCAGATCGTCAGGATCGACCGGAAACATGGCTCCGGAGTGAATGGCCACCGTGCCGAACTTCTCGGGATACTTGAAGGCGATCTTCATCGCTCCCAGAGCACCGATACTCACCCCCATGATGGCACGATCGCGGCGCTTGTTCGACGCACGAAAATTCTTCTGCACATGCTCGAGCAGATCGAAAGCGATCAGATCCTCGACATCTCCAGAGCTTTCGCCATTCAGATACAGGGTCCGCCGCGGACCCGATGCCGCCACGAAGATCATCTCGGGGATCTGGCCCTCACCGCGCAACTTGTCGAGGGTGGCAGCAGCACCGGTATGGAAACGCCGGTAATCGCCATTCATGCCGTGGAGCCAGATCACCCAGGGGTAACGCCGGTCCTTGTTGGCCTCATCACCGTAGCCCTTGGGCAGATAAATCCCGTAGCTCGAGCGGAGCGACTCCAGGCTGAAGGCGCTGTAATCGACCTTCTTGAACTCGAAATGAGCCAGTTCGACGCTGCTGTCATCACCGCCGCCACCGCGACCGGAACGGCGCTCGCGTTGCGCCGCCAGATCGGCAACCAGAAAGAGAGTGACGACGCTCAAGAAGAAGGTGCTGCGCATGAGATCCTCGTGGATGAATGGGTACGAAACAGATTATGCACAGCGCGGACCGGACAAACACCACCGTCGATCCGCAATGCCGACAAAACCACCATCGCTTGCCCGATCGATGGTCGCACCGGATCACGCAAGCCCTTTGCCAACGCTGTCTTGACCACGCGCAACCGGATGCGCCAACCCGGCTAGGACCGCTTCACCAGATTCAGGAATTCGGCTCGGGTCCGCTCGTCCTTGCGAAAATTCCCCAGCAGACATGAGGTGACCGTCGAGGAGTTCTGCTTTTGCACCCCGCGCATCATCATGCACAGGTGCGAGGCCTCGATCAGGACACCCACGCCCTTGGGCTTCAGCACATCTTCGATCGCCTGCGCGATCTGGTGCGTGAGCCGCTCTTGAACCTGCAGGCGACGTGCGTAGACATCGACCAGCCGCGCCAGCTTCGAGAGGCCAACGATCTTGTCCCTGGGAATATAGGCGACGTGAGCCTTGCCATAGAAAGGTGCCAGATGGTGTTCACACAGGGAGTAGATCTCGATGTCGCGGACCACGACCATCTCATCCGTCTCGGGCTCGAATACAGCATCCGCAATGACATCCTTGGGATCCTGCTCGTAGCCCTGACAGTAGAAGCGGAAGGCCTTCTCCACGCGCTCAGGAGTTCGCTGGAGCCCCTCGCGATCGGGCTCAGGATCGAGTTCGCGCAAGATCTGCGAAATGGCAGCCTTGAAAGAAGCCGGCTGCGCCACCGGTTCGATATCGATGATCTGATCAGACATTTAGATTCCCTGTGTACGCCCCAGGCGGCGTCTTTCTAGCCCCCCCGACGAGGAATTCTGTCATGACCGGTCAGACCGAGATCATCCGCCTTGCCGAAGAGACCGTATGAGGGTATCGGTGAGACCATGTCCCGGCGGATCCACAGCCTGATCCTGGCCCTTTTCGCGGCCACGGCGCCAGCCCAAGAGCCCGATACCAGGGCCACGCTGATCCGCGCCGGCAAGGTTCTGACGATGGCCGGCAAGGAACCCGTCATGCTCGATGGCGAGGTCCTGGTCCGCGCCGGCAAGATCGTCGCCGTCGGCCGCGCGATCCCGGTCGGAAAGGACACCATCATACGTGACTTCCCCGACCAGATCCTGGTTCCTGGTTTCGTCGAACTGCACTGCCATGTCGGCGTCTCGAGCGGCGACACCAACGACACGGTCCTGCCCCACAACATGGATCTGCGCACGATCGATACGGTGATGAAGAACAGCGACGAATTACTCGACGCAGCGCGCGCCGGCGTCACCACCGCCCTGATCATCCCCGGTTCCGGATCGACCATCGGCGGCCTGGGAACCATCGTCAAGACCGGTCATGGCCTGCTCAAGGACCGGTTGGTCCGCTATCCCGGTGCACTCAAGATCGCCTTGCATGCGCGCGGCGGCAATCCGGCACGGGCTGCCGGCGATCTCGGTTCGGGTCGCCTGGGGCTGCACTACATGCTCAAGGTTGTCATGGCCGAGGCCCGCGATTACCACCACGCCTGGACGAAGCACGAAGAGGGCGGAGGACCCAGGCCGAAGTTCAACCCGCGGCTCGACCCCTTGCGCGGTCTGTTCCGAAGAGAGTTCCCCGTCATCCTGCACGCCTACGGTCAGAACGACACGATGACGGCGATCCGCATCTTGAAGTGGGGACTCGAACTGCCCATCGTGATCTCGCACGGCGTCTACGACTCCTTCAAGATCAAGGCCGAACTGTCGAAGCAAGGCGTGCCAATGAACCTCGGCCCCCGACAGTACGAGTTCTACCACGGAGCCTTCGTCGGCAACGCCGCCGAACTGCAAGAAGCGGGCGTGCCCGTTTCCATCTGCACCGACGCGCCGGTCGTCGCTGCCGACCAGCTACCCCTGCAAGCAGCGATGGCCGTGCGAATGGGACTCGATGACTGGGCCGCCCTGCGGGGCCTGACGATCGAACCGAGCAAGGCTGTCTTCATCGATGATCGCGTCGGCTCGATCGAACCGGGCAAGGACGCCGACCTCGTGGTCTTCCCGGGCGATCCTCTCGATCCGCGAAACCCACCGAGCATGGTGATGATCGACGGCAGGATAATCGTCGAGCACCAGTAAAACCGCTCAAGCGGCGCGGCCTTGCCGGAACCAGGCATAGAGCAGCAAGCCCGCCGCCGTCAGGGCCAGCCCGACCAGGGAGGGGATCGGCTTGGTCCAGACCGCTCCCACCATCACCGCGAGGGCACCCAGGGCGAACAGACCGGCGACCACCGAGAACCCCCGCGCAGCATCGCCACCGCGGCGTTGCAAGCGCAGCAAGGCAAGGCCACAAAGAGCGAAGAACAACCAGTCGACGAAGACGACGCCGTCGAGCAGGAAGCCGAGCGTATCCGTGGGTGTGCCACCGAGAAGCAGCCAAGCACCGACAAGGAGAATGGATGCCCAGACCCCCTGGATGAGAATGCTCGTGGTCGGACTTGCGTGACGCGGATGCAGCCGCCCCATACTGGCGAAGAACAGACCGCGCTGCGACATCTCGTGGAGCACGTAGGGGGGCGCCATGAGGATGGTATTCATGATCCCCAGACAGGAGAGCACAACCATCGCACCCAACACCCGGCCGGCAATGTCACCCATCCCATAGGGTGCGAGCGCGATCTCGGTGGCATCGACTGCGATGGTCTTCGATCGGGCAGCACCCTCCAAACCGAGCAGATGCAAGAAGGCAAAATTCACCGACAGATAGGCCAGCACCACCACCAGAACACCACAGATGATGCCCAGCGGCACGTCTCGCAAGGGTCGCCGGGCAGCACCCGCAAGGAAGGAACCCTGTTGCCAACCGCCAAAAGAAAAGAGTACCGGCAACATCGCCGCCGCCATCGCCTCGAGCCAGCCCTTCGAAGGCTGAGCCACAGCAGCAACCTCAGCAGCAGCACCCCCGGTGGTGATGACGGCGAGCAGGACGATTGAAAATACCGCCAGGGTCTTGGCCACGGTCAATCCATTCTGGACCCGCTTGCCCACCCGCAGACCGAGCAGGTTGAGGATGGTGAAGAAGGCGATCGCCACGACCGTGATCACAATCTTCGTCGCCATCGACGTGGTCGGCTCGCCGTAGACGAGTTGATCGGCGTAGTCGACCATGATGAGCCCGATCACTCCCAGCGCACCGGACTGGATGATGAGCCAGTTCGCCCAACCGTAGAGAAAGGCCAGAGCCGAACCGAAGGCCTCGTGAATGTAAATGAAGGTCCCGCCATGGCCCGGCACTCGCCGGCTCAGATCTGCGAAGACCAGTGCGCCGAGCACAGCCAGAAAGCCGCCGATGGACCAGGCTGCCAAAGCCTGCGTCGAACTGCCCACCACAGCCGCCACCTTCGATGGTGTGAAGAAGATCCCGACTCCGATGATCCCGCCGATCACGACGCAACCTATATCGAAAGCGCCTAGCTGCCGGCCCGAGTCAGTGGCCGGCTGCTCATTCATCGAGCATCTCTTGAAGATCCGCGATCAAAACATCGAACTCCAACCCGGGCGTCAGCCGCTGCACCCGCTCACCATCGCGGTCAAGAACATAGACCCTGTCGAGACTGTCGGTCGCCAGCCCGCAGACCTCATCGAGATCGATCGATGACTCCGCCAGACCACCTCGCACTTCACCATCGATCGAAAAGCGCACAAGACCCGCGCGGTCACCGCGGTCGAGCACGAGAAGGTCGCCGCCGCCCAACGATGCCACCGCAACCGGTCGGCTCGCTTCATCCGCTGATGCCGCAGTCGAGAACTCGCTGACAAAGCGCCCTTCCGTGGTGAAGCGCTGGATCGCTCCACGCAGCGTGTCCGCCACAAAGATTCCCCGGGGGCCGGCACTGATACCCCACGGTGCCCCGAAACGACCTTCCGGATCGCCGCACGAACGTAACGGCGGCAGGCAGGTTCCATCGCGACCAAAGCGCTGCACCCCGCGGACCAGCATCCTCTCTCCACAACCGACAAGGAGAACATCGCCGAAGAAAGCCAGTGCGCGGGGCCGATCGAGTACGCCCTTGCGGTCGCGGCAAGCGGCTCCCGGACCACGGTCCGGCCTGTCGCCAATGGTTTCGACCTGCTTGCCAAATGGCGTGAAACGCCGCACGGTATCGTTTCGCGTATCGGCGACATAGATGCTGAAATCCTCACCGATGGCAACGCCATTGGCGTCTGCGTAGCCGCCATCAGGACCCGAGAACTCCCAGAACGACATGAGCCTGCGCTCTTCCAAATCGATCAGGAATACCTTGCCTCGAGCATCTGTATGGGCGAGACAAAGGAGGTTTCCACCGACAGCAACACCACCGAACATGCTCGAAAGGATAGCCAGATCGCTGCCTCGCGTCCTCGTCTGCTTGGCTCTCTTGCCCGGCCCCTCGTGCACGGTGCTGCCCAGGCCCGGATACGAACCGGCTGAAGAGTTCGAGGTGCAAGTCCTCTACCGCTTCACCGACAGCAAGCCCCAGCACCGTGTCCGGGTACCGATGACGGCCGGCGAAGTGACCGTGCTCCACCTCCACGCCGAGCCCGCCCCCCTGCGCGAGACCTTTTCCGGCGCAAAACGATGGCTCCACACAGATGCCCAAAACTTGCTTCTGCGATGCCGTTACCGGGTCCGGCAAGGCCGGGAGGGCATGGCCACCCCCCCGCCTGCCAACTTCTTTCCGGGCGCGAGTCAAATCCGACTTCTCGAACGCGAGGTGTCCGCAACGAGCGTGGAAAGGTAGGGTCTTCGCGTCGTGACAGATCTTCGCATCGACAACCTGCTCTTGCTGCCGATGGACGGATCCGACGCGTCTCCCCTCGGCGAGGTACGCGAGGGGTCATTGCGCTTGCGCGGAGATCGCATCGCAGCCATCGGCGAGCTGGAACCGCAAGCCGGAGAAACGGTGATCGACGGTGGCGGCCTCACCGCCACTCCCGGCTTCGTCCAGGGACACCTGCATTTTTGCCAGACCATCTTCCGCGGCCTGGCTGATGACCTGTCCTTGCTGGACTGGTTGCGCACGCGCATCTGGCCGCTCGAGCATGCACACGACCCGGCATCGATCCGTGCATCGGCACGGCTATCGATCCTCGAACTATTGGCGGGCGGGACGACCTGCGTCCAGGTCATGGAAACGGTCCGGCATACCGAGGCCAGCTTCGAAGTCGCTGAACAAACAGGCATCACCGCCATCATCGGCAACTGCCTGATGGACCGCGTCGGCCCCGGCATCCCCGACGACATGGTGACGACGGCCCGCCAAGCGCTGGCGATGAGCGAAGAACTCGCCGACAGCTTCGACGGTCAGGGACGCTTGCACTACGCCATCTCACCGCGCTTCATCCTTTCTTGCAGCGATGAGTTGTCACGCGAAGCCGTCGCCCTGGCACACGACCGTGGACTGCGTATCCATACCCACGCCTGCGAGCACACCGACGAGTTGACCGAGGTCCGCGCACGGTTCGGTGTCGATTATCTGCTCGCACTGCGCGACCAGGGTCTGCTCGGACCTCGTACCGGGCTCGCACACTGCGTACACACCACCGAAGCCGAGCGCGAGGTGCTGCGGGCTTCAAAAGCAGCGGTCCTGCACTGCCCCAGCGCCAATCTGAAACTCGGCTCGGGCATCGCCCCGATCACCGAATACGTGAAGGTAGGGCTGGATGTCGCTCTCGGCGCAGATGGCGCACCATGCAACAACAGGCTCTCGGCCCTGACCGAGATGCGCACGGCAGCACTCCTGCAAGCTTGCCAGGTGGGGCCCGGCGCATGGCCCGCCGACCAGGCTCTGCACGCCGCAACCCGCGGTGGTGCCCGCGCCCTCGGGCTCGAAACCGAACTCGGCAGCCTCGAGCCCGGCAAGCGCGCCGACATCCTCCTGTGGGATCTGGCGTCTCTCGAACCCGACGGTGCGGCCGTCTCGAGCCTGGTCTACCGGGCGACCGAGGCCTGTCTGTCGCAGGTCTATCTGGGTGGGCAAAAAGTGGTGGAAAACGGACAGGTGGCCGGAATGGAAGATGCCCTGATCCGCAACGAAGCCCGAGAACAGCGCGACGCGGTGCTCGGCCGCGCAGGAGTCAGCCGATGACCGACGAGCCACGGATCCTCATCGACCACGGTACCGGGCGACCCGTCTTGATGGCGCCACACCGACGACAACGCCCCATCCTCACCGGCGACAAGACCGGAGTCTGTCCCTTCTGCGCCGGTCACGAAGAACATACGCCGCACGAACTCGACGCCGTGCGTACATCCGGCACGGGAGAGGACACGCCGGACTGGTCGGTGCGCGCCTTCCCCAACCTCTACCCCGCCAGCGCCCATCATCTCGTCATCGCCGAAGGTGCCGAACACCACCAACAACCATCGGCCCTCCCCGCCACCCTCTGGGAGGATGCCCTGGCACTCTATCGCCGCCGCATCCTCGCACTGGAAGCCGAACCGGAGATCTGCCACGCCTACCTGTTCAAGAATGTCGGCCAGCGCGCAGGCGCCTCGATCGAGCACAACCACACGCAGATCCTGGGTCTGCCGATGGTGCCGCCCCGGCTCGAACTCGAACTTGCCCAGCAGCGTGCACGAGGCGAGTGCCTGCAATGCAGAGAACTCAAAAATGCTGCCGGGGAAGACCGGATCGTCCACCAGGGAGAGCATCACGTGATCTATTGTCCGAGCGTCCCCAAGCTCCCCTTCGAAACGGTGCTAGCACCGATCACCCACGGCGATCGTTTCCTCGAAGGCAACCATGCCGGCGACCTCGCAACCACCTTGCACACCCTTTTCCGCATCGTCGACAAGGCACTTGGATCGCCTCCCTTCAACATGTTCTTGCACCGCATCCCCGGCGAAGATTTCCACTGGCACATCGAACTGCAGCCCCGCACCGGCAATCTCGCCGGACTGGAGATCGGTGGAGACATGTACATCAATGCCTTGCCCGGCAACGAGGCTGCTGCGCAGTTCCGCAACAGTTTGTAGTCCCCCTCTTCGGGTCCCATCAGGACAAAGATGGCGGAACCGAAGCAATGCTGTTATTCCATTCGCGACCTTGTCCCTGACGATCCGCACAGCCTTCGCCGCCTGCCTCTGGCTCACCGCCCTGGTCCCGCCAGTTCTCTACGCGATCCACCTCGGCTCACCCGTTGCCGCGATCGAGATCGCCGGACAGGTCGGCACCCTGCTGCGCTGGTTGCTGATCGGCATCGGCGGCATCGCCATCCTGGGCATGATCATCTTTCCACCCTTTCTCCCCTGGCTGAAGCTTCGCTTGCACCGGTTCAAAAGGCGCATCACCACCGATCCCGGCCCCCTTCTGGAGGCCAAGCAAAAGCTTGAGCACCTCGAGACGGTCCCGCACCACCTTCTGGTGGGGCGCATCCTGCGCGAGCAGAATCAGGCGGCCCAGAGCCTCCCCCACTTCGTGCGCGCCATCGAACTCGAGCCTGGTTTGATCGGCGCCCGCTACGAACTCGGGATCACCCTGTCGAAACTCGGACACCTGGAGGAAGCCGCCGAGCAACTGGCGCTGGTGGTGAGAGAAGATGAGCAGCACGCCTTCGGCGCGGCCTTGCTCGCCTTCGGACTGATCCTCGAGCGTGGTGATGCGAATGAGGCCGCCGTGCAGGCGCTCGAGCGCCACGAACAACTCTTCGGTGAGACCCGCCAGGGTCTCTACCACCGGGCCCGCGCACGATCCAGATCGGGCGCCACCGAGGACGCCATCGCCCTCTTCCAGCGAGCAGCCCGCCCCGGCGACAACGAAACCCGGCTGACCGCAGAAGATGATCTGGTGCGCGCCCAAGCGCGCGTGGCCTTGTGGAAGGGTGGCAAGATCTGATGTCGAGCTTCTTCGAACGCGCCAGCCAGACGCCGATCACCTTCCTGATCGCCATCGCCTACGTGACCATCGCCTTGGCAACACCCGCCACGGAAGATCCATTCGCGATGAACTCGATCGAAAAGGCCGCGGCGGCGATCCCGCTGTTCATCCAGGAAGGAGAGGTCTGGCGGTTGCTGAGCTACTCCTTCCTGCACGGCGGGATGCTGCACCTCGCACTCAACACCATCTTCCTCGTCATCCTCGCACCGATGCTCGAACAGCGACTCGGGACCGCCCGTTTCATCGGGCTCTATATCGCCGGCGCGATCGGCGGCGGCATCGGCGGCTCCTTGTGGCACCCTGTCTTCACCCCCCTGGTCGGTGGATCGGGAGCCCTGTTCGCGATGATGGGTGCAGCGCTCGCCTTGAACATGCGCTTGGGCCGACATCTCTTCGACTTCATGAGTCACCAGGCAGGCCGCGGACTGATCAGCCTGCTGGTCATCAATCTCGCACTCGGCATGTTCATACCACAGGTCAGCAACGCCGGTCACATCGGCGGTCTGATCGCCGGCTTCGCCCTGACCTTTTGTTTCCTCGAGCGTGGACGAACTCCTGCCGACACCACCGCTCGGGTCGTACAAGCCGGCTGGGCAGCCCTGTTCGCATCACTGATCTTCTACTGCTGCTTCCCCGTCCTGCGCTTCGATTATCAGGCGCGGATGTACTGGCAGGCGACGGACCCCGAGGTTCGAGAACAGTTCCGCGATGCCTGCCTTCACAACGGTCTCGGGCCCGGTGACCTCAGCCTCGACCATCCTGACCCCATGTGGCAAGACATCCAGCGCCGCTGGTCCCGGCAAATCCCTCCGCAGGCGCAACCGGTATTCGCCTGGTTCGATGCCGTCAAGCGCGGTGATCGCCAGCAACTCGAGAGAGTCTTCTCCGCGCGCATGCGCGCACGGTTCGACAAGCAAGGATGGGATGAGGTGATGCGGCGGTATCAGAGCGTCTTCGAGCACCAGTTCGGCGATTATCGACTCGAAACCTTCACCTTCGAGTTCACCGGCGGCGAAGCGGAGGGAAGGGTCGCCATCGTCTACGGGGACAAGAAGTTCCCCGGGGTGAAGGTCATCAAAGAAGATGCCGATTGGAAGGTCAACGAACTCTGACGGCGCCGCTACTTGGGTGTATGATCATGACAACCTCACCCCCCGGAGATCACATGCGCGCATTCCTTCTCTCAGTCCCTCTCCTCGTAGCTATTCCATTGGCCGCCCAAAAAGGGAAGCCTTACCTGGTCTCTCCCGCCGGCCATGCCACGCTTGAGGGAGATTCGAACAACATCTACCCGTGGGGACGGGCACAGTCTCACTACCAGCAGATCCATGCGGACCTGCGCAGCCGAACACTCATGATCCTCGGACTCGCGTGGCGACGCGATGGGCAGTTCTCGTCGATAGCAGCAAGGACGCTCGACCTCGAACTGTCTGTTGGCGACTCCGACCTCACAAAAGCGACTACCACCTTCGCCAGCAACTACGTTGGCACACCGACTGTCGCGGTCAAGCGAAAGAAAATCGTCATGCCATCATGGACATGGACGGTCAGCACACCGCGCTTGCCCGGGCCGTTCGACTTCGAGATTCCGTTTGACACACCGTGGCTGTTCTCGGGGAAGCAAGACTTCTGCTGGGAAGTCAAACTCTTCCCAAGCGGCGCGGCCCAGCGCGATATCGCCGATGCCACCCGCGTAGCAATATCTGGCAATGCCGCGAAAAACCTCATGATCGGTCAAGGCTGCACCCTGGCCGGCCAGAAGAAGCCGATGACACTCGAAGCCTCGGTGGTAGTCGATCCGTCATGGAAAATGAGCCTGCAGTGGCTGTGTCGCAACACGGCGCCGAGCGCGACCGGCAATGTCGTGCTGATCGGACTCAGCAATCCCGCCGCCCCGATCCCCGGATTCTGCAGTCAAAAACTCTACACCGATGCGCTGCTTTCCTTTGCCGCGCCAGCATCGAACGCGAGCGGGATCTTTGCCACCACCCAGCTGACCTCGTACTCATGGGCAGGCTTGACCGGAAAGTCCCTCTATGCGCAAGCCGTCTCGCGCGATCCGAATCGAACACCCCCTTACGCCGCCTCGAACGGTCTGCAGACGATCATTCCCAAGCCCGGCAGCGGTGGATCCTGGTGTCGACTCTGGAACATCACGAGCGCGACGGCGCTGACCGGGAGGTTGGGCTTGAACTACGCTCTCGTGACCAAGGTGATCGGAATCTGACTCCTGTCGTCGCCGAAGGCTACGCTTACGATCTTTCTGATCGAAGGATGAGGTGATGCGGCGGTATCAAGGCGTCTTCTAGCACCAGCTCGTCGATTATCGACTCGAAACCTTCGAGTTCATCGGCGGCGAAGCGGGGGGAAGGTCGCCATCGTCTACGGGGACAAGAAGTTCCCCGGGGTGAAGGTCATCAAAGAAGATGCCGATTGGAAGGTCAACGAACTCTGACGGCGCCGCTACTTGGGTGTATGATCATGACAACCTCACCCCCCGGAGATCACATGCGCGCATTCCTTCTCTCAGTCCCTCTCCTCGTAGCTATTCCATTGGCCGCCCAAAAAGGGAAGCCTTACCTGGTCTCTCCCGCCGGCCATGCCACGCTTGAGGGAGATTCGAACAACATCTACCCGTGGGGACGGGCACAGTCTCACTACCAGCAGATCCATGCGGACCTGCGCAGCCGAACACTCATGATCCTCGGACTCGCGTGGCGACGCGATGGGCAGTTCTCGTCGATAGCAGCAAGGACGCTCGACCTCGAACTGTCTGTTGGCGACTCCGACCTCACAAAAGCGACTACCACCTTCGCCAGCAACTACGTTGGCACACCGACTGTCGCGGTCAAGCGAAAGAAAATCGTCATGCCATCATGGACATGGACGGTCAGCACACCGCGCTTGCCCGGGCCGTTCGACTTCGAGATTCCGTTTGACACACCGTGGCTGTTCTCGGGGAAGCAAGACTTCTGCTGGGAAGTCAAACTCTTCCCAAGCGGCGCGGCCCAGCGCGATATCGCCGATGCCACCCGCGTAGCAATATCTGGCAATGCCGCGAAAAACCTCATGATCGGTCAAGGCTGCACCCTGGCCGGCCAGAAGAAGCCGATGACACTCGAAGCCTCGGTGGTAGTCGATCCGTCATGGAAAATGAGCCTGCAGTGGCTGTGTCGCAACACGGCGCCGAGCGCGACCGGCAATGTCGTGCTGATCGGACTCAGCAATCCCGCCGCCCCGATCCCCGGATTCTGCAGTCAAAAACTCTACACCGATGCGCTGCTTTCCTTTGCCGCGCCAGCATCGAACGCGAGCGGGATCTTTGCCACCACCCAGCTGACCTCGTACTCATGGGCAGGCTTGACCGGAAAGTCCCTCTATGCGCAAGCCGTCTCGCGCGATCCGAATCGGACACCCATCCCTTACGCCGCCTCGAACGGCCTGCAGACGATCATTCCCAAGCCCGGCAGCGGTGGCTCCTGGTGTCGACTCTGGAACAACACGAGCGCGACGGCGCTGAGCGGGAGTATGGGCATGAACTACGCTCTCGTGACCAAGGTGATCGGAATCTGATTCCTGTCGTCGTCGAAGGCTCTGCTTCCGACACTTCTGGTTGAGCGGAAGGCAGAGCGATGCATCCTTCAGGATGTTTGGTTTCGCTGGTGGAGAGTTGCCCAGTCGAGGGCTGCGAAGGCCCTCCCGGAAGAGTCCAAACGGCCTCGCGCACCTCGAAGCAACACTGAGCACCGAGTCCGCGGAACTCAGATCGACCGCAACCGCTCAACGCAGCCTTGCTTGCCGAGCAGGAACAGACAGTCGAAGAGGCCGGGCCCCTTGTTCGTGCCGGTGAGGGCGGCGCGCACCGGATGTACAAAATGCCCGAACTTCACCCCGAGTTCCTCGGCGAAGTCCCGGGCCTGCTGCTCCAGCGCCTGCGGCGACAGGCCGCCGATATCCTCGGCGCTCCCCTCCTTCTTCGTCGGCAAGCACAAGCGCGCATCGACATCGCCCCGGTCGGCCGGATAGGAGGCGACCAGATCCGATCCTTCGAGGAGATCGGCATAGGCCGAGAGCCAGGCCCGAGCATCCTTGTGCTTGGCCAGATTCTTTTGCGCAGCCGCATCGGGCGCCACATTGGTGAAGACCCAGGCGAGCTTGTCCGCGAGTTCGCCGTAAAGCTCGATCCGTTCCTGATAGCAGGCGGTGATATTGGCGATCAGGTCGGCGTGGGTTTCAAAGGCCTCGGCAGGGATGGCACCGGCTTCGATCAGGAAGGGCCGCACGGCGGCCACGAGTTCCTCGACCGGCATGGCCCGGATGTACTCGCCGCAGATGGCGAGTAGCTTCTCTTCATCGAAGCGCGCGCCGCTCTTGCCGACACCGGAAATGGTGAATCGATCGACCATCTCCTGACGCGAGAAGATGTCGCGATCACCGGAGAAGGACCACCCCAACAGGGTGATGTAGTTGAAGACGGCGTCGGGTGGATAACCGCGGTCGCGATAGTCGAGGATATTGACGCTGGCCTCACGCTTGCTGAGCTTCTTACCGTTCTTTCCCAGGATCAAAGGGATGTGAGCGAAGGCCGGCGGCTCCTTCTCGAACACCCGGTAGAGGAGCATCTGCTTGACGCCATTGAGAAAGTGTTCCTCACCGCGCACCACATGCGTGATGGCCATCTCCAGGTCATCGACCGCGCAGACGAAGTTGTAAGTCGGCATGCCATCGGGCCGCACCATCACCCAGTCATCGAGTTCCTTGAGATTGATCTCGACCTCGCCGCGGACCAGGTCGGGGAAGATCACAACCTCATCGAGCGGCATCCGAAAGCGCAGCGATGGCCGGCGACCCTGCTCACGGAAAGCCGCCCTCTCCTCCTCGCTCAAGTCACGATGACGCCGATCGTACATCGGTTTCTCACCGCGCTCCGCCAGGGCCTTGCGACCCTCCTCCACCTCTTCGGGTGTGGCATAGCACTCGTAAGCCCAGCCCTTCTCGACACACAGATCGATGTAGCGAAGGTAGATATCCAGACGTTCGGTCTGCAGATAGGGACCGAACTCTCCGCCAACATCGGGGCCTTCATCCCAGTCGAGGCCAAGCCAGCGCAGGCCGTCCAGAATGATCTGCAAGGACTCCTCGGTCGAGCGTGCCCGATCGGTATCTTCGATCCGCAAGAGGAACTTGCCACCGAGCGAGCGCGCCGCTGCCCAGTTGTAGAGGGCAGTACGCGCACCGCCGAGGTGCAAGGGCCCCGTCGGTGACGGGGCGAAACGGAGTCGAGGTTCATCGGCCATCAGGTGTCAGCCTTCATTTCTGGCACAAGATTGCAAGGGATAGCCGGATCGGTGGCCCGGATCCATGCCGTTTCATGGTGCGAGGTATTCCCAGTTCCGGCCCTGCCGCAGGATCGTCAGGCTCCCCAGTTCCGGTGCAATCGCCCGGCCTTGCTCCTGGGAGAGGCCGAGAAGATGGATGAGACCCCACTTGATGACACCGCGATGCACGACGATGAGGAGATCACCCGCCGGATGGCGGACCAAGACATCATCGAAGGCCATCGCGATACGTGCCGCGAAGCCACTGAAGGTCTCTCCGCCAGGATAGCCATCGGTGAGCCCGGCCTTCCACTGCCGATGCCAGTCGGGCCAGCGCTCGACGATCTCGTCATCGGTCATCCCCTCGATCCGACCGAAGTGGACCTCGGTGAAGGCATCGTCCGATTCGATCGTCGAGGGCGGTCGGGACAGACCCTCCACGAGGATGCGCGCTGACGCGGCCGCTCGAAGGAGTGGCGAATGCACCACGGCGGCAAAGTCCAGTTCGCTGATGCGTGGGACAAGGTGCGAGACTTGCCCACGACCCTCGTCGGAGAGGGCAACGTCGTTGCGGCCGTGATATCGAATCGAGGATTCCCCGACCGTCTCACCATGCCTTACCAGATAGAGGAGTCGACCATCAGGATTCAACCATCGGCTCCTGTGCACTCGCCATCGCCCGTCAGGCGGGGAGTTGATTCATCAAGACAATGAAGATCGAAATCAGCGCCGCGAAGGTCAGGATCAAAACAAACATGGTCCCGCGCATCCACCTGCCATTGCTGGTGATGATCTCGCTGATGCGTTCGGTCTGATTCTCGTGGGCCTTGCACATGGAGTCGAGATTCATGGTGGTCACCTGCTCGATCTGCTCGAGCGTCTGGCTCTGCCCGTCGCCGAGATCCTTGACCACGGACTTCATCTCGGCCATCTCTTCTGCTCGCCCGGCCTTCATCTTCTCGGGGAGCCCGACGATGGCCTCCGCCAACTTGGCGCTGGCAGCATTCTGCTGCTCTACCTGCGTGGAAAGCTTCTGCAGCAACTCGAGTTGTGCACGTCCCAGCGCGGGCAACTCCTTGAAGCTCTCGCCCAGCTTGATCAAGGCATCATCCCGCGCCGAGATCTTCCTGCCCCAGAGTCGCCTCGTGGCGGGACGGGACGGCTGCGCGCCATCGCCATTGATCTTCTCGGTCGTCTCCACGGTCCGGGCCATCTCGACCGGCTTGGCAGGGTCTTCGGATCCAACCGTTACACCGGCAGGAGAACGCCAGCGGTTCTTCAACCTCTGGAAGATGGAACTCTTCTTGACCACAAAACCCCCCTCATGCGGCGCCATCGCGAGGCCTGAGAACCCGTTCCCCTCCGTGGACCACCCAGGAAGACCGCAACAACGAGTTCTGTCGGCCTGACACGCCCGAAAGCCCATGGTAACAGCGAGGCGCCTCGCCTTCTAGATCGAAGTCCCCACGCGCAACAAGCCTGACGCCGCCGCCCGATGGTGGCCTTTTCTTGACCGGACGCGCACACACGCTACCCTTCTCGCCGCCTCTTCGCGCTCGCGCGCGAGGCTCCCGGTGGGGAGTTAGCTCAGTTGGTAGAGCGCTACAATGGCATTGTAGAGGTCAGGGGTTCGATTCCCCTACTCTCCACCATTCTTACTCC
>CAZIVO010000008.1:3254-57562 GCA_964542765.1 uncultured candidatus Brocadiaceae bacterium | reverse complement strand
ATCTTCTGCCGCGTAGTACAGAACAATCTCGTAGGTGCCGCTAGCACCTACCTCCGCCGTCCAGCTGATCTTGTCATCAATGCTCGTCCAGTTCATGAAGTACGAACAGTTGGGGAACTTGTTTGAGCGCTTGATCTTGCCATGCGCGGTTCCATCGCGCGCCGGCAACTGGGTGAAGGATGACTCCGGATGGGCGATCACGAAGGGGCGAACATCATGGTAATAGCCGGCCATGAACTGATCGCTGTGCGCCTTCACCCGGGCGGCGAGTTTTTTGACGACCTCGGGATGTTCTCGGGTGACCGCTCTTCTCTGTCCAGGGTCAGCAACCATATCAAAGAGCTTGCCGGCGTGGTCGAGCCGAAACCTCTGGCTGCGCGCACTGATCTTGCTCTTCCAGTGGTTGATAAGGATCCGATCGGGCCATGCTCCAGCATCACCGAGAAGGAGCGGCTTGAGACTGGTGCCATCGAGAGATTTTTCGCTCTTGACCGAAACCTCGGCGAGGTCACAGAGGGTAGGCAAAAGATCGCGCACGGTTGCGATCTGCGAAATCGCCGTTCCAGCAGCAATGCCAGCAGGCCAGCGAAAATGGAGCGGGCTGCGCACGCCTCCCTCATCGGTCGCGCCCTTCTTGCCCTTCATGCCGCCGTTCCAACGAACACCATTGGGACCGTTATCGTGAAACCAAACAACAACGGTGTCTTCGGCGATGCCCAAGGCATCGAGTTTCTTCAGTACGCGCCCGACATTCCAATCGAGGTTCTCGCACATGGCGAGAGCGCTGCGCTTGTGCTTGTCAGCGCTCTTCTTCTCTGGTTTTTGTTCGTTCTTGAGTTTGAGAGGGCGATCGGAAAATCGCTGCCAGAATCGCTCTGGCACCTGCATGGGTGAATGAGGGGTATTGTACGGAACATAGGCAAAGAACGGTTTCCCCTTGCCCACAGCATCTTCCATGAAGGCCATCGCCTTGCTGGTGAAGTCGTCAGCGCAAAAACCTACGCCCTTCACGATGCGCCCATTGCTCTCGAGCATGGGATCGAAGTAGTTGCCCCAGTGGCCGCTGCAAAAACCATAGAACTCATCAAAGCCACGGCCGTTCGGATGATAGGGATATTGCATCCCGTTGTGCCATTTTCCGAAAGCGCCGGTGGTGTATCCAGCCGCACGAAAAATGTCAGCGATGGTGGTCTCGTCGAGATTCATGCGCTCGCCACCAGCCGATGTCGAGTAGACGCCGGAATACGCATGATGGCGGCCGGTAAGGAATTCCGCGCGAGTAGGTGAGCAGACAGAGCAAACATAGAAACGATCGAAACTAGCTCCGTCCCTTGCCAAAGAATCGATGTTCGGCGTCGAGATGTCGGTGTTCCCCGAACTGCGCAAGTCCCCCCACCCCTGATCATCGGTGAGAAGGACGATGATATTCGGGTGCTTGACGACATCAGTCGCAGCGCCAGCCAAGGCTAGCGCCGAGGCGAACAGCACGAGAATGATCTTGGCCATCACATTTCCTTCCAAAGCACGCGACTACCGGTTCAACATCGGCGACATGATAGCGCAACATCCGGTACAGCAGCCATCCTTCGCCACTGCCGAGTAGGGACAGGACGATCGTCATGCCAAGCCGACCTATCTGCGGCGGCGGCGGTTGAAGGACCGAGGGACGTAGCCTTCTCTGTCCTCGACCATCTGCAAGAGGATCGCCGCAGTACGGGCTTCGATGAATGCTGCCACCCGAGGCTTGTCCTGCATTCCGGCACGGCCGCTGAAGCCAGGCCCGGGAATACCGGGCCTGGCGACCGGCCGAATCTCAACCGCACGCTTGTATGACCTGTCGAAGTTCTCCTCGAAGAGTTGAAAGTCGGCGGTGCTGTCCTTTGAAACCGCATCACCGATGAGAGCGCGAATCTTCTCCATCAGAGCAAGGATGCTCTCGGACTTGAACGGACCCAAAAGGATGGCCTCGACCTGCTTCGCATACAGTTCGCGCGCAGAGCCGATCTTCATGATCCGCGAGAGCAGCCTGACCCCATCCGCGTAAGGGCGAGAAATGCTCAGGTCGGTTTGTTCCATCCCGCTACCAGCGCTTCGATGGCCGGCGAAGGTGCTGTTGACGTCCCACGGCAGCCAGCGAAACCGCCCATCGCTCTCGGGGAGGTAGATGTAGAAGTTGTGACCGCGCAAGAGAAAGCTATCCAGGTGCGAGAGAACGGCATGAAGCGCGGTGAACTTCATCAACTCGGGTAGATCGACGTAGTCGGAAATACCCGCAGCAAAAGCCTCGTCGTCACTCTCCTGGACGAAACGGGTGAACTCCATCAAGCGTTCATGGAAGCTCGCTGGGGCTTCCGTCTTGGGGACATAGACACCTTGGTAATCGGCCCATTCCTCTCCGAGATAAGGGAAGGAATTGCTCCGCTCGGGCTTCAAGAGCAAGCCTTTCTTGGTGCCGAAACGATCCTTGAGGAAGGCGTCGTCCACCTGCTCCACCATGGTGTAGAGGCCTATGTATTCCTCATCGGTTGCATCTCCGATCTTCAGATAGACCTTGGCAAAGGCTGTTCGGGAAGCTGGCAAGGACAGGTCACTGAACATGTGGTAGGCCAGGGTTTCACGGACCTGCGAGGGGTCGAGAATGTTGTTGTTGAGATTCAGCTTGGTCAGCCCAAGGAACTTCTGCTTCTCCACCATTCGATTGAAGTCGATCTTGAACGACTTCTTCTTCGTTCCCCCGGCCGAAGAATAGCTGGAGTTGCCTTTGTAGCGCAGCCCGACTTTCAAGGATGCGTGACCAGCAATCTCCACGGTTGCCTGCACATAGGGAAAGTCCCGATCGAAACCTGGACCCTGCTGCGGCGTCAAGCTGCGGTGGTCATCCTCACCGATGCGGATATGGACATCCCAAACCTTATCGAACCGAAACAGCTCGGCTGCGGTGGTCGGCTTTTCTCCTCCGACATCCGTTCCGGTCATGCCCGAAAGCAGCGGAACCGCAAGAAGAGCGCAAAGGACAGGGGTGCTGGAAAAGGCACAGGGGATCTTCATGGGACTTGTCGCCGCCTGTTTCGAGGAACAACTCCCATCAGTCTAACCGAGACATGATAGCTGTTTGAGTTGAACTAGACTTCTTGGCGAAGCTCGTGCAGCCAAGGTGAATCGTTCCGGCTTTAGGTGTACGGTTGACAGCCCACTCGCAAGCACCGACGGACCGAACTTCCATGCCATTTCGCTCAGCACTGATCCTCCTCCTCGCAACCGCCTCCTGGTCAAGCAAGCCTCCGCAAACCGAGGAGAAGCCCAATATCTTGCTGATCCTGGCAGATGACCTGGGTTTCGAAGACCTGGGTTTCCAGAACTCTCCCGACATCAAATCGCCCCATCTCGATCATCTGGCGGCAAGCGCCATCCGCTTCACCGACGGTCACACCACTGCATCCGTCTGCAGCCCTTCGCGAGCAGGCCTGATGACGGGTCGCTACCAGCAACGCTTCGGACACGAAGCCAATGTCCCGCCGACCCCGCATGGCATGGATCTCGAAGAAGTCACCCTGGGCCAAAAGATGAAACAAGCCGGCTACCGCACGGGAATCATCGGCAAATGGCATCTCGGCAATCTTGACACCCATTACCCGACCGCACGCGGCTTTGACTATTTCTACGGCTTGCGCGAAGGCAGTCGCAGCTACTTCTACAACGCCGAGAAAGATGACAAGCCAAGCAACCGGCGCTGTATCGAGGAAAACGGCAAGCAGGTTTCTTTCGAAGGCTATCTAACTGATGTCCTGGGCGACAAAGCAACGGACTTCATCAAGGAAGACACCGACAAACCTTTTTTCCTCTACCTCTCCTTCACGGCGCCGCACGGCCCCATGCATGCGACGAAAGAAGACATCGCCCGATTCAGTCACATCAAAAATAGCAGGCGCCGAACCTATGCGGCGATGGTCTGGGCCATGGATCGTGCGATCGGCAAGGTCCTGGCAGAGCTCGATGCGCAGGGTGCCACCGACAACACGCTCATCTGGTTTCTGAGCGACAATGGCGGAGCGACCAACAATGCTTCCAGCAATCTGCCCTTGGCCGGACACAAGGGCATCAAGTTCGAGGGGGGCATCCGTGTCCCCTTCATCCTGCAATGGAAAAAGCGATTCCCGAAGGGGCGCGACTTCGCTCCCATGGTCAGCGCACTAGATGTCTTGCCCACCTGCGTGGCAGCTGCTGGCGGAGACCTGGCGAGCAAGCGCCCACTCGATGGTGTGAATCTGCTGCCACATCTATCAGGTGAAAAGACGACTGCCCCCCATCGGCAGCTCTTCTGGCACAAGCTCTGGTTCTCCGCGATGCGCGATGGGCCATGGAAATTGATCCACGTGCAAGATTACGGATACGCCCTCTACAACCTCGATGAGGATCTGAGCGAGAAGCACAACCTGGCAAAAACCCACCGAGATCGTGTCAGCAAGATGACAGCGGACCTGAATACCTGGAAGGGTCAACTCGCCGAGCCGCAATGGACCGAAGCGATCAGGTGGTTTGCAACGCACAGCAAGAATCACATCCGGATCATCGAAGGCAGCGACGGAAGGTAGCTTGCCAACCACTGCACATTCACGCGATCCCTGATGTGAGCACGATTCCTCCGGTCAGGAAAATTGGCAGAAGGGCTTCAGGAAATGCTGAGAGTCCTTCGCCAAGACGTATTGACGAAATATCGAACATCTGGGTAGACCATTGATTCCCGATACATCGCCTCGAAGATGAACAGGTGAATCCAAAGGAGCAGAAATCATGACAGGAAGAGATACTGCGATCGCGCTCGGCGCTGTGATCACCGGGGCTGTGATCGGCGGGGCCGGGTACAAGCTCTTCTTCGCGGAGGGCCTCGCCATCGACAAGGTCACGGCCGAGGCAACAGAAAAACCTGGGGCCAATGAGAATCTCAAAACGGAGAACATCCGTCTCAAGACCAAGATCGAGAAACTGAACGTCGAGTTACAGCGCAAGAAACTCGCCGAGGCAGAAGCCGAAAAGAAAGCTGAAGAAACACCCGTAAAGACAGATGAAGAGAAGGATGGCAACATCGCTGTCGCCTTCGACGACCCGAGGTTCCAGGAGACCCTCGCCAAGATCGACTGGGCAACCGTCGGCGCGAACATGAAAGACATGGTACCGCTCATCGCCAAGATCGCCGAGGGGATGGCAAAGGGAGAACAGATGGACCTGGCGATGCAGGGAGAACTCCAGAAACTCAACGGAGATCTCATGAAAGCGGCCCAGATCATCGTCGACGGAAAGATCCCGGGCGCGGGAATCAACGGCTCCTTCACCCACCCGGTCGTGGTCGCCAATCAGTTCAGTTCGGCACTCAAGGCGGCCGGACTCGAGCTCGATGCCCAGCAAGAAAAGAGCCTCAAGCAAATGATGGAGTTCTACTCCGCCAAGGATGCGAGCCTCAGACAGGCCGAAGGCTACCGCGAACTGTCGATCGAGAACCTTGCCGAGGAAGCGGAGTTCAAGGATGCCTTCTACAAAGAGGCCCGCAGCCTCATGAGCGAGGAACAGCAAAGCGCACTCTTCAGCGAGCACAGCAAGGGGCGGGTCGGCTTTGACCTCTTCGACAGCAGCCTGATGCTGGGCCAGTATGCCAAGCCTATCCGGGTCAAGGACGCCACAGAACTCGCTTCGACCCTCTCTCAGAGATTCCAGTCCGCGGCCACTCTCAGTGACGGCGCCAAAAAACGGCTCGATACCATCATCACCAAGTGGTCCCGGTCCATCCCGGCTGACTACTGGACCCAGGAGGCCGATCTCCTCGAAAACAGGGGCCTGATGAAGAGCGATCGCATTCACAGCGCACTCCGGCGTCAACAAGCCCTGATGCGCAATATCCTCGCCAATGTCGACTTCAGCGCCAAGGACCGCGCCGTCCTGCAGAAGCAAATGATGATCTTCGTTCCCCTCCCCAGTAGGTAGCCACCACCTCAGATCAATCTCGTAAACAGCTTCCTCCAACCCTCCTGTTGAATTGCCCAGCACGATCCGGTTTGTCGGCCAAGTCGAATGCCATGCCGAAAACTCTCCTCGCCTGCTTGTTCATCGCGACCCTGTGCTCATGCTCGCCCAGTCCTTGCGTAGCGCAGTCGCTCCCCGACCGCTTGCTCGTCGGCTACTGGCATAACTGGGGAACACGCCTGAAGCTCAGGGCTGTCCCGAAACACTACGATGTCATCAATGTCGCGTTTGCAACGCCGACAACGACAGCGGGTGCAACGATGAGGTTCGCTCCAACCGCCGGCCTCTACTCGTCCAAGTCCAAATTTATCGCCGATGTCCAGGAGCTGCAAAAAGCCGGGAAGAAGGTGCTGATCTCCGTTGGCGGTGGCAATGATCCTGTCATCGTGAAGAACTCGGCCGACGCCAGGAACTTCGCAACCTCGATGGTGAACATCATCAAGACCTACGGGTTCAACGGCATGGACATCGACCTCGAAGGGAATTCCCTGGTGCTGCAAGCCGGCGACAAGGATTTTCGCTCACCGACCACGCCACAGATCGTGCAGTTCATCAGTGGCGTAAAGCAGGTGCTGGCACAATTTCCGAACATGATCCTGACAGCCGCCCCCGAGACAGCCTTCGTACAGGGTGGTTACCGGACCTACACAGGGGTCTGGGGGGCTTACCTCCCGGTACTCCACGCGCTCCGCTCAAAACTGACCTACGTACACGTCCAGCACTACAACAGCGGCTCGATGTTCGGCCGCGACGGCAAGATCTATCCTGCCGCGACGGCGGACTTCCACGTGGCGATGGCCGAAAGCCTGCTCGCCGGGTTCGTCGTTGACGCCTTCGGATCGAAGATCTTTTTTCCGGGGTTTCGCCCCGACCAGGTCCTCATCGGCCTACCCGCGAGCACCAGAGCGGCGAGCAGTGGCTATACCTCGGCAGCAGTCGTGCAAAAGGCCCTCGACTATCTCTACCTCGGCTCGCCCTTCGGCGGCAATTACAAGCTGGCGGCCGCCGGCGGCTATCCACGCTTCCGAGGGCTGATGACCTGGTCGATCAACTGGGACGTCACCGCCAACCACCAGTTCTCGAGACCACACCGCGCATATCTCGACAAGGTCTTCTTGAGAGTCGACAGACCGCAATTGTCCTCAGCCACCGGTGGAACGGCAAACTTCACGCTGCGCGCGTCACGTGGCAACGCCAGGCGAAGCTATGCATTGCTCGCCAGCTTGAGCGGAACCTCTCCTGGCACGCTGCTTCCGGGGGGCGCTGCAACGCTGCCCCTCAATCTCGATCTGTTTTCACAACTCTTGTTCGACCCATCCGCGAGCGCTGTCTTCACGAATTTCCTTGGCGTTCTGGATACCGCAGGGACCGCATCAGCAAAGTTCAACCTCCCCGCCATTCCCGGGGTATCCGGCTTGAACGTGAACTTCGCATACGCACTCGCCAAACCTTGGGATTTCGCATCGAACGCCACGAAGATCGCCATCGTCAAGTAGCCGTTAGCTGGCGACCTTGCCGCGGACGCTGAGGAACAAGGCGTTATTCTATGAATGGTGGAGGCGGCGGGAATCGAACCCGCGTCCCGCGATACCCCGGCGATGGCTTCTACGTGCGTAGGTCGTTATTTGATCTCGCCATGAACGTCTCCAACGACCAGGATGCGCCACAGCCAGTTCGACTGTTTCTCACCGCGGGCGGGCCGAACAACCGCACGCAGCCAGCCTGTTATATGGCGTCGCCGGCCCCCACAGGCTCAGGACCCTTGACGTGACTGCACTTTAGGCAGCCAAAGCGTAGTGCTTGTTGGCACTTAAGGTTTTTCCGGGTTTTTAGCGAGGCCACCCGGCCCTCGGCACGCCACCACCGTCGTGACAGCATCCGGTCAATTCCGATCGCCCCCACACGGTTGTGCGATCTATCTTATCGGCCAGGATGAGTCAGCTTTCAAGCCCCGCGGTACCGACTTCAAAGATCTTGGCGCATCTGCCGCTCGGCCTCGCGACGCTTGATCACTTCGCGCTTGTCCCCCATCCGCTTGCCGCGGCATAGGCCGAGCGTCACCTTGGCAAAGCCACGGTCGCTGAAATACAACCGCAAGGGAACCACGGTGAAACCCTTTTGAGTCACCTTGGTCTCGATGCGCTTGATCTCACGGCGCCGCAGCAAGAGCTTCCGGCGACGGAGGGGATCGTGATTCTGGCGATTGCCGGCGAAATACTCCGGAATATGGCAGCCCACCAGGAAGGCCTCCTTGCCGTCGATCCGCCCGAAGGCCTCGTCCAGGCTCACCTTCCCCTCCCGCAAGGACTTGACCTCGGTGCCACGCAAGACCAGCCCGGCCTCGAATTCTTCGATGACCTCGAAGCGATGGCGGGCTTTCTTGTGGAGCACCACCGTGCGACCGGGAAGGTCGACGCTGGTTTTACGGGTCTTGCGGGTGTCAGACATGGATCAGGCTTGCAAACGGCTCCCAGACAGATAATTTCCCTCGGCCTGAAACACTGCCCAGGTGGCGGAATTGGCAGACGCGCTAGGTTCAGGTCCTAGTGAGGGTAACACCTCGTGGAGGTTCGAGTCCTCTCCTGGGCACCAATTCCCATTCACGTATCGAAACGATTTCGGGGTCGACTTACACATGCGCAGTCCCCTGAACAGGGATGTCCCGCTCGCCGGTCCAGGAGAGTTCCAAGCCCTGGAACTGGGGCCGCTGCGGATCTATCCGCCGGTGGTTCTGGCCCCCATGGCCGGCATCACCAACGCGCCCTTCCGAACTCTTTGCCGCCGATTCTCGGGTGACCGCTGCCTCTACGTGAGCGAAATGATCACCGCCAAGAGCTTCGCCATGGGCCACGCAAAGACCCTGCGCCTGGCGAGCTTCGATGACTCTGAATCCACACGTAGCATCCAGCTCTACGGCACCCACCCCGACAACCTCGCCGATGCCACCAAGATCCTCGCCAACGAATGGGGCGTGGACCACATCGACATGAACTTCGGTTGTCCCGTGCGCAAGGTCACCAGCAATGGTGGTGGCGCGGCCATCCCGGCCCGCCCAGGCCTGATGGCCCGCCTGGTCCGTTCGGTGGTGAGCAACGCCGGCGCCATCCCCGTGACCATCAAGTTCCGCAAAGGCATCAATGATGACCTTCCGACCTATCGAAATGCTGGCCGCATCGGCCGCGAGGAAGGCTGCAAGGCGGTGGCGCTGCACGCCAGAACCGCCGCCCAGCTCTATTCGGGCGAGGCTGACTGGGACGCCATCGCCGACCTAAAAAGCCTGATCACCGAGATCCCCGTGCTCGGCAATGGTGATGTCTTCGAATCCTTCGATGCCCTGCGGATGATGCGAACGACCGGTTGCGATGGCGTGGTTGTCGGCAGGGGCTGCTTGGGCCGACCCTGGCTCTTTGGCGAATTCGTCGAGGTGTTCGATGGCCGCGAGCCGGGACCACCCCCCAAACTCGGTCAAGCCATCGAAATCGCCCTCGAACACGCCCGACTGCTGATTGACTACATCGACGAAACCGCCGGCATCCGCGAATTTCGCAAATTTCTGGGGTGGTATACCAAGAGCTTCCCAGGAGCAAAGCGGCATCTGCCCGAACTCCAACGGGTGGAGAACTATGCCCAACTCCAAGATCTGCTCGCCAACCTCCCGGCCGACATGCCCTTCCCGGAGGCCGCACTCCGTGCCCGCCGGGCCAAGACCACCCGGACCCAGACCGTCAGTCTGCCGCCCGGATTTCTCGATCATCGCGATGAAGCCGGGCGCTTGTTCGAAGACCCCACCGAGGCCGATCCGTCCACTGGCGGCGGCTGATACGGCACCTTCGCACCGCCCCGAATGGCACGTACGGAACCCTGATCGATCTTTCCACCCCAAGCCAGTTGAGACGCAGGGGGCAGCGGGATACAAAAAAGGCAACAGCACGCCTCAAATCGGCTGATACGGAACCGTCCCCGGCACAGAAACGCCGCCACGGCCCAAGCACCACCACAAGCACCACACAGGTACCCCGATCGAGCCCAAGATCATCTCACCCTCCGGCCTCCAGCCCAACACGCTGGACTCCGATGCCGTCAAGGCTCTTCACCGCCTCAAGGACCGAGGCTTTGAAGGCTATCTCGTCGGCGGCTGCGTGCGCGATCTCCTCTTGCAGCGCGAGCCCAAAGATTTTGACATCGCCACCAGCGCACGGCCCCAGCAGGTGAAGCGAACCTTCCCGCGCAACTGCCGGATCATCGGTCGCCGATTCAAGCTGGCCCATCTTCACTTCAACCGCAACCAGAAGATTCTCGAGGTCGCCACCTTCCGCCGGACACCTGAACTCGGTGACGATGGCGAAGACCTCCTGATCACACGGGACAATGTCTTCGGCAATGCCGAGGAAGACGCCATGCGCCGTGACTTCACGGTCAACGCCCTGTTCTTCGATCCCGTAGGGGACCAGATCATCGATTACGTCGATGGACTCTCCGATCTTCGAGCGAAAATCCTCAAGACCATCGGCGACCCCGTGACCCGCTTCCGCGAAGACCCGGTTCGGATCCTCCGAGCGGCCAAGTTCAGTGGACGACTCGGCTTCGATTTCGACAAGCCAACCCTGGCAGCCATGAAGGATGTCGCCCCCGACCTCGCGCGCAGCGCTCCCCCGCGACTGCTCGAGGAGATCCTCCGACTCTTGCGAGGAGGCCATTCCCTCGACTCCTTCCAGATCCTTCGCGATATCGATGCAATCGAGGTCATGCTCCCGGTTCTTGGGGGATACCTGAGGGAAGCCGATGCCGAGGAAAGAGTCAGGTTCTGGCGGATCCTCGAAGCTCTCGATGACCGCGTAGTACAGCACGGCGCGCCACCAAGCCCGGTCCTTCTCGGCGCAATCTTCACCCGCGCGATCGCGCTCAGAACCAGTCAAACCAAGCGCAGAAGTGCGACCCCCATCGCAGAAGAACTTTTGGGTCCCTTCACTCGCGACCTTCGCCTCTCACGACGCGATGCCGGTTGCCTGAAACGAATCTGCGGGGTCCAGCAACGCTTCACGGCACGCGGCAAGACCAGGTTCAAGACTTCATCCTTCCTGCGTGACCCCTACTTCAACGAAGCTCTCGACCTCTTCGAACTGACCTGCGCCGCTACCGGAACGGGATTCGACGATCTCAAACGCTGGAGTGAGCTTGCCGCCAGTGTAGCCAAGGAGACAACACCCGATCGCGAGCCTGCCGCTCGCACATCTGGTGACTCTCCTCGATCCCCTGACGGTGATCAACCACGCCGAAAACGCCGGCGCCGCCGCGGCCGCCGTCGGAGTGGCGATTCCCGCTCAGAGGAAGAGTCCGCAACTGAAAGAGAACAAGACAGCCAGCCCCAGGAGACCGAGTCCTCTGGCGAAGGCCGGAGAAGTCGGCGGCCGAGAGGCCGAGGCTCTCGCGAAACCCCGGCCGAGGCAAGCTCTGACCGGGACAGTTCGCAAGCACCAGCCCAGAAGAAAACTCGGTCGAGACGCAGGAAAGCCTCGAGCAGTTCCTCTGATTCCGATCAGAAGAAGACCGACCGAAAAAAAGCCGGCAAGAAGGCTGCCTCCAAGAAGACTCCCGCCAAGAAGAAGAGCCGCAGCAGATCACGCCGATCAGATCCGGTTAAAACCCTCGAGCCCGAAGGCGTCGACCTCACTGCCTTCGATATAGAGTTGAACCCGCGCCAGGTGCCTAGCTTCGGTTCCATCGTCGAAACGCCAGGCAGCAAGCGCAAACGCGTATCGCCACCCCCCAACGAAGAAGCCGACAACTACAAGCCTCCCAAACCATCGGACTCCACCCCCGACGCGCCACCGCCCGCTGATGACGACGATGTCTTCGGAGACTGGTGAGCACATGGCCGATCGCGTCAAGATCACAACCGAAGCTCTTCGTGCCATGAAGGCCACCGGGGACAAGATCGTCGCACTCACCGCATACGACTACACGATGGCTGGCATTCTCGACGATGCCGGGGTCGATCTCCTTCTGGTAGGCGATTCCGTCGGCACGGTCGTCCAAGGCCACGACACCACCGTATCGGTAACCTTCGAACACATCCTCTATCACAGCGAACTGGTGAGTCGCGCTGCCAAGCGCGCCTTCGTCGTCGGCGACATGCCCTTTCTGTCCTTTCAGGTCAGCGACGAAGAAGCCCTCCGCAACGCCGGTCGCCTCTTGAAGGAAGGGTTGGTCGAAGCCGTCAAGGTCGAGGGCGGCCAGAGCGTCGCACCCACGGTCAAGCGGTTGACCGAGGCGGGCATCCCGGTCATGGGCCATCTCGGCCTCATGCCTCAGAGTATTCATCAGTACGGCACCTACAAGGTCCGCGGGACCGATGCTGCCGAAGCTGACCTGATCGCCGCCGATGCCCAGGCCCTCGAACAAGCCGGTGCCTTCGCCGTGGTTCTCGAAAAGATTCCGGCCGAACTGGCCACACGCATCACCAGTGAACTCTCGATCCCGACCATCGGTATCGGTGCCGGTTCCGGTTGCGATGGACAGATCCTGGTCACCCATGACATGCTCGGGCTCTTCACCAAATTTCGGCCCCGGTTCGTGAGGCGCTATGCCGAAATTGCCGAGGCCATCGGCGGTGCCATCAAGGACTACTGCGAAGACGTCCGCGGCAGCGGCTTTCCTGGCCCGGATGAGTCCTACTGAAACCGAGCATGCGCGGCCTCTGGCTCGAAGACGGGCGTCTCCACTACCGCGAAGATCTTCGTGCGCCCGAGTCGAAGGATGGATCGTCACGAGTCCGAGTCATCACCGCTGGGATCTGCGCCACCGACCTCGCGCTGCAACGCGGCTACATGCAGTTCCGTGGCATTCCCGGGCATGAATTCGTCGGCAAAGCCATCGACGGCCCCCTCGCCGGGCAACGAGTCGTCGGCGAAATCAATGCCGCCTGCGGAAACTGCGGATGGTGCCGCGATGGAATGCAGCGACACTGCCCGCAGCGAACCGTCCTGGGCATCCTCGAGCATGGCGGGGCCTTCGCCGAAGAACTCTGCCTGCCCGATGAAAATCTTCACCCCATCCCCGATCACATCACGAGCGAAGTTGCCACCTTCACCGAACCACTGGCCGCAGCCTTCGAACTGACCGAGCAGATCGATCTCGAGCCCGGCACTCGAGCACTGGTCGCCGGCGACGGCAAACTCGGTTGCCTTTGCGCCTGGGTCCTGTCCCTGCACGGCCTCGATGTGACCGTCGCCGGACGACACCTTGAGCGAAAAGAGATTCTCCCTCCCGACTGCACCCTGCTCACGGGACTGCTGGAGGAAATCCCGCCTGCCGATACCGCTACCTACCAACTCGTAGTCGAAGCTACCGGCCACGCCCATGTCCTGCCGCGACTGCTCAAACTCCTCGAACCCCGCGGCATCGCCATCTTGAAAACCACGACCGAGGAAACGACTACCCTGGATCTTGCACCGCTGGTCGTCGACGAGATCACGCTGCTCGGATCGCGCTGTGGCCCCTTCGAGCCTGCCATCCAGGCGCTGGCCGATGATGTCATTCCGGTGGCGCAGATGATCGCCGGATGCCGCCCCCTTGCCGAAGCCAACGCCGCCTTTGACGAGGCCCGCCAGTCCGGCAACCTGAAAGTCCTCCTCGACTTGCGAGCGGGCTAGCCCATCAAGCCGACAGACCCGCCAGCCGACCGGTGGCAAAGGCGGCCTGAAAATTGAAACCTCCGATGGGCCCATCCACATCCAGTAATTCACCGCAAACAAACAGGCCAGGCACAATCTTCGACTCCATCGTTCTGGGATCGATCTCATCGAGACAAACGCCACCGCGCGTGACCTCCGCATGCGCGAATCCGAGACTGCGATCCACCATCAACCGAGTGGACTTGACCCCGGCCACCAACCGACGGCGTGCCTCGCGCGTCAAATCACTGATCGCAACCCCGGCATCGGCTTGGCGAGCCAGTTCGTAGCGAAGGCGCTCGGGAATCCACAAGGGCAAGCAGCGCTGCGCCGTCCGGCGATGCCCGGCCCGAGCAGCCTCTTGCAGACTTCGGTCAATCTCCTCCTCGGTCATGTCCGGGGCCAGATCGATGCTGAGTTCGCAAGAACCCTCGGCCTCCTCGACGAATCCCGCAAGGTCCATCGCCGCAGGCCCGGAAAGGCCGCGGTGCGTGAACAGAAAAGGACGACGACGACGACACAAGATGTTTCCTCGACCATCCCTGAGCGATAGCTCCGCATCCTCCACGGTCATGCCCGAAAACGACTGCACCCACGGCAAGTCGACAGCCAACGGTGCCAGATGCGGCCTGGGCTCGATGATCCGATGACCGAGTTCGCGACAGAGTCGGTAACCAACGCCCGTGGTACCTGTCTTGGGATAACTGCAACCCCCCGTCGCCAGCACGATATGTTGCACCTTCACCTCGCGCTGGCCGGACAAACGGACACGAAAACCCTCATCGCACACTCGCAACTCTTCCACATCGGCATCCGCCAAAAATTGCGCTCCTGACTCGCCGACCACGCGCACAAGAGCATCGAGAACATCTCTGGCCCGGCCTGACACAGGAAAAATCTTGCCGAAGGACTCTTCTTGCAGAGGGACTCCCGCTTCTTCCACGAAACTCCGCAAAGCATTGGGTGGAAAGGAACGCAGAGCATGGCGCAACCACCTGCCACATCTCGGGCCATACTCCAGTTCGAGATCACTGCCACTGCAGGTCGTCGTCAGGTTGCACCGGCCACCACCGCTGATCAGAATCTTCAGCCCTGGTTGCTGGTTCTTCTCTGCCAAGATGACCTGGCGACCACGACCAGACGCATGAAAGGCCGCCATCAATCCGGCAGCGCCAGCACCCGCAACGAGGATCTCGGCCTCCACGGCCGGACGCTAGCCTTTCGGCTCGGGTTCCTTGGCCTTCTCGGGTGGCTTCAGCCGACCACGCACTTTGCGAGCCGTGATCCAGCCCTTGCCCATCTTCTTGCGCTTGAAGCGGCCCTTCGTGCAACCACCAGCCTTACGTCTCGACTTTGCCATGTGCGCTCCTGCCGGTTACATCGCCTTGACCGACTCCCGGATCATGACGAAAGACTGCCGGTGACCAGGAATCGCACCCTTGATGAAGAGGAGATTCCGTTCCTCATCGACCTTGACAACTTTGAGATTCTGAACGGTTCGGCGATCCACGCCATAGTGCCCGCTCATCTTCTTGCCCTTGGGAACACCCTTGGCGGTCGAATATTGCCGACCGATACCGCCGGGTCGACGATGACTCTTGCTGTTACCGTGACTGGACGATTGCCGAGCGAAGTTCCACCGCTTGATGGTGCCGGCGAACCCTCGACCCTTGCTGGTCCCGGTCACATCGACCCGCGCCACATCCTTGAAGATGCCCGCTCCGATCTCATCACCCTGCTTAGCCTCGGGGAGCTGGCCGAAACGAATCTCCCGAACGATGCTCTTGGGCGTCGCACCGGCCTTCGCAACATGCCCTTTCTCGCTCTTGCTCGCGGACTTGACACGTTTTTCGGCGAAACCTAGCTGCAGCGCATAGTAGCCATCGGCACGACGCGGACGCGCAGTGGCCCCACGCTTCTTGCCTTGATTGCTACTGGCTGTGCGATGCTCTTCGGGCAATTCCGCCACATCGGTCACCTTCACCTGGAGGACCGTACAGGGCCCTGCCTGCAGCACGGTCACCGGCACGCAATTGCCGTCCGGGTCAAACAACTGGGTCATACCCAGCTTCCTTCCAAGGATTCCAATGGTCATGTGAGCACGCTCGAGGGCAGGTCTCGGAGAATAAAAGGCGCCGTGTTTTAGGCATCCTGAGCAGTCGACGCAAGGGTCAAGTGCTCAAACGTAAACACGCAAAACTATGGCACCTAGGGCCAAAAGCAGCAAGGGCACAGCCATCGCGAAGCCCGGGCTCCCAAAGGGGCGCAGAGGCCTCTCGGTCGGCCTTTGCGCCCCTATCTGGAGATTGGACTCCTCTGCACTCAAAAGGTTGGAAGGGCTGATCTCGGCCTGCGCCCGATCGAGGTAAGAACGAGCAAAACATCGGCGAAGAAACTGCGGGAAAGCCGGTAATTTCGCGAAGTTTGAATCCGCGAGCTGAAAGGATGTGTGGATAGAAGCGTGATTCTCACCTTCCTCCACCACGACCAGCGGAAGGCGCTGCCCTTGTGGAGATTCTCCCCACACCAGCGACTTTCCCCGGCCGATGAAACCCTCGCGGAGTGCGTTATCGATTTCCAGTTCCGAGAGATCCAGACCTGCCGTGATCGGGTCCTGTCGATCCCAATCCAGCACCGCCGGTCGCTCGATGAAGTCTCCAGCCGACAAGGAACCCGCGTGACGGCGCGTCCCGAACGACACCAAGCGCATACTTCCTGGTTCTCGATCCAAGACCCCCCCCTCCACGAGGAGGAAACCCGTTTGCTTGGTGGCCACGCCCTCGAGGACACGCCCTCCGGTCTCGCGCGCCAAGATGCGGGCCGCCAGTTCGATCCAAGGTCCGGCCTCTCCATCCGCAAGAACCGCAATATCAGGTGCGGGCGGCGGCGGCAGCCGCAACTCGATGAAGTCATCGAGCTGCAAGGCATCATCAACACCTTGCAGATATATTCGAACGCCACCGCCCTCCCCGCGACGCAACATCAAACGCACAGGCAGTGATGACTTCCCTCCGGGAAACACAATCGGGGTGGGCGGATACTCGTTTCCCTCTACAAGGAGTTGCAGCGGCCTCGAGATGGATCCAAAAGCATGCAACTCGAGTTCCACCTCCACCTCGGACAAGGGCCAACGATCCTCGATCTTCAACCGAGTGATCGCAACATTACTGGCCGGATCACCAACCAAGGCGAGCGCGCCTTCCAGTGGTACCACAGT
This sequence comes from uncultured candidatus Brocadiaceae bacterium, assembly GCA_964542765.1. Classification (GTDB taxonomy): domain Bacteria; phylum Planctomycetota; class UBA1135; order UBA1135; family UBA2386; genus CAZIVO01. The sequence continues at coordinate 40,657 of CAZIVO010000008.1, read as the reverse complement.
CGCATCAAAGCCATCGGTCAAGGTCCATACTGCGGTTTGGGCATCGGACAGATCGCGGGCCATCGCCCCCAGATCCACTCGGCCAATGCCAGCCGGTTCAAGAGGCAAGGCAGCCATCAGAACGTCTCGATCACCTTCGATGATTCGCGGCCGCTCCCCACACAAAACCAGTCGGACATCGACATGATCCGGAACGGAGTCGAGCGCGCTTTGCACCCGTGCGCGGGCACCTTCCCAGCAACCACGAGCTGCCATGCTCGCCGAAGTATCCACGAGCATCACCAAGGACCCAGGGCCCTGCTGCACCCCGTAGCGGGGGCCGGACCAGGCGAGGACAGCCCCCGCGAAAGCCGTGACGAGAAGAATGAAACGCGGCCAGCGAAACTTCGGTAGCGCACGATGAACCCGCGCATACGCTCCCATCCATTGAGCAAGATGCGCCGTCAGTTCAGAATGACGAGGCCGCAGCGGCCGCGAGAGCAGCCACAGGAGAGGAATCAGGAACAGCCAGTAGAGCCGTTCGGGTTGCGTCAGAACCGGGAAGTCCATGAGCCATCAAACCAGGACGATAGCCGGAAGTCGCCGGCCACGGGCAAGGGAAAGCGGATCAACGGATAACCCACCGCTGCAAACACCGAATCCTGGTGCCGCGCCAATAACTTCAACTCATCGGCCATCGCTCGACGCAACTCGGCATCGAGTTGCACGACAGCCTCCTGACCTGTTTCGGGATCGACAAGACGGACCCAGCCATCGAGTTCCGGTGTCGTGTCACCAGGAAGCAGAGGAAGCCATCCGCGACAACGCCGTCCGTGACGCCGCAACATGGCCAGCGGTGCCACCAGTTGATCGGGCTCCGCAAAATCCGAGATCCAGCACACGGTCCCCTGCCACCCGGACTCCAGGGGCGCCTGCACGATTTCGATCTCCTCACAAGGTTCGGTCGGACAATCATCCAGAGCATCCATCAAGGAACTCACCGCGACCGCGCCCTGCAATGTCTGTAGCTTGCCACGCCCGGTAACGAGGTGGAGAGCATCCAAACCAACCAGGGCAAGGCCACCGAGAATCGCCGCCAGGCGCTTTGCACCGAAAAAGCGAGGTTGCTGACCAGCCATCATGCTGGGTGAGCAGTCCAGGCAGAGCACCAGACTGCGCTGCTCCTCCTCCTCGAGCATCTTCAAAAAGAGTTCGCCCGTGCGCGCATACACATTCCAATCAAGTTGCCGCAGGTCCTCACCCTCGCTGTAGGCGCGATGCCCTGCAAAGGTCCCTGTCTGCTCTCCGGTTCGACGACGCCCCCTATCACGCCGACCGGAAACCCCCTTCACCTGCGGGGCTCTCCGCAAAACATCATCCAGCATGAGCCGGAACTCACGAGGAAACGCCGTCACTTGCCCCTCTCGATGAGCCCTTGAAAATATGCGCGCACAAACTCCCTCTCGCTCGGCGGGAGATTTCGAGCCCGCACAGCCGCCTCCCACGATCGTTTGAACTCCTCGGTCCCCGGTTGTCTGCGCGGGTCCGACTCGGGTCGGCTCAGCGGTTTCTCCGCCGCGATGGCGGAACCTCCCGAGCCCTCCTCCAACATCGCGATCTTGGAGAGGGCCTTGCGCTTCTCGCCATCGCGAAGAAACGCCGGGATGACAAATTCATCCTTCGCTGGAATATTCTCGATCAACGGTTTGGGCGCAGAAATCGGCGGTGGAGGGACGGAGTCTGATTGCTGCGAAACCGCTGGCTCTGGCTCTTCGGAAGCTAGCAAAGGTGACTGTCCGACTGCTCTCTTGAGAGGTGCCCGTGCCTCCGTAGCAGCGTCCCCGCCACCCCGAGCAACCTCATCCTCACCACCAGGAAGCATCGACGGAAAGAAGATTGCCATGAAGCGGCAGAATACGAGCAAGATCAAGATGGGAATCAGATAGCGGAGTCGGCCGAGAGGCCGGCGGAGCAGCCGACGGCCCTCATGCCTGCCCACCTTTTCGAGCCGTCCGGCGAGGTCCCGCTCAAGCCATGCCACCATCTCCCGATCCGAGCGTTGACGCGTCGGACCCGCCCAGGTGAGCAGACGATCCTCGAGGTTCAGTTGACGGTCAGCAAACCATAGTGGAGCCCTCGACCGCCACCAGGTCGAGACCGCCACAGCAGACAGCCACACAGCCGCACATGCGCCGAGCGTGACCAACCATTGCGGCACCAGGATTTCCGCGATCAGCAGCAACACCACGACCACGGTGCCGTGCCCGAGCAGCGCCAGAACCACAGACCAGACCTGGTGGCCCAAGCGAGCCCTGGACAAAAAGCCTTCGATCACACTGGCAGATCTCACAGTTCGAGATTCTACGGTGGAACGGAGCCAGACAGTGCCTTCAGGATCTGCAGTTCTACCCTAAAAAAAACGGGCCGGGCCCAACGCCTAAACGAGTGGACCCGGCCCTCAGAAGGAGGAGATACGCCTCCTTTTTCGGCGAATCTGCAGCGCCGACTGAAAGACAAATCTTCGTCACCTCACGCAAACCTGCGAAGTCTGCGGCAGCATGGCGAGAACCGCTCAGGGACGACATCTCGGAAAGCAGGCCCTGAGGCCTTTGTTGTCCGGGGGGATTCCCTCGCACAAGACAAGGTCACCACGGACGTGATGCCTCACCCAGCCAGCCCCACCGAGCTTCTCAGCCGGCGCTAGCAGCCTCGCCTGCCCCACCGGGCTTCTTCACCGGCGCTGCGGCCTCGCCTGCTCCATCGGGCTTCTTGACCGGCGCTGCGGCCTCGACTGCTCCATCGGGCTTCTTGACCGGCGCTGCGGCCTCGCCTGCGCCATCGGCCTTCTTGACCGGCGCTGCGACCTCGCCTGTGCCATCGGCCTTCTTGACCGGCGCTGCGGCCTCGCCTGCGCCATCGGCCTTCTTCGCCTCGGGCGACTTGCTGCCTCCAACCTCCTCAGGATGGGGATCGGTCAATTCCTTCGGATCGCGCTCGAAGTCGGACACAACCCAGTCACCGACGCGATTGAGGAAGTCACTCTCGCTGAAGACTGCGTGGTATTCGTTCTTGTCGGCCAATTTATTCCCGATCGACAGGCGGTAGGTCTTGTCGTCCTCGCTGGTCGCCGCAATTTCATACTTCGCCGAACTCAGTCCATACTGCGCGAGTTGGCCAGGGCCATATTGCTGCAGCGGCTTCTGGTAGCCCTCGGTACTCATGAAGGAAAAACGCGAAATCAGCCCTTCCAGCTCTGACTTTCGAACAGCACCCGCTTTGAAAGAGGACTCCGCCACAACCCACGCGCCATCCTTCTTCTCGAAGGTCGCTGCGCCCTTCTTGTTGCGAAGCATGAAACGCTTGACCTTGTCTGCCTCGAACTCGTGCATCTTGCGATCCACCCAGTCGCCAGGATCCATGCCAATGGTCCAGTAGCCAGGTGCAGGGGGTTCGTACACCACCACGCTCTTGGTATCGCTGCGGCGCACGAAATAGCCACGGATGAACTCGGCGCCGTACTTATCGCCACTGGTCGATGCGCCCAAAAACAGTGATGCAAGGCCGTTCCCCTGCTCATCAGCACACTCGATGAGTATTCCCTTGGCCTCGGTAAGATCCGCCTTTTCGAGATAATCGTCGTCCGCATTGGGCCGGATCACATTATCCCGGCGAACCCCGTGAATGTGGGAGAGGATGTCATCGGTCATCCTGTAACCGAGGACCGGCACGCCGGCGAGATCTCCCTTGCCAACCAACCAGGCACCATCCTGCTTGACGAAAACAATTTCATCACGAGCAGCCTGTTCAGAATTCGCCGGATCGACCACCGGTTTCTGCTCGCCGCCCTCAGGCACCTTCATCTTGCTGATGCGGATCTGGGTCACGTAGTCCTGGGTAAAGCCCGGGAACAACTGTGGGATCTCGTCGATCGTCGTGAAAGCATCGATATCTCGGTAGATCGAGACAGTCGTCGGGATCGCCAACACACCGGCCAAGCCCGCAAGAATCAGGTTGGTTCGCATCGTTCAGGCTCCACCCACCGAAGAAAGGAACTGCTGTTTACGAGTGCGGCGCCCGAGAGTGATCACCACCCACAGGAAAAGGATCAGCAAGATGGGCAAACCCACGGCCATCGACTTCATCCACCACTGACGATCTTTGATCGCCTCTTCCAGTTCAGCTATATCCGCCTGCCCCATCGCCCCGAATGAATCCACGCCCGCATAGTCGATCTTGCGCGCAACCGGCATCTTGCCGGTCAAGGCCATGAGATCCTCATCCTCGGCTAACCAGTCGAGAAGGTTGACATAGAAGTTGCCCGCGTGCGGACTGTAAGGGCCACCAGCCTGTGCATAGGCGCCGGTGAGCATGTCGTCGCGAAGGAAGTCGGAATCGCCCAAAACAACCAAGCGCGCATCCGGCGGCGCGATCAAGAGTTGATCGGGGTCCTCCTCCTTGGCAGCGTCCTGGCCACCATCTTGAGCGGGAGGAGATGGGGGCCCCTGGACCTTGGCATCCTTCTCGTCGCCGGTCTTCTCATCACCGGTCTTGAGGGGGTCACTGCTGATTGGTTCATCCAGAGGATCCTTCACCGGCTCTTTCGGCTTGGCCGCCTCTATGGCATCCAGTTGAGCCTTCGATTTCGGGATTTCCTTACCTTCAAAGAAGGACTTGAAGCTCCCGTCCAGCTGCACCATCAGCCCGAACTGTCGGCGTGGCGAACTGGCCAACATGGTTTTCCAGCGCTGATCGAACTGAGCCATCGCCACACGCTGTGCATTGGGGTCCGAACTCGCGCCATAGGGACGCATATCATTCGCCGGTTCCTCGGCAAAGGCCAGCGGCGAGCTGCGCATGAGCACCTTGCCGACAACTCCATCAGGGATCTTCGCCGCAAGATCAACAGGGCAAACCCAGTACATCGAAGGCATTGCGCTCATCGCCTTGAGTAGCGTGTGCTCACTATCGACCCCCGGCTCGAATACCTTCTGATACTGCTCGATCAGAGCCGGGTCAGGGGGTTCTCCAGGACCAGCCTCAGGGTTACTCGCCTGCTGCGTCATCATTGCAATCTGCGCAGCTTGCTTGGCGTAATCCACGGGCAAAGCCTTGATCCAGTAAGGAAACTCCAACTGCATCATCGCAGGACCCATTTGTGTCATGACCTGGATAGCAAAAGGCTCCCAAGAATCACGAAGTCCATCGGCGATGACGCGCTCATCGACCGCAACCCCGTAATATTTCAACTGATCGAGGAAATGCTCTTTCGAGCTTTCTGCGTCGTAGCCCACGGCCATCTTCGTCATCATTCGCGCCTGGCCTATGGGGTATTCGACGGTGTCGCAGAAGATCACCGCCTTGCCACCCCTCATGAGGAACTGATCGAGCACATATTTTTGCCGATCGGACAAGCCCTTCGGACGCATGATCAAGAGCGTGTCTATTTCTTCGTCGATGAGTTGTCCGCCACTCCAATCGATCTCGGTTACCTCGTAGCGCCCCTTCACAAATTCCGGCAAACGGGTGTAGCCAACCGAAGGCACCCTGGTTGTCTGCTGGAACGAAGCCATCGGCCCCTCGCCCATCGCCTCGGTCTTGTAGGAAATGAGACCGATCTTCGGCTTCACCGCCACGGTCAATTCCTTGATCATGGGAGTCAGCACCTTCTCGTAAGCGAAAGTCACCTCGCTGAAGCCCAAGAACGGAATCACTTTCTGCTTGTCCGCCCCGTACATGATCCGCATTCCCTGCCAGACTTCCTTCAGGGCAAGGGCTCCCCTACTCGGGTCCTCAAGCGTCTGCGGTTGCATCCGCAGATTTGTGGCCTTCTCCTTGGTGGTCTTGTCCTCAAGTGGATCGTGATATGTCACGAGCACACGTCCACCACCGCTCTGCACGTATTCATCGAGCACATTCTTGAGCGTCTTGCGGCTGTCACCGTACATCGCCGGCACCGCATCGTCGGAGCAGAAATAGCACTCGATCCGCAACTGGTCATCGAGTCCTCCAAGAAGACTCTTGCTCGTTCCCGTGAGGGTGAAGAGAGCGTCCGCGGTCACATCGACCCGCATCCGCATTCGACCCGCCAGAAACACCACCTGCCCCAGCACCAGACCCAACAAAAGAATCCGTAACGCCAGTTCCGCGACATAGCCTGCGTTACGGCGATCACGGTTCCATTTCATCTCCGCATTCATGACATCACCCCTTTAGCCGGCGGCCCTGAAGCACCAGAGCATTCGCATAGAGGAAGAAACCTGTGAAGCACGCGTAGTAGACGAGATCCCGAGTATCCAGGACGCCTCTGGCGATACTTCCGAAGTACTTGAAGGTGCTGATTCCACCCAAAATACTGACCAACCATGAGGGGAGGACTCCCTCCAAAATCGTCAGAAAGCTCGGATTGCCCATCAGATAAAGAGCCAGCAACACCACAAAGGCAAACAACAGAGCAATGATCTGATCGCGAGTGATGCTCGAAGCAAACATCCCTACCGACAGATAAGCCGACGCCATCAGCAGACTGCCTATGTATGCACAAAACACCGGTCCCCAGTCGAGATTGCCATGCGCTGACATCACGATGGGAATCCCCAGAGTCAACAAAAGAACCAGTGCCAGATAAGCCAGACCCGCCAGGAACTTTCCGGCAATGATCTGACCCGTCGTGACCGGGAAGGTCATGAGTAACTCGAGAGTCCCGAGTTTACGCTCCTCGGCCCACAACCGCATCGTCAAGGCAGCGATGAACACCACGAAGACGAAGGGAAGCAAACCAAAGAAACCCTGCATTCCCGCCTGGCTACCGTGGTTGAGAATCCCACCAAACTCGACCGTGTAGATGGTCATGAAACCCAAAAAGAGCCCGCCGAACACATATGCAATCGGCGACAGGAAATAGCTCTGCAACTCCCTGCGCATGATGATGATCGCTTCACGCATCGCCAGCCCTCCTGCTCGCTTCGAGCGTCAGCTTCCGGAAAACATCTTCCAGGCTCGCCCGCTCGGGCTTGATCTCGGCAAGAGACCAACCATTGCGAACCACCACCTCGGCCAGTCCTGCTTGCGCGGACTCATCGAGTCCTGAGATTCGATAACAGCCATAATCGCCCTCCCGACCGATCTCCTCGATCGTCGCTCCCGGCACGGACGCCGTGATCCCTTGACTGACCTGTTCTCCAGCCCCGCTGATCCGCGCCTGAACAGTGCCTACCGACACATCGGAGACCAGATTCGCACACGTGTCATCAGCCACGATCTCACCTTGGCTGACGATGATCACACGCGAACAGGAAGCCTCCACCTCCTGCAGGTAGTGAGTCGACAAGATCACCGTGTGCTGTTCGCCCAAGCGCATGATCAGGCTACGAACTTCGACAATCTGATTCGGGTCGAGGCCCGAAGTCGGCTCATCGAGAATCAAGACATCCGGCTCATGAATCATGGCTTGCGCCAGGCCCACTCGCTGCTTGTAGCCCTTGGACAATTCCAAGATGTTCTTGCCGGTCACCGCACGGAGGCCACAAAGATCGACGACCCGATCGACCGCCGTCTTCAGCCGGTTGGCTGTCACACCACGAATCCGCCCAACGAACCGTAAGTAGTCCAGCACCAGCATCTCGGTGTAGAGAGGCGTCGACTCGGGCAAGTAGCCTATACGGCGACGTACTTCGAGCGAATCCTTGACCACATCCAGGTTATCGATCGACGCACGGCCACCTGTCGGCAACAAGTAGCCGGACAGGACCTTCATCGTGGTTGATTTACCCGCGCCGTTAGGGCCGAGAAAACCGAGCACATCGCCTCGCTGCACATCGAAGGAAATCCCCTTCAGAGCACGAGCGGGACCATAATTCTTTTCTAGCTTCTCAACTTCGATCATGAGTCATAGACGTCCTGCATTGGTCCGGAACGAGCAAGCACAGCCCGGAACTCCTTGCAAAAGTGAGTGCGCACAGAACACATCAACGGTCCAGCCCCGCAATCGGGACTCTTGACAAGATCAATCCAAAAACAAGGCGACAAGTCACTCATCCACACGGAAGGAGTCGAGGAAGTCCCCGTTGCTATCTGTTTTCATGAGTCTATCGATGAGCAAGGGCATGGCATCCAGCGGTGACATCCGCGCAAGCACCCTGCGCAAGGTGTAGAGACGCTCGACAAAGTCAGGCGTCAGCAATAACTCCTCCTTGCGGGTCCCCGACAATTCGATGTCGATCGCAGGATAAATCCTGCGCTCGGCAAGCTGCCGGTTCAATACAAGTTCCATGTTGCCGGTGCCCTTGAACTCTTCAAAGATCACCTGATCCATACGCGATCCGGTATCGACCAAGGTAGTCGCGAGGATCGTCAGCGAACCGCCTTCCTCGCAATTCCGGGCCGCCCCAAAGAATTTCTTGGGGTATTCAATCACCTTTGCACCGATGCCACCCGACATGGTGTGACCACCTCGCCCACCCATATCCGAGTTATAGGCCCGGGTCAGGCGGGTGATAGAATCGAGCAAAATCACGACATCCTTGCCGCTCTCCACCAGGCGCTGCGCCCGCTTCAGCGCCATCTCGCCGACTCGAATGTGATGTTTCGGCCCCTCATCAAGAGTCGATACCAGCACTTCTCGCCTTTCACCGGCGACTGAACGGCGCCATCCCGTTGCTTCCTCGGGACGCTCATCGACCAGCAAGACAATCACGTAAGTCTCGGGATAACGGCTGGCGATCGAGTTGCAGATCTTCTGCATGAGCACCGTCTTGCCCGAGCGAGGCGGTGCGACGATCAGGCCCCGCTGACCCCGGCCAACCGGGCACAGAAGATCCACGATCCGCAGACTCATATCGCCATCACCATCACCAGGCTCTAGAACAAACTGCGGCTCGGGGTCGATGACGGTGAGGTCTTTGAAGAAGGCGCGGGTCATGGACTCTTCAGGATCCATGCCATCCACCTTCTCCACCGTCACCAAGGTCATCCGTTGTGCGCCACGACTGGGGACTCCGGCAGAACCAGCGATCTCGCTGCCTTCGAGCAACTTGAACTGTCGGATCAGGCCAGGAGGAACGTGCACATCCATGTCCGGCTCTTCTGCCGGGACATAGCTGTTCTTGACCTGTCGCAGCCATCCCGAACCATCCCGCTGGAGGCCAAGGACGCCGGAAACCTCCTCGGTTTCACCTTCGACTTCCGGGATGAAGTCCGGATCTTTCCTGGTCCTGCGACGACGCCGGCGATTCCGCCAACGTTTCTGGCCACCGCCGCCTCCACCGCCTCCAGATCCTCCTCCGCGAGGGCTCTCCTTATCACTCATCGGGTCAACTCCCGTGTTACTCATCGGGTCACTTCCGTTTTCATCGCGGGCAAGCAATCGGATTGATCACGCCCATTCTTGGGTCTTTTTGCATCGGATCGACACTCAAAGAGCCTCGAAACCTTCGCCCTGACGGGCGGAACTCCCATCTGCGAACACCTTGTGGTGTCACCCCCCACGTCTGTGGAAGGCGTGTCGTGAAGGCTTCTGAGTTGCCGGAATCACCCCAGCCGAGCAAAGTGAAATGCCCTCAGCCGAGGACCTGCAACTCTAGAACGCCCTCCCGTGCCACTGCCATCAAGCCTGAAACAAGGGCCGGCCGGAAGCAGTAGATCGCGGGACCGGCAACAGGAGTTGCCCTCCCCAGCGATGAAATCAGGCTATCCCTGCCGGCCTTGGTCCGCAAGGGCAGGCAAGCGTTTTTTGAATGGATCCGGGCATCGTCCAGCCAGCGTCTTGTTTATCTGCCGAAGACAAGCTATCCACGCTACAGCGAATTTTTCGGTATTCGTGCAATCCACTCAATTCACGAGAGAGGGGAGCCGAAGCAGACAGGAATAAGGAAAGGATCCTGAAGATGGAGATCTCGAACACCGACGGCTTCCCACGAATCGATGATGACGATGCTGCGGAGGAAGCGACCACCCGGAACGACGCACACCTTGAGCGATATCTGCTCAAGGCGCGGACAATCTTGCTGGCAGGACCTGTCACCGACAAGATGGCCCGCGATTGCATGTCCCGACTCCTGGCCATGGAACAGATGGACCCTGAGCGCGCAATCAAGGTGATGATCAATTCCCCTGGCGGTAGTGCTGACTCAGGCTTTGCTATCTACGACATGCTTCGCTTCGTCCGGCCGCCGATCTATACGGTAGTCAACGGACTCTGCGCCTCGGCAGGAATCCTGCTCCAACTCGCCGCTGAAAAGGGAAGGCGATTCAGCCTGCCCGAGAGCCGATTCATGATTCATCAACCCTCAACAACGGGTTACGGAACAGCATCCGACCTCGACATCACGGCACAAGAAGTCATCAAGCTGCGTCAGCGCTACGGACAGATCATCGCCACTGCTACCGGCAAGGACCCCGAGATCCTTCTCGATAGCATCAAGCGTGATTTCTGGTTGAACGCTAACGAAGCCTGCGAGTACGGACTTGTCGATAAGGTCATCGGTTCACACGCCGATATGCCCGAATGACAGGACTCGCTCCTGCATCGCATCATTGACCGGCCTCACAACTCAGGCCAGAGCCTTGTAAATCATGTGGGCACCAGCCGCGGCTGCACCCACATACATGATGGCGACGAAGGGTCCTTCCTGGATCCGTCGATGCATCCACAAGCCCACCAACGCGCCGATGGGCACCAGTGGGAAGAAGATCAACGAGGTCTTCAGGGTCTCGACCGTGATCAGTCCCAAGCAACCGTAGGTCGGGATCTTCGCCAGATTGACCACAAAGAAGAAGATCACCAGGGTTGCCACCAGAACCCTTTTGGCCATTCCGTGCTCGAGCAGGAACACGGACATGATCGGGCCCGCCGAGTGGGAGACGGTCGATACGACTCCACACAAGAACCCCGACGAGACCGCCGCCGTCGAGTTATCCGGAAGACGCGGAACCCAGCCGCCGCGTAATCTCCAGATCTGCAAGAAGACGAAGAACAAGCAGATGCCACCGATCACGCCATTGAGCATCGGGATCAGATGCCCGGCGGCCTGCATGGACCAGAGAGCCCAGGTCCCCACTATGATCCCGAACAGGGCACCGATGACCGTGTCGCGAACATGGCGCCGTGACCAGTGCTGGCGGTGCTGCCACGCCGCGACCAGATCAGCCGCGATCAGGATCGGCAACATGACGCCGACGGCGTGATCAACGCGCAGGCAGGAGGCGACCAGAGGCACAGCAATAATTCCCAAGCCTCCGCCGAAGCCGGACTTGGCGATCCCCAAGATCAAGGCCGCCAGCGACAAGGCGGTGATGAACCACCACAACGGAACATCCAAGGGTAAGGCCACCATGCTCCGCTCGAACGCGAGCGTCGGCAACAGGCCGACGCTCGATCATCCACCTCCGCTCAGGGCAAGCAGCCCAGGAGCGGGAATTTCCCACCGAGGATCGGCCCGTGTTTCGTGCCCATCCACTTCTCCAGCAAGGTCGCGTACAGGCTACGGAAGTCGGTCGAGCGACCGTCGAAGGGCAGGTAATACCTCGAGTAGGGCGTCGTCACCTTGGACAGATCAGGGTAGTTCCCGTAGGTCCCTCCGGTCACCGGCGTGCCAGCCATCAGAGCCAGACCACCATGGCCATGATCGCAACCCAGCGAGCCATTCTGGCCAACACGGCGGCCGAACTCGCTGAACACCATCACGACAACGTTCTTGTCCTTGCCCCAAGCCTTCATGTCATCGATGAAGGCCTTGATGCCCGCACTCAGATAGCCGGTCATGGTTGCGAACTTGCCCTGCGTCGAATCGTTTGCGAGCACCTGATTCGCGTGGTGATCCCAGCCACCGACATTCAGATAATAAAGATCGCTCTTGAGGCCTCCCGAAATGAGCCGTGCCGCCAATTGAAGATCCGATGTGAATCTGGCCGCATTCGACGGATAAGTAGCCTTGGGCACGTAGTTCGCCCCGATCGCCGGCAGCGTACGACTGTCGCTGAAAGCACCCTTCGTCGAGTTGGTCAAGAACTGCAAAGTCGGAGCCGCGGTCGGCCGCAACACTGCGGCATTCGACTCCATGAGTTGCAGTTCAAGCGCCTTATCCTGGCCCGATGGAGACTTTGTATCGCTGTTGATCTTGTAGGTGCTGAGACTCCGAAGGACCGGTACGCGGGCCGTCGCGAACGCAGGGTTCAACCGGCGGTCAATATTCAGTGCCGGGATCGAGAAACCACCCGTGTATCCCTTCTTTAGCCAGTTCGCGAGCCACCCCGTCGACACCGTGGTCGCCGCCGGGTCCGCCGAATGCCACTTCTTGTAGGAACGGAAGTGGGACAGATTCGGTTTGGGATAACCAACGTTCTGGATCAAAGCCAGATCGCCACGCCCATACAGATCCTTGAAGGCCTGCACGGCGGGATGCCAGTAGGTAGCCGTTGCCGTCTTGTTGTCGATCCTTCCCAGGGTCTTGTTCTTGGGGATCCCGGTGTTCGGACGGGCCTTGTAGTAGACCCCGGCATCGGCCGGCACCATCAGGTTCATCCAGTCCCAGCCTCCGCTGAGCTGAATGATCACGGTGACCTGATCACCCGGTCCAGAGCCAGCGGCCGCCTGCATCCACTTGGGAGCGAGCTGTGCGCCACCGCCCAGGAGAGGAACCGCAGCACCTGCCGAGAGACCGCCGACAAGAAAATCACGTCTCGTTGAACTCATCGCAGTGTCCTCTCAGTTGATCTGATACTCGGGCAGAGATTGGATTAGATGAACAAGCCCACGCACCTTGCCGTTGACGATGTTCTGATTGGAAATGCTGAACTTCCGTGGCCCGGAATCAATCCGGTTCATGAAGTCAATGAGGTCCGTCCTCACCTTCGCCGGAGCGTCGCCATCCACGAGGATGCTCAGGTAATGGTCGACGATCTGAACGTCCGTCGTCAGGTTCTTCCGCAGGATTTCATGACCAAAGTTGAAGCGGTTTTGAGTGCCTGCCGTGGTCGACACCTGGGTCAACTCATTCGTCCAGTTCATCCGGCTGATGAGGGCAGCGGTATCGATCCACGCCTTCCCATCGTCGAGGCCCGCGGGGCTGGTATAGCGCAGTAGCGGATAACCGGCAGCTTCCACCCTGGCACCCAGAAGACGCCAGCGAGCCAGCGGGGTAAGCCCCGTGTTACGGATGCTGCCCACCACGTATTCCACCGGATTCTTGATCAGCGATCGCCGTGAACCCTTGGCATAGAAGATATTGCTGCGCAGGACAGCATTCATCAAGGAACGGATGTCATAGCCATCCTGCCGGAAGCGCGTGGCCAACAGGGCCAAGGTCGCCGGCGGAGGAGCCTCGTTGACGAAGTAACGCCAGATCTTGTCGCAGAGGAATTCCGCAGGCTCAAGCCGACCCAGAATCACGTCGACCAGATCGTAGGCGTCTTGCATCCCTTGGTTGCCTGAATTGCCGTTGCTGATCTTCTTACCGAGGACCGTCTTGGCACCAGCGATGTGATACCCACGATTGTAGTAGAAGCTGTTGTAGCCGCGCATCGACCAGCCGGTCAGGCACTTGGAGGCTTCTTCGACATCGTCTTGGGTGTAGCCATTGTCGACACCCATGGTGTAGAGCTCGAGCAGCTCACGGCCATAGTTCTCATTCAATGTCGGCTTACCGCCGACCTTGCGGCCGTTGATATAGTTGTCGAGCCAGCGAAGCATGGCCGGGTCCTTGGTCACCGCGAGCACCATGTTGCGGAATTTACCCAACCCGTGCTGCCGGAACAGATTGATGTGCCGGTTCAAAAGCGGCGCATGGGTTCCAGCGGCGATACCCACCGACCAGTGGTCGTGCCAGAACAGAGCCATCTTCTCCTTCAGCGGATAGAAGGAGTAAGCCATCTCGTAGAGCCACTGGGCACGCTGACCATTCAGATCGTAGGTCAGATTGAGGGCCTCGCCGTGGGGCAAGACACGCGAACCGTACTCCTGCAATCCCGTGGTCGAAGGGGTCACAAGGATATCGACGGTGCGATCCATCCCGAGCGCGACCGCAGCTTCGATCTCCTCGGGCGTGCCTCCGAACCCGGCTCGACGCAAAAGATGCGCCGCCTTGTCCCAATCCCACTTGTCAGTAGCGGACGGTCTCCACGGTGCCAGATCATATCCAGGACCGGCATTCGGGAGGTTCCCTCCTCCTCCAGGACTGATCGCCGCGGATGGTGGCGGCGATCCCTGCGGTGCGACACCCTGCGGTGCAACACCCTGCGGCGCGACACCCTGCGGTGCGGCGGACAACGGAGCTCGTGATAGACCCTGCTTTGCCATGGATCGCTCTTTCGTATGTGGTCAGGGGAAATCGACTGATCGATTCCAGAATTCTTCCGCTGCAATGTAGCTCTATACGGTTGTTGCTACAAGTAGCGCTGTCGACGGAGCCTTGCTGCACCACTTATGTAACGGCCATGACACCGATGGTTAGGTACAGGCGAGGTTCTCACCTTCGCAGTGCCGCCGAAGCCCCCTAAGCGCCCACCGCCAGCACAGGGATGTCCGCACCGGAGTGACCAGAAACCGCTCAGAAGAGCACGGTCGCCATGCGACGGCGGAACTGCTCGGTCGCCTCGCTATCCTCACCCGCCAGCGAAAAACACAAGAGCATGGCCCGTCGGCCGAGCCCCTTGGCATGATCCTTGTCAGCCGCCAAGGCCGCGAGAAGTGCCTCCATGGCCGATTCCAGGTCCCCCGCACGGAGATGCGTCCGCCCCTGCTCGAGCAAAACTCCAGCAGGCGAGGGGGTATCGGTCAACTCGATCTCCAGCCACTCGAGGCCCTCGAGTAGACGCGTCGCCTCCGCCGCCAGATCATGCCCTTCGGGCATGGCCGCCAAGGCCTCCCTGACCGCCGCAGCATCACCAGCCATGGCAGCCCGACGGCCATCGGTCAGAATGGCCTCAGGAGTGGGCCCGCCATCCTCAGATTCGCCCCCATCGCCGCCCTCGATGGGCTGAATTCCGTGTTTTCCGAGGAAATTCTCGATCTCCGCCTCGCCGACGGCACCGGCGAAGGCATCAACGGGCTTGCCTTCCTTCAGCAACACGAAAAATGGAATGCTGCTCACCTGGAAGATGCGCTGCATGAACAATCCGGCGAGTTCGGACTGCTGATCCGTGTCGATCTTGCCGATCACGAAGGCGCCGCCATATTTCGCAAGGAGCCGCTCCAGGACCGGCCCCATCGACTTGCAGGGCTCACACCAGTCTGCCCAGAAGTCCAGCAGCACGGGGACGTTCGCAGACTGCGGCACGACCTCCGATTCGAAGTTCTCGCGAGTAACGTCAAACATCAAGGAGGTGGTCATCACATCAGATGAAGGTGAGGCACCTCGAGCGTCAAGAGCGAGGGTGCCCGGAATCATCGAGTAACAGAAATTTGTAGGGCGTAAGGAAGCCGGAATTTACTTCCCCAGGAGGCCCTGCCAGATCGCGCGACGGGGATCGGTTGCCTCGGCATGTTCCATGAGCCACTTCAGGTGATAGTTCCGTCGATCGTCTTCCTTGTCATGATGGTGAGCCAAAGCCCGTAGATGGCGCGCGCCTATGCTGACAGGAAAGTCAGCGAGCACGGTATCCAGGCGATCCACGGCCTCGAGGATCGACTGCTGATCGCCCTTTTTGAGCAACAAGTGCGCCAGGGCAATATCCAGTTCCGCCGGCATGGGGTCGAACTCACCCTGAAGATCTTGCAGGCGTCGCTGGAGTTGCGCCGCGGTCAAGCTCTCATCCCAGATGCTCGCCACAAACCGCCCCTGGGGGGAATCTCCATGATCATCGATCAAGACAGAGCCTATGCGACTCCTGTCCTCGTCGCGACCACTCCGGTCTGCACATTGCCAGGCCAAAAACAATGCCCCTGGCGACCCGGTCTGCTCGAAGCATCGCTCGGCAAATCCCATGGCATCTACCACATGAACATGAGCACCCGTGCTGGCGTGCAACCTCTGCAGGATACGCGCTCCCAGCAAGAGATCGTGCGGGGCCGCGTCCAATCGCAGCGCCAGTCCCGCATGCGTCTCCCAAGCATCCTTGACCCGATTGATGAGGAGTTCAAGGCATGCCTTCTCATGGACCAAGCGATCATCGGGCGTCGCCTCATGCTGCTTGGAGAGTTGCCGCAACAGATCAGAAATCGCCGATCGATCCAACCGGTCACGCTCTTGTTCTACCTGGACAGAAAGCAAGAGATCCGAGATCGCAGCCTCATCCCGCTCCGACTGCTGGAACAGCACAAAGGCGATGCTCGCCAAGACCAGAGTCACGATGGCACAGATGCCTCCAAGGACACGGGGATTCTTCATCGCTCATCGTCCATCCAACTCACCATCGCCAGGTGCCAGCCTTATCCCCGGCAGTTTGAATCAACCGCTGCTGCCCGATCACCAGAGTTCCGCCAGCGGCGGTCCGCAAGCGGTCAGCAGCCGCCAGAGGCGACTTCAGACTCCTAGCCAACGCGGAACTTCCCTGATTTCCGGCGCTTGCGCTTGATGATCTTGCGTCCGCCCACCGTCTTGGAACGGCTCCGGAAGCCGACCTTCTTGGCGCGCTTACGGTTGGATCTACGGATCTTGATCTTCATGGTTCTGGGTGGGAAAGGCGGAGCAAGGTAGCGAGAGGGTGGCCCCAAGTCAACGCACGAAGGCCGCTTCCAGCAAACCCGCCTCCAGAGCCGTCCCAGGCGCTCTGGCTAGCTGTACATCGTCTCCCGCAAGATTTCCTCAACCGTTGTCACGCCGTCATAGATCGCGCTCAGGCCGGCATCACGCAAAGATCCCATACCTGACTCGATGGCGGCCTCCCGCAGGCCATCGATGCTGGTCCGCTCCAAGATCAGATGCTTGAGGCGGTCATCCACAATCATCAGCTCATTGATCGCCAAACGCCCCCTGAAACCGGTGAAGTTACAGGCCGAACAGCCCTTGCCATGAGCGAATTGCTTGCCGCCAACATCGTCCGCGGTCAACTGCAGCTCGCGGAGCACATTTTCACCGGGGTCATAGAAGGTCTTACACTCCGCGCAAATCCTGCGCACCAGCCGCTGTGCGAGGACCGCTTCGAGTGTCGCGGTGATCAAGAAGGGCTCGATCCCGATATCGACCAGGCGAGTGATGGCCGATGGCGCATCATTGGTGTGCAGCGTCGAGAAGACCAGGTGACCGGTCAAGCTGGCCTCGATGGCAGTCTGGGCCGTTTCCGGATCACGAATCTCACCTACCAGGATCATGTCGGGGTCCTGCCGCAAGATCGTCCGCAAAACACGCGCGTAGTTGACTCCGATCTCATCATTGACCGGGATCTGCACGATGCCTTCGAGGTCGTACTCGACTGGATCCTCGACCGTGATGATCTTGACGTCCACCGCATTCGCCTCGTTGAGCATGGCATACAAGGTGGTCGTCTTGCCCGAACCCGTCGGTCCCGTCACCAAAACGATGCCATGAGGCAAGCCGATCAGATTGCGGATCGCTTGCTTGTCATGGTCACCAAATCCCAGATTGTTGAGATTGAGAGCAACCACGGAGCGATCGAGCACGCGCAACACACAAGACTCCCCCGCCATCGTCGGCAAGGTCGATACTCGAAGATCTACCGGATGGCCGCTGACAGTGAGTTCGATCCTCCCATCCTGCGGCAATCGCGTCTCGGCGATATCCAGATCCGCCATCACCTTCACGCGAGACGTGAGGGCCACCGCCAAGTGTGGCGGTGGCGCTTCGAGTTCATAAAGAACTCCATCGACACGGTAGCGAATCTTGAATTCGCCCTCGAAGGGCTCGAGGTGGATATCGGAAGCCTTGTCCTTGATCGCCTGATAGAGAACGTAGTTGAGCAGCTTGACAACCGGTGCAGCCGAGGCCATCGCAGCCTTGTCATCGAGATCTAACTTGCCGCCCTGGCTTTGGAGATCGTCGACCAACTCCTTCATCTTGTCCTTGGTCGGCACGGCCTCCTCGACGTAGAACCGATCGAGCGCTTCGCGGATCAGCTTCTCGTCAGCAACAGCTGCAGTGACCTCCAGACCCGTGGTGAAAGCGAGATCGGTGAGCACCGACGCATTCAAGGGATCGCCCAGCACGACGGTCAGTTCCTTGCCGCTGAGCGACACAGGAATCACCCCAAACGCCCTGGCTGTCCCGGCGTCCAGCTTGCCAATCGCATCCACCGAGGGCGCCTGGGTGCCGAGATCGACGAAAGGCATGCCAGCCTGGGCAGCCAAGGCCTTGGCCAGGTCAGCCCGCTCGATATGCTCGAGTCCCAGCAAGATCTCGCCGATGCGGCCACCCTTCTCACGCTGCACCGTGAGCGCCTCCTGGATCTGCCCCTCGTGGATAGCAGCCTGGTCCTTGAGAATCTGGCCAATGAGCCGCCGCCCGGCCATGGATCAGACCTCCCCGCCCATGCGCTGCACCATCCTCTTGGCGTCAAAGGAATGATCGAGGGCTTCGTCCTTGCTGACTCGCCCCTCGCGATAGAGATCGAGCAGGCAATCATCGAGCAGCATCATCCCTTCACGGCGACTGGTCTGGATCACCGACGGGATCTTGAACGTCTCGCACTTGCGGATGTGATTCTCGATGGCGGGATTGGTCAGCATGATCTCGAAGGCCGCCACACGCCCCACCCCATCCGCAGTGGGCAGCAAAACCTGAGAAATCACGGCGACCAGGGCCACCGCCAGCTGCGATCTGATTTGCTCCTGCTGATCGGTAGGATACTGATCAATGATGCGGTCAACGGTTCGAGCCGAACCGGTCGTGTGCAAGGTTCCAAAAACGAGGTGACCCGTTTCCGCAGCCGTGATGGCCGAAGACGTGGTTTCCAGATCACGCATCTCGCCCAGAAGGATCACATCGGGATCCTGGCGGAGCACCCGGCGCATGGATTCGGAAAAGTTCGGCACATCCGTGCCCACCTCTCGCTGCGTCATCTGGCTGCGCTTGTGCGAGTGGTAATACTCGATCGGGTCCTCGATGGTGACGATGTGCGATTCTCTATTCTCGTTGATCCAATCGAGCATCGTCGCCAGGGTGGTGGTCTTTCCCGAGCCCGTCGGACCCGTCACCAAAATCAGCCCCCGGTGAAGATTCAAGAGACCCTTGACCGACTCGGGGAGACCGATCTGCTCGAAGGACAGGAGTTTGTGCGGGATCAAGCGCATCACCAGGCCACAGTCACCCTTCTGCCGCAAGATACTGATCCGGAACCGGCACTTATCGCCGTGGGCATAGCCAAAATCGGTGGTGCCTCCTTCCGAAAACTCTTCCGCATTCCGCTCGGGCATCAGATCCAAGGCCATCGCCAGCGTATCCTCGGGTGTCAGCTTTGGCCCATCGAGTTCGTGCAGCCCGCCGCGCAAGCGCAGCACGGGCGGGCGGCCCACCGACAGGTGAAGATCCGAAGCCCCCTGTTCGTAGCAAGCATCCAGCAATTCCTTGACGTCAGACATCTGTCTCAGAATAGGCGGCAAATGCTCCGAGTCTCGCATCAGCTTGCACAGATTCCTGGGTTTCTGACTCCGCCAACATCGCTCAAAATCCTCGACACCGGCTCCAACCGGCCCACCACGCCGTCGATACGAGCATCATCGGCCCAAAAGGCAGGGGCGAGAGATGGGGCCGAGAGGATCTCGGTAATTTAACAACATGGACCAAGATACGAGACCAGCAACTCTTGGCGTCCGGGCCTGACGATCAAGACAGCGATGTCACCCGGAGCAACTCTTCGACGGACGTGATGCCTTGCGTGACCTTGGCGATCCCATCCTCCTTGAGGCTCCGCATCCCCGCCGAAGTCCGCGCGTAGGAACGCAAGCCCACTGTCGATTCCCCTCGGAAGACCATCTCGCGCAAGCTGTTATCCATGGCCATGAGTTCAAACAGGCCGATCCGCCCGCGGTAACCGGTCTGGTCACAGGCAGGGCAGCCTCGTGGGCCGCGGAACTCCACATCTTCAAACCGTTCCGGTTCCAGGGCCAGAGAACGAATCTCCGTCTCGGAAGGGCGGTAAGGAGCACTGCATTCCTTGCAGAGAACTCGCACCAAACGTTGCGCCATGACCGCCTGCACACTCGCCGATACCAGGAAGGGCTTAGCTCCCATATCGATCAATCTG
Source organism: uncultured candidatus Brocadiaceae bacterium (assembly GCA_964542765.1). Taxonomy (GTDB): domain Bacteria; phylum Planctomycetota; class UBA1135; order UBA1135; family UBA2386; genus CAZIVO01. Next base: position 20,548 of record CAZIVO010000008.1, on the reverse strand, counting down.
GTGATCGCCGATGGCGCATCATTGGTGTGGAGCGTCGAAAAGACCAGGTGGCCCGTCAAAGCCGCCTGGATGGCAATCTCGGCGGTCTCAGCATCACGGATCTCACCCACCAAAATGATATTGGGAGCCTGTCTCAACATGGAGCGCAGGATCCGCGCAAAGGTCAAACCGATACGCGGATGCACCTGACACTGATTGATACCGGCGATATCGAACTCGACAGGGTCCTCGGCCGTGATGATCTTCGTATCGCTGCGATTGAGCGTTTTCAGTGCGGCATACAAAGAGGTGGTCTTGCCCGAACCGGTCGGACCCGTGACGAGGAACACGCCGTTGGGGCGCTTGATGATGTTCTGAAAACGTTCGTTGTCCTCACCGCCAAAACCCAACGATTCCAGGGAGCGCAACCCTTCTTCCTTGTCCAGAAGACGCATGACGATCGTCTCACCATGGCTCGATGGCAACACCGAAGTCCTCACATCGATCGAACGATCAGAGGCCCGAAAATTGATCCGGCCGTCCTGTGGCTTGCGCTTCTCGGCAATGTCCATCGATGCCATGATCTTCAGTCGCGACGTCAGCGGCCCCATCAGAGTTTCCTCCAACGATGCATGCTCGCGAAGCACCCCGTCGACACGGAAACGGACGCGGACGCGCCCCTCGAAAGGCTCCACGTGGATGTCACTGGCCCGCGCATCGAGCGCAGACTGAATCGTGCTCTCTACCAATCGGATGATCGGTGCATCAGGATCATCACCCTTGGCAGTACTCGCAGCCTTCTTGCTGGGGCGAGCAACCTTGCCAGCAGCGATGCGGCCAATCGCATCCTTCAAGGCCTTCGGTGCGGCCAGGACACAACGAACTTCACACCCAGCGATGAATTCGAGAGTATCGGCGACGAAGACCTTCACCGGATCATCGATCGCCACGTAAAGGCATCCATCCTTCTCGGCAACCGGCAGGGCTCCGTTCTGCTCTATCTGCTCGACCGGGATGCGCGCAATGACATCCTGTCCCGGAGCTTTCTGACCGAGATCAACAAAACCCAGGCCGGCAGTCCCGGCAAGCGCCTCATACACGACCTCCTCTGTGGCGAGACCCAAGGCACCGATGGCCTTCTCCAGCGGCAAACCGCGACTCGCACCCAGAGACTGAGCCTGTGCTACCTGATCCTGGGTCAGGGCACCCTGTTCAATCAGAATCGCAGATAGTGTCGATCCCATACTCAGCGGACGAATCCGTTGAACATTACTTCCTTCATCTTGGCGCCGGGGTGGTTGAGATGAACCTTCAGCGTTCCTCGGACAATGGACCTAGGAATGCCTGGTTTGATCGTCAAATCAACCTTCACACTCTTGCCATCCTTTCGATGCGAAACCCCGAAGAACTTCTTGTCCGCCGCCTTGAGGCTCAAGCCCGTCACTTCGAGTTCATTCACATTGAGTTCAAACTCGCCGACCGGCGTCAAGGTGATCGTCATGGTCTTGCCCTCGGATGAGCGCACAGCACCGAAGCTCAAGAATCCACCCGGCGTCATCTCAAGTGGGCCCTTGACGATGGCCGAAACCCCGACCGTGACGGTCTTGTCCTCGACATTCGTCTTGAAAACAATTTGGCCGCCGCCATCACGCGGATCGACTCCCGGACCATAGCTTCCCTGGACAAGCCAAACAGCCTTGTCACCTCGCATTTCCTTGCGATACGAGATCTTCATCGTGGCAGGCAAGGGATCGTGGCCGGTGATTTCGAAATCCTTCTTCAGAGGCGAAGTGATCTCGAACTGAAATTCCCGCTTGTCAGCCCAGTCCATCTCGTTCAGCGCGATGTCCGGAGGATCCGCAATGAAGTAGGTGGCTCCCGTAGCCTTCCAATGCAACGTGGTCAACGGCATGTCAGGATCGCTGGTCTGTATGGTCAGATTGGCTTCCTTGTCACCCTGGAAGCCACCTATATTCATGTGAACTTCGAGTTCACCGGACTCGCCCGGCCCTACATTGATGTGCGAGACGCGCTCCTTGACTTCATTCCCGTCCTTGCTCAGCACTCGCGATAGGTTTTTCTCACTGTCGTAGACGTACTTACGGCCGCCGATTCGAATAACGGCATGCGTGCAGGTACAACTGCCCGCCAGATCTTTCAACTGGCAGATCGCCTTCGTCGGGTTCTTGAACTTGAACACCCCACTCGCATCTTCCTCCTGGAAGAATGATCCGAGATCGAGCATGGTCCGAGGGAACCAGCTGTTCGCCTCCGGTTTGGTCCAATCGATATCGGAAGCGTGCTGGTGCCCCTCGTGCTCGTCGTGCTCGAGCATTCCGGCCTGATCCCCAAAGGCATCGCCATCAACGGAGTCTGGGACAACAACTTTCTTGCTGCCATCGTTCGCAATCTCTTCTTCGTTCTGGGCCACCAGAACAGGCGGCGCTATACAGACCAAAAACGACAACATCAAGCGGGAGGAATAGTTCATGGTATTACGTGGGTTCAGTGACCATTACCCTGTGGGGCAGGGTAGAGAGCAGAATCACAATTCGCCTACCGAGAATTCTCTGGCAAGGTAGAACGACTAGTCCAAGTATAACCTCCGGCATCCTCCATATTTTAATAACTCCCTGATGAGTCGATCACGCCGGGACTTCCCCGCCATTCTTGCTCTGGCAGCGACCTTGCCGCTCCTGTCCGCGGGCGGCTGCTGCACGTTCACACGCCTGTGGTGTGGGCCAGACGATAGCCGCTGGATCTCACGGTCCTTCCGGACACCGAAGAAGGCCCTCAGCACCTTCCTGGAAGCCATCCGGCGCGATCAGCCCAAGGTGATCTACGACTGCCTCGGCGAGGACTTCAAAAGACGTCAAAACCTCCCCGGCCCCATGCATGCCGCCCTCGGATGGCAAAAGATCAAAGAGCAAACCCCTGCCATCCACCTCCTCGGTACGGCCGCGATCAAACCCCACGATCCGGAGACACCGGACCGGCGCAGCTTCACCCTCTCCGTGTCCGGCCACCTCATCAAGATAGAACTCCTCCGACAGGCTTTCGTCGAATTGCGCTACGAGGAAGGGCCTGGCATGGTCGTGCCCGAAGGTGTTTATGTGAGCAGCCTCGCTCACCACCTGCGCACCCAGCAAGCCAGCACTGACTTCGTGATCCAGCCCCCACCAAAGCTGGGAATACCCGCGGACCTTCGTGTCGATCAGATCCATGAGATCACCGCCGGACACGACTGGAAAATCCACGTGATCGAAGAGCTCTAGCAGCGAGTTGATTGCGAACTCAGCCGCCAAGCCTCAGCATCAAGCCAGCGATCAATCCCAGGAGGCGCACAACCCGTCATCGCCTTGACCCTGTTGTGCAAGCCTGAGACAGGCTTCCGCACGGGCCAAGAACTGATCGCGACGCTCGATGCCCGATGCTGGAATCGTGGCGATGCCGATGCAGGCCTCAACCGAACTCCCCGAAGAAAACTCGCGACCCGCCAGTTCCTCTTGCAGACGACGAGCCAGGATGATGGCACCGTCGATGCCCGTCCCCGGCAGCAGGAACAGGAAGGCCGTCTCGGTGAACCGGGCCAGGGTATCAATGCCCCTGCACCCACTCAGAAACACTGCTGCTACCTCGGCAAAGAACAAACTCCGCTCATTGGTCTTCGCCGGCAAATGGTTGCTGCCAGCGCCTATATCCAGAAGGATCAGGGACAAGGACTGGTGGAAACGCATCGCGCGCTTGAACTCCTCATCGAGCTTGAAACTGGCAAACGGTCCGGCGAAGAGACCTGTCTCATCATCGGTCAAGGTCTCCAGAACCCATTCCTGCCGCTCACGCCCGAGCATCTTCTGGATGCCGGACTCCCGGCGACCCTCATCCGAGGCCAGTTCGGCTTCCAGTTCCGCCAGCATCTTCTCCACCGCGAGGACACGGGGAGGAGCCAGCTTCTTGTGCACGGCTTCCAACCCCTTGAGGCCTCCCTCGCCTTTCAGAACACAGCCATCGGCGAGGCAAAACCTGGCGATCTCCGCCGCAAAGCGATCCGTCGCACGAGCAACCAAGAAAACATAAACCCCCGGCACCTGCTTGATGGCCCGACACGCCGAAAAGGCATTGCCGCCGCAAAGATCTCCCGCCACAGAATCGTCACTGGAAGTCTCGATGAAGATGAGATCGCCCTCCGCCGGCTCAACGGGCAAACCTCGCTCCAGAGGCCTGCCTATTTCTGCCTGCAGGAGTTCTGCTACGGAATCGTCACACCCTGCGTAATAAGCCTTCACAATTCCTCGCCGATCTCAGCCATGATCGCATCATCGATCTCGTAATTAGCCGAAACACCTTGCACGTCATCGTGTTCTTCAAGGCCTGCCAGAAGCTTGAGGATCTTGCGCGCATCATCAGCGCTCTCGAGTTGGACCGTTGTCTGGGGAATCATCGTCACCTCCGCCCTCATGAGAGGTACCTGCGCGGCTTCGAGACCCTCCTTGATCGAGAGGAATTCGCCTGGCGGGCCTTGAATCTCGAAGGTGTCACCTACCGCCACCAGATCATCGGCCCCCGCCTCGATCGTGGCCTCCATCAAGCGGTCTTCCCCGAACTCGACACCACCCTCGACCACGAACACGGACTTCCGTTCGAACATGTAGGCGACCGAACCCGAAGACCCAAGATTTCCGCCCGATCGCTCGAAGAGTTTTCGGATCTCGGGTCCAGTTCGATTTCTGTTGTCGGTCAGAACATCGAGCATCACCGCGACCCCGCAGGGCCCATAGGCCTCGTACACGATCTCCTCGAACTGCCCGACATCACCCTCACCGGTACCCTTCTTGATCGCCCGGTCGACATTGTCCTTGGGCATGTTGGCGATGCGTGCCTTCTCGACCGCCAACCGCAACCGAGGATTGGAAGCAATATCGCCACCGCCCATCTTGGCAGCGACCGTGATCAGTCGAGCCACCTTGGAAAAGGCCTTCGCCCGGGCCGCATCGACCCGGTCCTTACGAAACTTGATATTGGCGGAGTGGGAATGGCCAGCCATAGCGGAACGCCCTCGCTTCTGGTCTGAGATCTCCTCGGGACGCGCCCGTGCGGCGAGAATCAGGAAATCGCCAAAAGAACAACCGGTGGGAAATCCAACGGATCAACGCTTCGAGAACTGAGTCGCACGCCGGGCCTTGTGAAGACCATACTTCTTGCGTTCGACCATCCGGGGATCACGCGTCAGCAACCCGTTTTCACGCAGCACGGCCTCGAGTTCCGGGTTGTCGACTTTCAGGGCCCGCGCGAGCCCCAAGCTCACGGCATCTGCCTGTCCGGTGATTCCACCGCCATTGACATTCACCCATACATCGTAGCCGGCACCCGACTCCGTGGCCGTAAAACAGCGCTGCACGGATCGCCGCGTATTCGCCGTCGTGAAGAATTCGTCCATCGGCTTGCCGTTAACAACAAACTGGCCAGAGCCCGACTTGATACGAACTCGGGCAACAGAGGTCTTTCGGCGACCGGTACCCCAGACATACGGATTCACTACCACGTGTTCTCCTACTCAGATCTCAAGTTTCTTCGGCGTCTGCGCCATGTGTGGGTGGTCAGCGCCGCCGTAGACCTTCAGCCTGCTCAGCATGGCCCGGCCTATACGCGTCTTGGGGAGCATCCGGCGGACGGCGAGCGTGATCAGTTCTTCGGGGTTCTGCTCCAGCAAATCACCGGTGCTTCGCCTCTTCAAACCGCCCGGATAGCCGCTATAGCTCCGGTAAATTCGCCCTTCACGCTTGGCACCCGTCAACTTGACCTTCGATGCATTCACGACGACCACTCCCTCCCCAACATTGATATGCGGGGTGTAGAGCGGTCGGTGCTTACCCATCAGCACCTCTGCGATCCGCGACGCCATACGGCCCAGCACATGCTCGGACGCATCCACAACGTACCATGATGTCATGGCCTGCAAATGGTCGTCTTCAGTCGCAAACGTGGTCTTGGTCATGCCTAAGCAACCTCTCCTGCGGTCTCTCAAGGGCCCGAGTCCGGAACCCGGAGCCATCTTGAAGGCGGAGCAATGTAGCGACCGTGACCGGGGAATCAAGGCACCCCCCCCGACTTCTACAGCCTTCTGACCTGCAAGATGGAAGAAGCCACGGCCTTGTGAGCGGGCTAAAACCGGCCCAAAAGCCCACAACCGCAACTTGGCCACCACAATCCTGACATCGCATCGCCCATTCCCACCCCCACAAGCACCACGGCTACCGGGGTCTCAACCCGCCCGGATGATGCCAGACGCCCCCGAAGCCTGGCTATTCCACGGTGCGAATCCGCATGGTGTTGGTCATCCCACGCGTCCGGGTCGTGCCCGAGAGAACGATCACCCGATCCCCCTTGCGCACCAAACGCCGCTCCCTCAGGGTTCGTGCACCCTCCAGGGTCATCTCATGACTCGTGCGCGTCCGCGTGAGCTTGATCGCGACGGTAACGCCCCAGGTCAAGGACAGCCGCTGCACAGTCCTCTGGAACGGCGTGAAGGCAACCATGCGCGTGGGTGACCGATCGCCGGAGAGCAACTGCGCTGTCGTCCCGCTTTCCGTGAACACGGCGATCACTCGTGCTCCCACCTCGATGGCCGCCGCTGCCGCCGCTCGCGCTGTCGCCAGTTGCACAGTGCCCACGCCGCGCATGCCCCGACTCCGACGGGCAGGCGCCCAGTCGCTGAACATGTCCGCTTCGGTTCGGCGAATCACCGAATCCATGATCTGAACCGACTGAACCGGATAATCGCCCGCAGCCGTCTCGGCAGAGAGCATCACCGCTGATGTCCCATCATAAACTGCATTGGCCACATCGGAAGCTTCGGCCCGCGTTGGCCGAGGATTCGAAACCATGGATTCGAGCATCTGAGTCGCCGTGATCACCGGTTTCCTGGCAGCGACACATGTCCGGATGATCTGTTTTTGCAGGGCCGGCACAGCCTCGGGACCAAGTTCCACCCCCATGTCACCACGCGCAACCATCAGTCCATCAGCTACATCCAGAATCTCCAGCAGGTTCTCCACCGCTTCGGAACGCTCGATCTTGGCGATGATACAGGCATCGGATCCGGCAGCATCGATATGCTTGCGCAGCGCGCGTACATCCTCTGCCGTACGGACAAAGGAAAGCGCCACGAAATCAACTTCGTTGGCGAGCGCAACAGCCAGATCTTCCAGATCCACAGCAGAAAGGCTTGCAGCAGACACGGTGGACCCGGGGATATTCACTCCCTTGAACTGCTTGAGGAGACCTCCGTGCAGCACCCGCGTCCGGATTTCCGTGCCTTCCACATCGACCACCACCAGTTCGATGGCGCCGTCATCGAGCAAGATGTTCTCCTCGGCGCGCAGGTCATCGGCGAGGCTGCGATAGCTACAGCCCACTCGAGCAGGTTGCCCATCGCCTCCGGCGCAACCAACAACACCGGACACCGTCGAAATGACCACCTCGTCGCCGCGGCGAAGCCAGATCGGTTCCCCGCCCTGAAATGGGCCGACCCGGATCTTCGGACCCTGTAAATCGACCAGAACGCCGACCATGGCACCCAATTCGCGGGCAACCCGCCGAATCACAGCCACATCCGTGGCCATTTCCTTGTGGCTCGTGTGCGCCGCATTGATTCGAAACACGTCAACGCCGGCCTTGATCAGCCGCTTGACCACGGTCTTCGATCGCGACGATGGCCCCATCGTCGCAACTATTTTCGCACGATTTGGTGTTCTCATGCCCCCCTCAAAGACCTCTGTGAATGATCTGCGCCCCGGATCAACTACCAGCTTTGAATTTACTCTGGTTGGCCCGCCACCAGTCTTTCCATCGACGCTCACCACCCGACCGCGAACGGGTATCGCCATCGGGATCGAAAACGATGGCTTGGCCAGTCAACTTTTTCAGCGAACTGTAGGCGGCGTGACGAACGATACTCTCATCGTCGGCGAGAACATCCACCAAAGCGCCAACACTCTCAGCATGCCTGTACGCCCTCAAGCCTTCGGCGGTGAGCCGACGTACAAAGGGGTCCTTGTCGTCGAGCATCTCGATCAGGTGCGGCCGTGCCGCGTCATTGCGGAGTTGCACGAGCTTGTCCACTGCATCGAAACGCGTCCCGGGATCAGAATCCTTTAGCTTTCCCAGCAACGCCTTCACCTCTGCCTCCGGATCAGGTTTTACAACCACCGCAGGCCGGCGAAAATCATCGGTCGGCTTCTTAGTCCCCCCAGAGGAACTGCCGGACCCCAGCTCCTTGATGGCAGCAACCTCGTCACCCATGTTGCGCACCTCACGGGTCAGCACAGCAATCTTCTCGCCATACCCCTGTTGCGATCGCTGCAAGCTCTCAAGGTCCTGCTTCACGGCCTGAACCTGCTCCACGGCTGCGCCGAGACCTTCGCGAACTCGCGTCTCGCTCTCGGTCACCCAACCACGCACATCACCGATACTCCGGCCGACCGCCTCGACATCAGTGCTGGAAGCCCCTGCCTCCATCCGCTTGTCGAGATCGGCTACCCGGCTCGCCTGACTCGTGAACATGCTCTCAAGACTGCTGATGCGCTCATTGACCTTGGCAGCCTCCGCGGTCACACGGGTATCGAGGAACATCGTTCCTCCTGCAACCGCAACGAGCAGAACAACCCCTATCGGCATCATCGCCCCCAACGCTGTCGTCGAGGGGCGGGAACCAGATGAGCCCTGCTCGGCGGATTCTCCATCTAGATCACCCAAGCAGCAGGACCCGATGATCTTGCCCTTCACGCGCCGCGCTGCTGCAGCCTCAAGATCACTCTGCGGGACCGAAGTGTTGCAGATATCGCAGAAAAAGACTTCGAGTTGTTCTTCCATGCCAGGCACTACAGCCGGGATTCCGACCCGGTCTACTCACCATAGTCCCCACCAGCGGTCAGGCACCGAAGATTTTCTGATGGCCTACAGGAATCCCGGGACAGCCAGGCTAGGAACCCGCTTCTGCCCGCAGATCCTCGACCCTGTCGATCCGCTCCCAGGAAAACTCAGGTCGACCGAAATGACCATAAGCTGCTGTGCGGCGATAGATCGGTCGCCGGAGATCGAGCGCCTCGATGATCCCTGCCGGGCGCAGGTCGAACACCTTGCGAACGATTCCGTCGAGACGACGGTCATCCAATTGACCCGTACCGAAAGTGTCGCACCGGATACTGACCGGCTCCGCGACGCCAATCGCATAGGCAACCTGAACCTCGCAACGTTCAGCCAGGCCAGCCGCCACAACATTCTTGGCGACCCATCGCGAGGCATAGGCAGCGGATCGATCGACCTTGCTCGGGTCCTTCCCCGAGAAGGCTCCGCCGCCATGACGCCCCATTCCACCGTAAGTGTCGACGATGATCTTCCGACCGGTCAAACCAGCATCGGCCTTGGGGCCTCCCTCCACGAACCGGCCCGTTGGATTGAGCCACCATTTCGTTTCGGCATCGAGAAATTCGGTCGGCAAAACATGTTCACAAACCTCTCGGAGCGTCGCCTTGAGTTCCTGATCGGCAACCTCCGGACTGTGCTGATGTGAGATCACCACGGTCGTGATCCGGACAGGCTTGTGGTTCTCGTCGTATTCCACCGTGAGTTGCGATTTGGAGTCCGGCCGCAGAAACTCAACCCCGCCCTTGCGCACCTTGGCAAGCTCTTCGAGGATGCGATGCGAGTAGTGGATGGGGAAGGGCATCAACTCATCCGTCTCACGGCATGCGTAGCCGAACATCATCCCCTGATCGCCTGCTCCCTGCTCATGGCTCTGCGATGTCTGCGCATCCACGCCAAGTGCAATATCCACCGACTGCTTACCCATCGCACTGAAGACAGCGCAAGAGTTCGCATCGAAACCCAGAGCCGGATCGTTGTAGCCAATCTCCTCGATGACCTTGCGGGCCACTTCCTGATAATCGATATCCGCCGTTGTGGTGATCTCGCCCGCCATCACCACAAGCCCACGCGAAGTCATGGTCTCGCAGGCAACCCTGCCATTGGGGTCCGTTTCGTAGATGGCATCCAAAACGGCATCCGAGATCTGGTCACAAACCTTGTCGGGATGACCTTCGCTGACGGACTCACTGGTGAATAAACGAGCTTCTTGAGACATGTTGGCTGCTTGTCAGAAAAAAATAAAACACCTGCGCGGGGGACATATCTGCCGACCCTGCAACTTGTTCACGCTGATCCTCATCCAAGCATCGGCGAAGAGGCGGGAAAATTGCAACTCTGCGTCACGGTTCTTTCAATCGATTGATAACTCAGGCGCATCGAGCGACTAGAATCCCTGTCACGGTTCTCGCCGTGATGGCCTTGGCAAGGCCTGAATCACTTTCCACCACCACACAACCCGTTGCATAGCAGTTCAAGAACTCAGGCCACAACCCTGGATCGGACAACACTGATCCTCACGTTGACTGGCTTGCTGTTGATCACTCTTCTTGCGGTAGTCAGCTGACTCACAATCCAGCCGGCGACTCAAAGGAGGGGGTCCAGCAACTGAAGCGTACGCGCCGTCGCACCTTGATTGCGCCGGATGAGCGCGAGTGCGCGCTCGCCCAAAGCACGCCGAAGGTCGGGATCCCCGGCAAGCTCTGCTATGCGCCGGATCAGATCCTCGGGATCCTGCACCTCGATGACGGCCTCCGCCCGCAACAGAAGTTCGACATCAGCTCGAAAATTTTCCGTCTTCGGACCGAATAGGACCGCCTTTCCCAAGGCTGCGGGTTCGAGCATGTTCTGACCACCTCGAGGTACGAGACTGCCGCCGACGAAGGCAATATCGCATGCCTCGTAAAAGGACTCGAGTTGCCCGATCACATCCAGGACAACCACGTCCCGGTCAGCGAGCGGCCGTATAAGTTGCCCTGCCAAATCACCCCAGCGCACACAGGAAAAACCCTGCCCGCTCAAGGCCTCTACCACTGCGGCCGAGCGCTCCGGGTGCCGCGGCGCAACAATCAGGCGTACCCGCAAATGCTCTACTTCCATCAGATGCTTGACAGCCCGGGCGAGGTAGACATCCTCCTCGCCGTGGGTTGAACCTCCGACCAAAACCAAGCGTCCATCCTCGGCCAGCCATGAACGAAGCCCCCCGGCCTCGGCAGCAGGGGTCTTGATCATGACCGTGTCATATTTCAAATTCCCGGTGACAAAGACGCTGCCAGGTTCCACTCCCAACGAAATCAACCGATCACGATACGAATCATCCTGGACCAGATACTTCGAGATCAGGTGGAGTTGCGGCAAGAACAGAATTCGAGCCATCGAATATCCCCAGTAGCTTTTTGGCGAAATACGCCCATTGATAACATCCACGGGAATATGGCGGCGAGACGCTGCTTGCAGGAATACGGGCCAGATCTCGAGCTCCACGAGCAAGACCCTCTCGGGACGCACTCGGTCGAGTGCCTGCCCGGGAAACCAGCCAAAATCGAGAGGAAAAAAAATGACGGGAAGATCCGGATAAAGCCTGGATGCAAAATCATGTCCAGTTGGCGTCGTCGTGGAGAGCAGCAACTGTAGATCAGGACGCTCGGCACGGAGCTGATCGATCATGCTTCCCGCCGCCTTGATCTCACCCACGGACACACCATGGACCCAGATTACCGGACGGTCGAAAGCGTATCTCCGGACACGACCTGTGCGTTCGGTCAAGCCAAAGCGGTAATTCCTTTGGCCTAACTTCCGCCAAATGAGCACCGGCGAATAGGCAAGAAAGCCCAGCAGGAAGATCAGGTTGTACATGAGCAGAACCAAGCTCATGCCCCAGCCTCCAACACGGCCAGCAGAATGGCTTCCGAGGACAGATCTCCGGGTCACGACACCCCCCGACGGCAAGGCCTACCGACAGGCTCTGAGAAGACCTGAGCTTCCATGCTCATCTCTAACCAAACGCTGGATAACAGCATTTCTTGTACTTGACTCCCGAGCCGCAAGGACAAGGCTCATTACGCCCTACCTTCACGCCCCGTTGAGCCTCCGCCTTGCCCGCAGATCCGGTTTCCGATGCATCGGTCCCACTCGGCTCCACGCTCACCGACGCTCCTTGCGCAACTGCTTCCATCACTTCCGGCGGTGCCTGCCCGGCCGCGATCATCGCCTCGACCATCGCCTGCGCCATCACCGGATCATCAGATGGCGCATGCTGCGGGACCATCTGCTGTCTCGGAGCCTCCAGATCCGGACTGCTGAGTTCCACCTTGAACACCAAATCCGTGACCCTGTCAGCGACAGCCTCCTTCAGGGCTTCGAACTTATCGAAGCCCTCCTTCTTGTATTCGTTCTTCGGATCGATCTGTGCATACCCACGTAAACCGATACCCGCCTTGAGCACTTCCATCGCGTGCAAATGGTCCTTCCACTTGCTGTCGATGGTCTCCATCAGCAAATACTGCTGAACCTTGACCCACTCTTCCTCGCCGTAGTGCTCCTGCCGCTTGACGTAGAGTTCTTCAACTCGCGCGACAATCCAGTCAAAGAGTTCCTCGCGCTCGATATCGGTGATGCCATCGAGTTCCAGCGCAGCACCACACTTGTGTCGTAACCAGGACTCAATCTCATCGAACTCGACCGGTTTGTCCTTGTCGGAAGCATGCCGTTCCAGGACAGAATCAAGAACCTCCTCGAACATGCCGATGGCCTTGTCCCGTAAGCCATCCTTCTCGAGCACCTCCTGGCGCTGCCCGTAGATGAACTTGCGCTGCTTATCCATCACCTCGTCGTATTCGATGAGGTTCTTGCGAATATCGAAGTTGCGGTTCTCCACCTTCTTCTGGGTCTTGGCGATCGCCCGGCTCACCATCGGACTCTCGATACGCTCGCCATGCTTGAGGCCGAGCTTCTCCATCATCGTCTTGACCCAGTCTCGCGCGAAGATGCGCATCAAATCATCGTCGAAGCACAGGAAGAACTTGGTAGCCCCTGGGTCACCCTGGCGCGCGCAGCGACCACGCAGCTGATTGTCGATCCGCCGCGCCTCATGCCGCTCGGTTGCGATGACATACAGGCCGCCCAGATCGATGATCTCGTCGTGCTCCTTGCCACACTCCTCATCCAGACGCTCACGCAAGGCACGAGCCGAGGCAGACTCTGCATCCACGCCGGATTTCTTGATTTCCTCGCGCCACAAAGCCTCTGGGTTACCCCCGAGTACGATGTCAGTGCCTCGGCCAGCCATGTTGGTAGCGACCGTCACCGCACCTTTCCGTCCGGCTTGGAGAATGATATCCGCCTCACGCTCGTGATTCTTCGCATTCAAAACGTTGTGCGAAACACCAACCTTGCTCAGCTTTGCCGACAGCTTTTCTGATTTCTCGATAGAGGTGGTGCCGATGAGCAACGGCCGTCCCTTCTCATGCTCTTCGTGAATTTCCTCGGTGACGGCCGCGAACTTGTCGTCATCATCGAGATAGATCTGATCATCTGAATCGAGACGAACCATGGGCCGATTGGTCGGGATCGTCACGACATCGAGTCCGTAAATCTTGGCAAACTCGCCAGCCTCCGTCATCGCTGTCCCTGTCATGCCCGCAAGCTTGTCAAACATCCGGAAGTAGTTCTGCAGGGTGATGGTGGCCAGGGTCATGCTCTCCTGTCGCGGAGGCAGACCTTCCTTGGCTTCTACCGCCTGATGAAGACCATCGCTCCAGCGCCTTCCCGACATCAACCGACCCGTGAACTCATCGACGATGATGATCTCCACCGAACCACTCTCGGGATTCTGAGCGACCACGTATTCCTTGTCACGCTGGTAGATATGGTGGGCGCGCAAGGATTGCTCGATGTGATGCGGCCAGTCCATGTGCTGCGGATCGGAATAGAAACTCTCGACGCCCGCCAACTTCTCGGCCTTCTCGATGCCTTCCTCGCTCAGAAGACACTGTTGCTCCTTGAGCTTGACCTCGAAGTCCTCGCCAGCCTTGAGGGAGCGAGCGATCCGGTCAGCTTGCTGGTATTTTTCATCTCGCCCTTCGGGGGCGCCGGAGATGATCAGAGGAGTCCGCGCTTCATCGATCAGGATCGAGTCCACCTCGTCGATGATCGCGAAGACCAAATCCTTCTGGACCTGATCTTCGGTGCGCCACTTCATGTTGTCGCGCAAGTAGTCGAACCCAAACTCGTTATTCGTTCCGTAGGTGATATCGCAGCCATACTCGGACTGCCGCTCGCCGGGCGACATCGAGGACTGGATCGCGCCCACCGTGAGGCCCAGGTATTCATAGATCGGTGCCATCCAGTCACGGTCACGCTTGGCGAGATAATCATTGACGGTCACGACATAGACGCCTCGTCCGCTCAAGGCGTTGAGGCCCGCCGGCAGGGTCGCCACCAGGGTCTTACCCTCACCGGTCATCATCTCGGAGATCCGGCCGTCGTGCAGAACCGCTCCGCCGAGCAGTTGCACATCGAAGGGGCGCAGACCTGTCATCCTTACCGATGCCTCCCGCGTCATTGCAAACATCTCGGGCATGGCGTCATCCAGAGAAGCCCCTCCTTCGCTGACCCGCCCGCGCCACTCCTTGACGCGTGCCTGCATCGCGGCCTGATCCATGCCCTCCGCCCATGACTCCAGCGCATTGACCTGTTCCACCAAGGGCTCGTACTTGGCCAGGGAACGCTGGTTCGCCGATCCAAAGACCTTCTGGAGGCCCTTGCCTATCTGTCCCGGAAGGGACCCTAAATCAAACTTCATCGATGCTTCCTCATGTGCTGAACCCAGATGGGGTCACGCGAGCGATCTCCCTGAATCTTGATACTCCGGGTCCGAGATCGCCAGCGGAACCGGAAGTCTGGCCGAGTGATCCGACGGAATCGCCGGTGAGTTCTACCGCCGACATCGAGCCGCGCGGGAGACTCTCGTCAGATCATGTCCGGCGCCCTGGGTTCCGGGAAACCACCGCTCAGAAGACTCAGACTCGGTCGGCGACACCACGTTGGATAGCCGACCTCGCAAATCGAGTTCAGTGAGCCCAACTCGTAACAAACTCCCTGGCTACGACTCGGGCAAGAGACCGTCTGCTCCTGGGCATCGAGTGCCTGCACCGGTGCCGCACACAGCAGCCAACCTGCACCGGCCGAGGAAACTCCAATCAAGGCAAACAGGAGTAACAATGTCGCGGCAGCCCTGTCACGGGCCATTGCCGTGCTGCGGAATTCCTGCCAGAAGCTCTTCACCGGATCTCCTTGTCGGTGCGATGCCCAACGAGCCGGGCAACCATCTCGTAGAGGAGATCTTCCTGGAACGGCTTCGCCAGAAAGCCATCGGCCCTGGCAATGTCCTCGATCGAGACCCGGCTCGCTGTCGACAGAAGCACGGGAATCCCCCGGGTCCTCTCCTTGCTTCGCAGAGCAGCAATCACTTCCAGGCCATCCATTTCAGGAAGTTCATAATCGAGCAGGATCAAATCAGGAAGCCATTCGGCGGCAAGATCCAAGGCAACCGCACCCTCATGAGCCGTTGTCACCCGGTAACCCTCGGCCATCAAAAGCGCTTCTACGGCCTCTGCCAGATCCACTTCGTCATCCACCACAAGGACCGTGCCACGAGATCTGGAAACAACACCCCGTCGATCCGAGGCAATCCGCCGCAAGGTCGCCGATGTGTCCACACCATCGGCCGCAAGCCGAGCTTCAATCTCCTTCTTGAGATCGCTGTTGAAACGCTGCACGGCCATCCAAGCCTTGTAGTCGGGGAAATCGGGCCTGATGTCCATCTCGTCGTGAGTATCCACGCCAAAGCAATACTCACCGGCGACCAGATGCTCCTGGAGGACAAGCTTCATGAAGGGGTAATTGCGATTTCCGAGCCGCATCGTGTATCGGACACGAGAGCGGCCACCCTCCTGCTCATCCACTTCCTTGCTGAACAGACCGAGAACATCCTCCACCGGTGAGTCACCGGGCAGGGAAAGATCAGGTTTGCGGCCGCTCTCGCCCGAGCCGTAAGCGATGGCAAAATATGCCCCAACGGCCTTGTTCAGCAGTCCGATGCTCAGATCGCTCAACTTCAAGGCCGTGTCACCTCCTCGCAATCACGCTGCCGTGAGCCGGTCGAAGGGTCGGGTCCGTCGAGAGAGCCGATGAGATCGGTAACCGTGGTACCCGCTTCGGTGAGCAATCGCTCCAATTCGTCAAGAATCGACACCATGCCCCCGGGATGGACAAAGTTGTGGGTGCCGATCTGCACCGCTGCCGCCCCCGCCACCAAAAACTCAAGGACGTCCTCGGCACTCGCAATGCCACCCACACCAATCACCGGAATATTCACGACACGAGCGATCTCAAACACCTGACGCAAGGCAACAGGCTTGATCGCGGGACCCGAAAGCCCACCGATGGTTCGAGCGAGAATCGGAGTTCTTCGACGCCAATCAACCGACATGCCGATCAAGGTATTGATGGCGGTGATTCCATCCGCGCCACCACGCTCGGCGGCGAGAGCGATCTCGGTGATATCAGCGACGTTCGGCGAGAGTTTCGCCCAGACGGGCAAGTCCCGACCGCAAGCCTGCTTGACCCGTTCGACCACCTCCTGCGTCAGGGCGGGCACCGTGGAAAAGTAAAGGCGCCCACCCTGCACGTTGGGGCAGGAGAGATTGACCTCCAGCCCATCGACGCCCGCTGCAGAGAAACGCCGGGCAAGTTCCTCGAACTCGGCGACCTCCTCCCCACCGATGTTGATGATGACCTCGGTGCCCAAGGCCCGCATCTTGGGCAGGGTCTCGGCGATGAAGTGATCGGCGCCGCGATTCTCGAGGCCGATGGAGTTGAGCATCCCCGAGGGCGTCTCGACGATCCGCGGAGGCGGGTTCCCTGGTCGAGGCGCAACGGTCACGGTCTTCGAAACCAGAGCGCCGAGTCGGGCCACATCCGCAAAGACAGAGCCCTCACCGCCGAAACCAAAGGTTCCGGAAGCACTCATGATCGGATTCTTCAGCACCAGGCTTCCGATCTTGGCCGTCAACAAGGTGGAAACTCCTGCGGTCAAGGCAATGCGATAACCCTAAACCCCGATATCAAAAGCCACTATCGCCGTTTTTCCTTCTTTTGACAAACCGCCCCGGGGAAATATGCCTTCAAATTCGATGTCGACGGCCATCCGGGTCACGCGCTGGCAGATTCTTCAGCCGGTCGGCGCCACAGCAGGAGGGCCAGAGTGATCGCGCCAACGCAAATACAGGAATCAGCGACATTGAAGGCGGGAAAGACCCACGGCTCACCATCCACCACCAGATAGAACTTCAAAAAGTCGCGTACGCCACCATGGGGCTGGGTCAGGTTGT
>CAZIVO010000008.1:0-3244 GCA_964542765.1 uncultured candidatus Brocadiaceae bacterium | reverse complement strand
GCCAGGATCAGGCCGAAGACCAGTTGCTGCAACCTCTCTCGAGTCGCTGTCTGCCAGGCGAAAAAGACCACCAAGCCGCAGGCCACAAAGCGCAGCACCACCAGCGCAAGATTCCAATCCTGCGCCAATCCCCAGACCGTGCCGGTGTTCCGCCACGACACAAACTGGAAGAAGCCATCGATGACGTCGTAAAAACGCCCCTCCTCGGGGATCGACAGGGGCGCGTGTCGTTCCAAAAAAGAGAACGCCGCGCCCTTCGACCACAGATCCAGGGCCACCAGCGGCGCGATCGGACCCCAGAACCAGAGTTTCCCCCGGAACAGGCTCCTGGCCTTGTCGGGATCGACCTGATCGGGAGAAGGGGAACCGGTCATGCGCAGAACTCTAGCACCCGGTCCGGGTAGCGCCACTGATCAGCCACCGCGGCAGAACCCGCAGGTGAAGATCATCAAGCGATCTCGCGTCCTTCTTCCAGTTCGGACTGGTGCGCCACGCAGTATCTCGCCCAAGGCAGGTATTCCAGGCGTGCCTTCGGAATCCAGTATTTCTTGGCGCCACTCTTCGGCTTGGTCGCTTCAGCCGCCTCGAAACAGGCCACACAGGCTCCGAATGGATACTCAGCCTCTCCCAGCATCCGCTCGAGAGCCTCCTCGATCAGGACGATCGTCTCCTCCTCATTCTCGATCAGGCCAAGGAGAAAACCCTGATCGCAACTCTCTGCTCCCTGATCAGCCAGGCTGTCAGCCGCGAAATCCTGCTCGGACGATCTCAGAGCTTCATCGCGCAAGGAGCCTACATCGCCATTCAAAACGGCAAGATTCTTCTCAAGGAGTTGGCGGTATTTGGCCAGATCAGACTTCGTGGGTTTAGTCATATCAGATTGATAAATAAAGTCTTACAGAACTAGTCGGGGGGTGTTTGATCCGCAGCGAGCAGCCTGGACAAAGCCGAAGTGGCCCGTGCCACCGCCCCTTTCTTCAGCAAGGGGCGAAGGACCATACGGCGACCCACTTACTCGGTCAAGATTACCTCGAAAGGCGGGAGCCAGCTTTTCCGAGACAGCACACGCCACTAGCCCCTCACTTTGGACAGGTTTCAGGCTGGCGACCGGGAGATCTCCACCCCATGCTGGCATCGGGAGATTACGGTGGCGGGCAAACCTTCGGTCAATCTGGCGGATTTCTTGGTCTATCTGGGGGCTGAACTGCAGCTCTCGCGAAACACCGTCGCCGCTTACCGCCGGGATCTCTCGCGATTCCTGGATGGCTCTACCCGCCTCCCCGATCGCGCCGGGATCCTCGACCACCTCGTCCAGCTACGTCGCGATCATGCGCCCGCATCCGTAATCCGCGCCATGGCAGCCATCAGGGGCTTCTACCGTTTCTTGCACGCGGAAGGAGAACTCCAACACGACCCCTCCGAAGGACTTCTCGGAGCTCGGATAGAACAGCGATTGCCGGTCGTGCTCGGACGCCGCACCGTTGAACGCTTGCTCGAAACCTTCGCTGGCAATGACCTGCTCGCCCGGCGCAACCGAGCTCTCATGCAAATCCTCTACGCCACCGGTTGCCGCGTCTCGGAGGTTGCCGAGCTCCACCTGACCTCATGGCTTCGCGATCACGACTTCCTGCGCCTGCGCGGCAAAGGGGACAAGGAACGCCTCGTTCCCCTCTCGCCACCCGCACAAGATGCACTCGCACACTATCTCGATGAAGTGCGACCACAACTGCTGCGACGCCGGGCAATGACCACAGAAACACTATTTCTCTCGCGAACCGGTCGGCCCCTGGACCGCGTGCGGATCTACCAGATCGTCCGTGCGGCTGCCGCGCAAGCCGGCATCACCGTGGCCTGTTCACCCCACTCACTCCGCCATTCCTTCGCCACACACCTGGTCGCGGGAGGCGCCGATCTACGCACCGTCCAGGAACTCCTCGGCCACGCCTCGCTGGCCACTACACAGATCTACACCCATGTCGATCATGAGAGGCTCAAAGACACGCACGGCAAGTTCCACCCACGGGGGTGATGGCTCGAGGCCCTAATCACCCTGACGGCGGCATGCATCGAAGACCCTCTCCGCAACGGAAGACGGCAGCCCAGGGACAGCCGCCAAATCTTCGCGGCTGGCTTGGCGGACCGCAGTGAGAGAACCAAAATGGCGTAGTAACGTGCGCCGGCGGCTGGGTCCAACACCTGGGATGGCATCGAGTTCGCTGCCCAACTTGCCACGCACTCTACGGTGGTAGGTGATGGCGAAACGATGCGCCTCATCCCGCATCCGGGTCAGCAGCAAGGTCTCGGGGCGATTCGCACCCAGGGAAATCGAGGCCTTGCCATCCCGGAGAAAGACCCGCTCGGCGGTCGTTCGACGTGCGTCACCCACCCCCTTCAGGCGGCTCTTCGCCAGAGCACACAAGCCGACATCCGCAATGAGCCCCATATCCTCCAGAACCCCGGCAGCCACGCCAAGCTGGCCCTTACCACCATCGACGACCAGAAGATCCGGCAATTCATCGTCATCTTCGGTGAGGCAGCGGGTCAGGCTCCGCCGCACGGCCTCTGCCATCGATGCAAAGTCATCGCCACCGGCAGCCTCACGGATCTTGTATTTCCGATAGCCTGCCTTGCAAGGCAACCCATCGACGAAGCACACGCGTGAAGCGACCGTGCTGGTGCCCGAAATCGTGGAGACGTCCATTGTATGGATTCGCCGGGGGTCCGACGGAAGCCCCAGCATCTCCTTGATGGCGGATACACCAGCCCGGTGACGCGAAGCCTCATCCGCGAGGGCCGCATCGGAAAGTCGAGCATTCTCTATCGCGATATCGAGATGCCGGCGCTTGGCTCCCCGCCTCGGCCATCGCAGATCGACAGCCCCCTGACGCTTCGACTTCAGCCAGCCCTCGACCACGGCCTGCTCAGCGACCATGCCCGGCACCAGGATGTCGCGCGGCACGTAAGTGTCGCCCTCGTAATAACGGCCCAGCAGATCCGCCAGCAGAAGGTCATCGGGCAGTTCAGAGCAAAAGCCGTAGCGGCGGCTTGCCTCGAGCAAGCCATCACGAAATGACAAGAATACCGCCGTGACATCATCGCCCGCTCGATGCACACCGAGCACATCACGATCCAACCCCTGATTGCCAACCACCGACTGCTTTTCCGTCACCAGGGACAAGGCCTCTATCTGCATCTTCAAAACATGAGCCTGTTCGAAGGCAAGCTGACCTGCGGCACCCTGCAT
>CAZIVO010000007.1:37112-64929 GCA_964542765.1 uncultured candidatus Brocadiaceae bacterium | reverse complement strand
GGCATCGCCAGACCGAATGCCAGCATGGTGATCGACCAAATGACCTCATGGATCAGGGAGTCCTGCGCGTCGAAAAAACCGTGCGCCATGCCTCCCGCCAGGGAGGCAATGCTCACCATGGTGAAGAAGAAGATGAATCGGTTGCGCAGACGGCTAGCCTCTCGTCGAAGGAGAACGAACACGAAGATCGCACACTCCAGCGCCAGAGCGTAGTCCGTGAGGGTGACATCGACTTCATTCATCCAAAGACCCTTCTCTTTGCTCCGACAGATCGGCCGGAGTCATGCGGATGTGTCAGGATGCTAACAAGATGAGCAACCGTAATCTTCACGAGGATCGAGGAGGGAACCCAGGGGAAGCCCGCCGCAAGATAGAGGGCCATGTGGCCCTGGTCTTCGTGCAACTCTGCTTCGGCTTCCTGCCACTCTTCGGAAAGTGGATCGATGGTGAGGCCGACTTCACACCCCGTATCGTGACGGCTTGGAGAATTGGCGGGGGCGCGGTCATTTTCCTCGCCCTGGCCTTTGCCTGCCACGGAAAGAAGATGCAGGTCAACCTCCGCGATATCCCGGCTCTCCTGGTGCTGGCACTTCTAGGGGTGGGCGCGAACCAGTGGCTCTTCCTCGAGGGACTCATTCGATCCACGTCCGTGAATGCGGGGCTGATGATGCCCCTGATTGCCGTCTTCACCTTTCTGCTCGCAGCCCTGGTTCGGCAGGAACGTTTCTCGCTCTTACCGTGCCTGGGCATCGTGATCGCCTTCGCCGGCACCGCGCAGCTAGCCCTCCAAAAAGAGGTCGACATGAGCCGTCCATACCTCATCGGCAACCTTTTGATGGTCGCCAATACTCTTTGCTACTCGGCCTTTCTGGTCGGCTCCCTCTCCCTGGCCAGGCGGTACCCCCCTCTGGTTCTGATGGCCTGGATGTACGTGCTCAGCCTCTGGGCCTTGCCGATCCTTGGCCAAGGCGACGACTTTTTTCCATCCGGGGCATCGATGAAATCCTGGGGAACCCTGGCGCTGATCATCGCCTTCCCCACCGTGCTGGGATATCTGCTCAGCATCTACGCCCTGGCACGACTGCCAGCCTCGACAACTGCGGTCTATGTCTTCTTGCAGCCCTTGATCTCGGGTATCGCCGGAACCGTCATCCTCTCGGAAGCCTTGCACGGGTCCACGTTCGTGGCAGGCGCGCTCATCCTGATAGGCGTCGGCGTCGTGCTGAGCAGGCAACGCCAATAACGATACATGGGCCGTCCCAAGGCGGAGCAAAGCACCCCCTCGGCCCTCGACCGTCAGTCCTTCTTCAACTCACCCGTGAGTGACTTGAGGAAGGTCACGATCTCGTCGGCCTGTTCCTCGGTCATTGGAACCGCGGTCTGGAACTCGGCCATGAGCAGGACGACCTCCTTCAGACTCGAAATAGAACCATCGTGGTAATACGGAGCGGTCTTTTCCACATTCGAAAGCGAGGGGATCTTGAACATGAACTTGTCGATGTCGTTCTTGGTTACCTCGTAGCGACCCAGGTCGGTCGACTCGTAAGGCTTGATCAACCCGAGTTTCTGCTGGGTATGGCCCCCGAGCAGGCGACCCGCGTGGCAAGCCATACAGCCGGCGGTGACGAAGGTCCTCAGCCCCTTCTGCTCGGCCTTGCTCAGAGCCTCGGGGTTTCCGTCCAGGAACTCATCCCAACGAGACTTCGTCACCAGCGTGCGCTGGAAAGCTCCCAGCGCCAGACCAACATTCTTGGGCGTGATGGGGTCGCTCTCACCGGGAAAAGCTGCCTCGAACTCACTGGCATATTCCTCGATGCCGGCAAGAGTGGCGACGACATCGGCTTCTCCCTTCAGCCCATGCTCGCTCGGTAGCGATTCGACGGTGTCCGCTCGGTAGTCCCAGAAGAGCTTGTACTGGCGGAAAGCATTGAAGGTCGAGGGCGTATTGCGTTTACCCGCCGTCGCCACTCCGTCCTGCCCGTAATTTTCCAAGCTGTGACAAGAGGCGCAGGAGGCCTTGCCGTCCTTGGCGATGCGTTTTTCGCCATAGAGCCTGCCGCCCAAGGCGATCTTCGCTTCGGTCAACTCGTTATCACTGGGCGTCGCCGGGGGATAGAAGTTGAAGTTGGTAACCGTGTCCTCGTACCACTGGGCACCCGGATCCTTCTTGACCAAGGGATACGCCTCGCCCCTGACTGCGGCTTCCGCAGCGACATTGGTCCAGCCCGTCCCCTCATGGTTCATGACGTCAGGCGCGACTCCCGAGAACATCAAAACCATGAAGGCCAGAGCAACAGCCAAGAGGTAGTGGACAACGGGTTTTTCGACATCCAGATGCATGAAGTTCTTGGCAACGAGATATGCCTTGACGATGGCGATCCCGAATGCCGTGATCAGGGTGATCACCTGGATCTCGAGCGTCGGTCCCAAAATGCTGATGACAAGGAGCACCAGCAAGATGCCCCAGATCTTCACGTAGTTGCGAGGTTTGTGCTCGTGGTCAGACATGGGTTCTACTTGGCGATGTAGAGCAGCGGGAAAAGGAAGATCCAAACGATGTCAACGAAGTGCCAGTAAATGCCGATGTATTCGACCCTCTGGAGTTCCTGACCCTTCTTGGCGGCAGCCGCGATGATGCACATGATCACCATGCCGGCTATCACGTGAAACGCATGCACCCCGGCGGCGATGTAGTAGAAGGACCAGAAGCCGCTCTTGAAGATCGTGTAGCCGTGCACGATCTCGTGGTGCCACTCGAAGGACTTGACGGCCAGGAAAACCGCACCGCCCAGAACGGTGAGCATGAGCAACTTGGCGGCCTTCGGCCCGTTCTTTTGTTCAGCTGCCTGATGCGCGAGAACAGCCGACAGGCTCGATGTGAGGAGCACGAAGGTGTTGAACGCACCGGCATAGACGTTGGTGTGGAGGGCCTCGTCAGCCCACTCGGGATGGCCCAAGCGATGCACGAGGTAGGAAACCAGGATCCCTCCGAAGATCACGATTTCCGACACCAGGATCCACCAAACCCCGAGACGGCCGGTGGGAATTCCGGTGACCGAGCGCGAGGTCGCCATGGGTCGACCGCTCATCCTTCGCCCCCCTCGCCATCACTCTTTCCCGACTCGACGCCGGAAGAACTCGCTTCGGGTCCGGTGTCGGGATCGCTCTGCAGCCAGTAATCCTTCTCGCGCCCGGGCACGCTGAATTCGTAAGGTCCGCGATAGACCGTTGGGTATTCGGCGAAGTTGCCGTGGGGCGGCGGCGAAGGCACGGTCCACTCGAGAGTGTTGGCCTTCCAGGGGTTCATCTCGGCCTTCTTGCCCTTCTTCATGCTGACGAAGAAGTTGTAGAGGAAGACGAACTGGAAGAGCAGCAGCACGACAGTGCAAATGGTAGCAATCTCGCGCAGGTACTGAAGCTCGGCCAGTTCCGGGAAATGCTCGTAGCTGTAGATGCGCCGGTGCTGCCCGGCAGCCCCGAGCATGAACAGCGGAATGAAGATGCCGTTGAAGGGGATGATCGTGCCCCAGAAGTGAATCTTGCCCAGTCGCTCGTTCATCATCCGGCCGTACATCTTCGGGAACCAGTACGTGAGGCCGGCGAAGACAGCGATGATGGAGATCGGGAAGAAGGTGTAGTGGAAGTGCGCCAGCACAAAATAGGTGTCGTGCCAGAAGATGTCCGAACCGCTCGCGCCGAGGAAGATGCCGGTCACACCGCCGATGAGGAACTCGCCAATGAAGGCGAGGCCCCAGAGCATCGGCGTGGTCAAGGAGATGGACCCTCGGTAGAGGGTCGCAATATAGACGAACGTGAGTTCGGCGATGGGGACCGAGATCAACACCGTGGTCACGGTGAACACGTTGGCCATTCGAGGGTCGATCCCGGCGATGAACTGATGGTGAGCCCAGACGAAGAAGCTCAGAACCCCGGTCGCGATGACGGTGTAAAGAACGATGTTGTAGGCGAAGAGCTTCTTGCGTGAGAAGGTCGTGATGATCTCGGCGACGATGCCCAACGCCGGCAGTAGCACGACATAGACTTCGGGGTGACCGAAGAACCAGAAGAGGTGCTGCCACAGCAGTGGGTCACCCCCCTTGGCAGGGTCGTAGAAACCGACCGAGAAGATCTGGTCGAAGAGGAGCATGATCGCGCCGGCGATCAGGGGGCCCACCGAAACCATGAACAGGATGCTGGCGATGACGATCATCCAAACCACCATCGGAATGTTCCTGGCGCTCATGCCTGGAGCTCGCGAATTCATGGCGGTGGTGATGAAGTTGACTCCACCGAGGAGGAAGGCCACAAACTCCAGGGCCACCGCGACCACCCACAAGATCGAACCAAGGGGAGTCAGGCTGTATTCAGCGCTCGAGGAGAGGGGCGGGTAGGCCGTCCAGGCGCCGCCGAAGGCGCCGCCCGGAACAAAGAAGGAGGCGATGAGAACGACCGAGCTGAGCAGGAAGATCTGATAGCTGAGCCGATTGACCCGCGGAAACACCATGTCGTCGCAGCCACACATGAGGGGAATCAGGTAATTCCCGAAAGCGGCAATCAGCACCGGCATCGCCACCCAGAAGATCATGATGGTGCCGTGACTGGTGACCATCGCGTTGTAATTGCCCGGGGTCACCAAGCCGAAGCCAGGGACCTCCTCGCCCGGAAAGCCCAACTGCATGCGGAAGACGTAGGAGAAGAAGCCTCCGATCGCCGCCATGAACATCCCCGTGAAGAGGTATTGCATAGCGATGATCTTGTGGTCCGTTGAGAAGATGTATTTGGACCAGAAGCTCTGCTCTGCGTGGTGATGGCCGCTCACAGTATCTGCGGTTGTGCTGTGCACGTCAGACATGACTTTCCTCGGAATTCAGGCGGTGTTCCGTTCGAAGGAGTGCGTTCACTGGCTCATCCTCGCGATCCACTCTTTGTGCTTCTCAGGGGTTTCGATGGTAATGCGAGCACCCATGATGCCATGGCCGATGCCGCAAATTTCAGTGCACTGAATGCTGTAGTTTCCAGTCTTGATGGCCTCGAACCAGCCTGTGATTTCTCGCCCGGGGATGGCGTCTTGTTTCAACCGAAAGACCGGAACCGAAAAACTGTGCAACACATCGCGAGACTCCAATTTGTAGTGATAGGTGACATCTTTTTCGATGTAGAGATCATCGACCGTGGTGATGTCATCGGCGGTGTCTAACTGGCCATCGGCACCCGGGTGGACGAAGGTCCAAGCCCATTGCTGGCTGATCACCCGAATGGTCCTCTCGGCCGGTGGCAGGTTCTGCTTGACGTTGTGCCAGACCGGGTAGTCAGCAACGATGATGAAGATGTCGCAGATCAGAACCAGACCAGGAGCGGCAAGTATCCACCGCATCTCCTTCTCGCCGCCGCTGTAGTAGGCCGCCTTTGGGCTCCTCGACGCGCGGAAGCGCAGAATGAGCCAAAAGAAAATCCCCATGACGAGGATGGTCCAGAAGCCGACCAGGATCAGAATCAGCCAAATCAGACGGTCGATGTCCTGAGCGTAGGTAGAAACAGCGTCGAGATAATATTCAATCATGTCGATTCACACGCTCTTCAAAGAATGAAGACGAACACGACCTCGGTGAACACAATGGCGCCGACGAAAGCGGCCAAAAAGGTCCATTTCAAAACAACGGGGATCTCTACATCGAATGATTCAGGAAGTTCGGCCATGGTGTGTATATGAGCGTTCGAAAGTCCCTCTCGAAAGTGCTGCGCTATTCGGATTGTGATTTGATGTAGGCAATGACATCCATCATGGCCTGCTCATCAGGCAGGGCGATGGCGGTCGGTCGCATTTGCTGGCCGGTCACGTCTGCCGCAACGGCACCACGGTGGCCGGCCTTGAACTTCTTGAGCTGCTCCAGCAGGTACCAGTCATCGGTGATCTGTAGTGACGGAGCCTTCTGCTCCTGGATTCCCTTCCCATCGGCGCCGTGGCAGGTCACACACGGCGTGTAGGCGACCTTGCCCTTCTCGATATCGCCCTCGAACGTGGGCTCGAGCCGGACCGGGGACAAGCTTGCAACGTAACTCGCCACGGCCTTGACATCGTCCTCGCTGTTGAGCGCCCGCGACATCGGTCGCATGCGCAGGCCCTCAAGATCCTTGTGATGAGCACCCCGAAGACCGGTCCGGAACTTCTCCAGCTGAGATTGCACATACCACTCGGCGAGGCCGGCGATCGCCGGCGCCTGAAAAGCCTGGTTGCCAGCACCTTCGGAGCCATGACAAGGGACGCAAGTTGCGTAGAGAGCCTGACCACGAGTCGCCCCCTCAGCCCGAACACCGCATGACGTCGGAAGGGCGAGAAGGGCCACGATCACGGGACCTGACCACACACGGCAATGCCGCTTCGATGCGGTCCTGCAGGAGGCCTCACGATGCTTCTTATGACCGGGAAAGAGAGATGTATCTGGATCGAGCATCGTTTCTTCGTGCTGTGGATCGGTGATGGCGAGCTTCAGCGGGAGAGTGGGAGAAACAGGCCAACGAAGCGCACCCCGCCGCCCGATGGGCGCAGAAACTAAGCGATATCAGCACAAAGATGAACGTTAACTCTTGAATGTGTTTTATCTTTTAAGATCAAGAGAACTCTTGGGGGCCCGTGGGATTTCGAAATAATCCATGTCGTTCCACAGTTTTGAGGTTCGTGCAGCCTACGCAGGTTCCGTGAGCTAGAGAAATGGGGGAGGCCCCGATCCTTCCGCTAAGGAGATGTCTTGGCACTGCCAAACTCGCCCGCCCGCAACTCGAAACCATCTTCCCACCAGCGATGATACAAGCCTCTCCACAGGAGCCTAAATGACCTCCTTCATCGGTCATCCAGGACAACCCGCCCATGACAGCGGCCACCCCCGGCGCTTCGGGAATGCAGTCGTCGGAACCTCCGTCTTCATCTTCACCGAGGTGATGTTCTTTTGCGGCTTGGTGAGCGCCTATCTGGTTCTCCGCAGCCATACCGAGTGGCCCCCGGCCGACCAACCACGCCTTCCCGTAATGGTCACGGGTATCAATACCGTGGTGCTTCTGGCCAGCGCCGTATCGGTCTGGGGCGTTCCCGGGGCCTTGCGCAGCGACAGGCCGGACATCGCCAAGCAGTGGTTGCTGACGACCATCCTCATGGGAGTGACCTTTCTCGCCATCCAAGGTTACGAGTGGACACGCCTGATCGGGTTCGGGCTAACGACCAACTCGAGCCTGTATGGGGCAATGTTCTACATCGTGATCGGCGCCCATGCCGCGCACGTCGTCGGAGGGATCGCCATGCTGAGCCTTGTCAGGCGCAAGATGACTCGTGGCGCATACTCTGCCTCGAACCTCGATGGCGTGGTCGCCATGCGACTCTTCTGGCTCTTCGTGGTGGGCGTCTGGCCGATCCTCTACGTGATGGTTTATCTCTGGTGATCTCGATGCTTTCCTTGATCTATATAGCCTGCCCATCCTGCTTCGGCGAGGGCGCTGTGCGCGTGGCTTATTACGTCTCAGCGGCCTTCATGATGGCCATGCCGCTGTTCCTGATCGGAGGATCGATCAAGCTCATGAGGCGCCCGCACGTCCCGACCGTGCTTGGATTCCCGGGGCCCGGAACCATCCGGGAAGCCAACCGAAGAGTTGCCCGAAAAGCTCCGCTGCTCTTGACCTTGGTCGGCTGTGCCAGCGCCTTCGGGCTGGCGGTGGCCCTGGAATCTCGGAGTCCGGAAACCCAGCAAGAATCGTGGGTGTTGCCTGCAACCTCGGGCCCCGTGGAGATGCCGCCCTTCTCCCTGCTCGATCAATCCGGGTCCTCCTACGGCACCGAGC
The DNA here is from genome assembly GCA_964542765.1 of uncultured candidatus Brocadiaceae bacterium. Classification (GTDB taxonomy): domain Bacteria; phylum Planctomycetota; class UBA1135; order UBA1135; family UBA2386; genus CAZIVO01. Next base: position 57,102 of record CAZIVO010000007.1, on the reverse strand, counting down.
AACTGGCGGGGCGAGTCTGGGTGGCTAATTTCATGTTCACGCGTTGCACGACGGTATGCCCGATCTTGACCGGACACATGGCAGACGTTCAAGAGCGCACGCGTCACCTTCCAGAAAGTCGCCTGGTCTCCATCAGCGTCGACCCCCAAGGCGACACACCAAACATTCTCGAGCAATATGCCCAAAAGCATGGTGCAGACGCAGGTCGCTGGCACTTCTTGACAGGTGATTACGCCACCATTGAAACTGCCATCGAGTCTGGCCTGGAAGGCACAGAGTTTGTGGACATGCACAGCGTCTTGCACGGTGGCTACGCCGTACTGCTGGGCGGTGATGCTCGCGTTCGCGGTTACTACGAGATCACGAATGAGGCAGGCTTCGAGGCCTTGGTCCGCGATCTAGAGCTTCTCGCAAAAGGCTCCTTCGAACAGGCCGGCGCACAAGCCACGAAACCTTCGGTGGTGCCCACCAGCAACAACCGCTAGCTTGCGGTAACCGCGGCGATCTTCTCAGACGCTTTCCGGCTCTCGTTGCGCATCGAGGATGGTTTTGATGCTATCTGAAGACGCACCCATCGCGCGCGCAAGCATCGTGAACAAGGGATCGAGCACCTCGACGAGCGAGTAGTTTCTCCGAGAAAGGACCCAGCTCGTCACCACCTGCTCAAGACCCCCGAACAAGAGGCGGCGAGCGATCGCCACATCGAGCAACGGATCAAAATCGCCCGCTGTTTTCCCTTCCTCGATCACCTCGTCGATGATCACGAAGTAATCTCTCAGCGTCGGTCGAATACCATCCCTGATCACCGGATTCACCTCGCGAAGATGTATCTCGAAGGCACGGGCGAGAGTCTTGTCAGCGTCGAAGAATCGCAACTGCCGAGACACGAGGGTGTAGAGCCTCGCCAATCCAGGTTCTGCAGCCCTGATCGCGGGTCGAGATTCCTCGATGTAGCCACCAATGTAGTTCTGAAACAGGCGGACGAGCAGATCCTCCTTCCGCTTGAAGTAGAGGTAGATCGTGCCCGCAGCGACGCCGGCTTCATCAGCGATGTCGGCGATGGAACTCGCGTGATAGCCCTTGCGCCCAAACAGCCTGACAGCCGCTTGCAGAATTCGCTCTTCCTTGTCCTTGGTTCGCTTGCCGCGCGTCATCCGCTCCTCTTCGCTGCTGATTCGAGGCCATCCCCCGACTGAATACTCATTCAGTTTTTCCCCCGGTTAGGAGGTCCTGTCAACTGCTTTCCGGCCTCCGCCCTGCCCCATCGGGCAATCTCCAGATCGGTGATCGGGGCCTGCGGAGGCTGAAATAACTGCTCGCGGGCCTCAACCTTCCATCCCACGGACCGTCCACATCATCCGGGAAATCGAAGGAGGCACACAAAAGCCCCTCCCGGCAAGTTCAAGATTGCCACCCGGATCCATCCACGATCAACCCCGGGCCATCAGAGCGTCAGCGTCGGTTCGGGTACGCGATCGAGCCCGAAGGGTATTTCGCTGATCTCCGATCCGCGGCTGCGCTCACGGAACACATGAAGGACGCGGGCTCGGCCAAACTTTTGCTCGCCTGGCTCTTGATACACGGCCGATCGGAACGGGGCATCGGGCTGCAAATCATGAATGATCACACGGACACCGACCAGTCCACGGAAATCCCATTCCCGCACGGAGCGATTCCCGCCATGCATGTCCCAGACCTCAAAGATGACCCGGAGCACGCTCCGCAAGCGTCGAAAACCAACCCCGTCTTCCACGAAGATCAGGTCTATATCGACTCCTCGCATCACATCGAAGAAGTGCTGGCGAGCAGCCGGATCGAAAACCTGACGGAAAGGAAGCCCGATCGGTCGAAGCGACCGATCGGCAAGACCTTCTCCCGAGTCCCGGCGCAGGCCACCGAAGAACCAGAGATGAGGGGCAAACCAGAAACCGCCGGCACGGTCAAAGCGATATCCAGCAGCACGCTTGAACAGCTTCTCCGTGCCTCTCATCAACACTCGGCGCCGCCTGATCATCTCGCGGCGCCGCAACCGCCACCTGAGTTCGGAGTGAAACAAGGTCTCGCTTGCTATCGGTTCGGAGAGGGAGGCGAATGCCGCATCCTCGACCGAGGCTCCAGGGTCGATACTGATGACAATTTCATCAGGTCCGCCGCGAGCAAGAACCGTCGGAGATTCATCAAACCTCACGCGCCAGCCGTCCTGCCGCAAGACTCTCCGCACCCGTCGACGTAATCCCGAGGTGAGACCTCCCCCGATACGGATCCGTGGGGCCACCGGCTTGCCTGGATTCTGCATCCGCAAGCTCAAGAGCAGGCTCACATGGTGAAGCGTGACCACGCAGATCCCGCTGACACCAGCCCAATTCAAGCACCACCCCAGACCTGTCGTGATCGGCATGATGCGCCAAGCCTTTTCCGAAGGTGCCGTCCCCTGACCCAAGAGGCAAAGAGAAAGGACGCATGCCCCTATCACCCAAGCTTCCGTCGCGAGCAATCGCCGCCAATCGAATGAGCTCGGCAAACCTTTTGCTCGTCGCCATAGAATGTTCAGCCTCGGAGCATGCGGGAGGATCAAAACACCGAGAAGCGTGGCAATGCACACGGGTACCGCAATGGCCAGCGATCCAGCGGGCAAGGAGCGCGCCGAGACCGTCAACAAGAGCACATACCCAGCCACCAGCAACAGGGTTGCCCTCTTCCGGTGCGACACCGAAAAGCACCGGTGACCCACATCGCGCAAGGACGCGAACGAAACGAACAACATGAACGCGATGGTGAGCAAGCTCGCTCCCCAGATCGCGCCGAGCAACGGCAGATAGAGAATGTATAGACCGTGGTCCGCGACGGCGCGGAGGCCTGTCGGCAAGCGATCACCGATCACCAACAAAGCCACGAGGACGAGCCCGGCAGATGAACACAGGACCGTCGCAGCGCGAGGCCATCGCCGGGGCAAGGGCGGAGTTTCTCGCAGGTCCAGGCCGAACTCGTAACGTCCCGCCGATAACCATCGGCGCATCTGGAGAAGGCCTCGGGCCAGGCCCGGCGCTCCACCACCTCGACGGCGGAGAGTCGCCAGAGCCATCGCGCCCATGGCGCCAACGCCGAACAGGTCGACGTAGTCCACCGACACATGCCGCCCAAACCACTCCAGGGAAATCAAGAGGACCAGCCATGCCAGGACCTCTCGCAAATCAAGCCGGACAAGCTTCTGCCATGCCCCAGGAAGTTCGAAAGCTACTCTCAAATCGCCATCCAGCTTACCCCATCGGAACACCGAGCTGTCCGCTCCATGACAACAGCGAACCGTGGCACCAAGAACCTTCCGCCCACGGATGGCCCTCGTGATCGATCGCCACATGGGAGCGAAAAGTTCATGGGTAAAACCGATGAGGGAACGACCCCCTCAGGCAGTGTATCCTTCCAGCCAAAATCCGATTCCTCTCGCCATGCCAAGCCCGGAACAAAACATCTCCCCGACTCCCACACAAGCACTCGATCGGCTTGTCGAAGGGAACCAACGATTCCAGGATGGTCAGCCTCACCATCGCGATCCGAAAGCTGAACGGCAAGCGACCTGCAATACCCAAAAACCATTCGCCATCGTGCTGAGTTGCATCGATTCGCGCGTCTCGGTCGAGCGAGTTTTCGACCAAGGACTCGGAGAACTGTTGAATACGCGCATCGCCGGCAATGTCGTCAGCGAGGAGGTTCTCGGTAGTCTGGAGTTCGGATGCGCAGAGGTCGGTGCCGGGCTCATCGTAGTGATGGGGCATACGAAATGCAGAGCGATCCACGGAGCTTGCGATGGGCTCGAGGCCGGCCACATGACGGTCATCCTGGAGAAGATCCGAGCCGCGGTTCGCAGCACAGCCGATCCGGAAGATCCCACCCAGCGAAACTCACAAAACGAAACCTTCGTTGCCAATGTTACGCAGAGCCACACCGAACTCTCGATCGCAACCATCCGTGATCAAAGCAAGATTCTTCGCGACCTCGAGCGCGATGGAGTAATCAAAATCGTCGGCGCCCTCTACGATATCGAGACCGGGGTCGTCGAATTCCTGCGTTGAAGAAGGATGGTCGCGGCTCCGTTCAAACAACCAGGCGAAGCTCTCCATGAACAAATTTCTTGCCGGCGGCCACCGCACCCTGAATCGAGGCAAAAACACATATCTTCAGCCCCGAGGAGCCATCATGGCTAGAATCAGGATCTCATGAGATTCCTTCCTATCCTGCTCGCCATGACCTTTCCCCTCGTCGAGGGAGTGGCCCAGATCCGCAAGCCACCGCAAGCGACCTCGCGGCCGTCAAAGCAACGCCAAGGCGGCTTCCACGGCATCTGGTTCATCGAAACGCGCGATGAAGGCGAACCCGTTCTCGAGATCAAATCCGTCCTGAAGGGATCCGATGCGGCACGACTCGGGTTCCAGGTAGGAGACTTCATCATCGCAGTCAACAACGAAGCCATCCGCAATGGCGATGACTTCATCAAGAGGCTCTATGCAACGCTGCCCGGTTCCATCGGACGGCGGATGCGCGCCACCCTGAATGGTGGCAAGGCTGCTGATCCAAAACGCAACTTCATCACCATCCTCCGCGGAAAGAACCACGACATGATGGTCGAGATTGAAGCCGGCCTGATGGATCTCGACGCGATGCCGAAAGTTGGAACTCAGGCCCCCGACTTCACCCTCCTTGATGCCAGCGGAAAGAACAAGGTCACCTTCTCAGATCTGACCGGCAAGAAGCCCGTCGTGCTGGTCTTCGGCTCCTACACTTGACCCCCCTTCCGGCGACAGTCGGGAACTGTCGATGGCCTTTATCGTCGCTACTCGAACAAGGCCGAGTTCTTGTTCGTCTATATCCGTGAAGCCCACCCATCGGACTCCAACTGGGCCGACCAGAAACTCAAGGTGGCTGATCCGCGAACGCAAGTTCAACGCAACCAGGTCGCAACGCGCTGCGCCAAGGATCTCTCCTTCACATTGCCGATGGTCATCGACGACATGAAAGACACCGTCAACCAGCTATATCGGGCATGGCCCGAGCGCATGTATGTCATTGATCGCGACGGGAAGATCGCCTTCAAGGGCGGCATCGGACCCTTCGGCTTCAAACCAGCCGAAGCGGAAGCCGCGCTGAAGAAACTCCTGGATTCTGACAACTGACCCCGCCGGCAAGACATGCCAGAACGGACCACACTCCGGGCATGCTCGGTGACCCGATGAGTCGGGCAACCGTGATGCTACAGGCTCAACCCTCATGACCCCTGTGGTGGACGTCGCCATCATCGGCGGTGGCATCATCGGTCTCGCCACCGCGTGGAGAATGACAGAAATCTTTCCAGGTCTGGGCGTGACCGTCCTGGAAAAGGAAAACCTCGTGGCTGCTCACCAGAGCGGTCGCAATAGCGGTGTCATCCATTCGGGGATCTACTATCGCCCCGGATCGTCTCGCAGCCGCCACTGCGTCGATGGAGGGCGGCGCATGAAGACATTCTGCGACGAACATGGCATCGCGCTGGAAACCTGTGGCAAGGTTGTTGTCGCCACCGACGAGCGTGAATTGCCGATGCTCGAAGAGCTCCACCAAAGAGGTTCTCGCAATGGTGTCCCCGGCCTCGACCTCATCGGCCCCGAACAACTTCACGAGATCGAACCTCACGCTCGCGGCCTGCGGGCACTCCACGTTCCTGGGGCCGCCATCACCGACTATGCCGCCGTTGCCAGAAAACTCGCTGACCTCGCCACGGCCAAGGGAGGCGAAGTCCGCCTCGGTGAGCGCGTATCCAAGATCACTCACGATGACCATGCCACGATCGTGCAATCCTCATCGGGTGAGTTGCGGACACGCTACCTTATCAACTGCGGGGGCTTGCACGCCGACCGACTGGCACGGCTTGCGAGTGCCACGCCGGACCTGACCATCCTTCCCTTCCGTGGCGAATATCACGAACTCGTCCCCGAACGCCGCGATCTCGTGCGCGGCATGATCTACCCGGTCCCCGATCCACAGCTTCCCTTCCTCGGGATCCACCTGACGCGCCGTATCGATGGTCGCGTGGAGGCTGGGCCGAACGCCGTGCTCGCGATGCACCGAGAAGGCTACGGCTGGAGCCGATTCAGCTTCCGCGATATTGCCGAAGCTATCGGCACTCCGGGCTTCTGGCGCATGGCCCGGCGACACTGGCGAACCGGCTGGCACGAGGTTTATCGATCACTGAGCCGAAGAGCCTTCGCGAAGTCCTGCCGAGAGCTCGTGCCCGAAATATCAACACGCGACCTGCGGGCCAGCAATGCCGGGGTCAGGGCGCAATGCCTTGCATCCAACGGATCGCTGATGGATGACTTTGCTCTGACCGAATCGCCCCGGGCTCTGCACGTTCTGAATGCGCCATCTCCGGCAGCAACGTCATCCTTGTCCATCGCCGATGAAATCGTCGAGCGAGCTTCGGCTGCCATGGGCATCGGGTAGATCCGCACTAAGCCGCCCTGTCGTATCGAGGACCGATCGGTTTCACGCCTTCTCGATACGGCACAAGAGTTCACGCGTGAACAGAGCGGTCAGCCCCCACAGCTCACACCCGCCGATATCGAAGAAGGGGAGAGTTCTCCTGAGCGGCGGCGCCTCCAGCGTTCTCCATTCCCACTTCTCATCGCACTGAAGATCGCCGATGGAGACCTCGATCACGCGCTCTACCTCGGTGCGATCAAGCTTCAGATCATCGGGAGGCGAAACCCGGCCCACGAAGAGACGAACCAGATATCCCGCAATGCTGACCATGTCGGGCAAGCAACCCAGGATGACAACCGACCCGGAATCGAGTCCGATTTCTTCACTCGACTCCCGCAGCGCACATGCCAGCGCGTCTTCGCTCCCCTCGCGAGCGCCTCCCGGAAAGGAAACCTCGCCCGCGTGGGCCCGCAGATGCTCGGTTCGCTTGGTGTAGAGGATGAAATCCTTCCCGCCCCGGACAAACCACGGCACCAGAACCGCAGCGTCGCGCAAGCCCGACCGAGAATTCCAATCAAGGGTCAGCGGCTCCAGAGTTGCTCGCAATTGCTCGTCGGAGAAGGTCGCCATAGAGATCTCGACACCGCGAACATGCCGGTCATCGCCAAGGCCAACGAACTGGCAAGATCCGTACGGTGCCTCAAGATGATCCACGACCAACCCGCGCAAGCCAATGGTCAGAATGGCCTTGTGTCCGCACATCTATATATCCGTTTATCGCGATACTATGATATACTGACTGCAGTGCTACTCCCTTCTCTCCAGAAGACCTTCAAGACCCTGGCCGATCCAACCCGGATGCGACTGCTGGCGCTGCTGCAGCGCGAGGAACTGGCGGTCGGGGAATTGATGACGATTCTCTCGATGGCCCAGTCCACCGTTTCCCGGCATCTCGGCATCTTGCGTGAAGCCGGGCTGGTACAGCATCGACGCGAGGGAACCTTCGTCTACTACCGCTTCACCAAACCCGACCAGGAAGATTGGCGCGAACTCTGGGGCATGATCGGGGAATCGCTCGATCAGGACTCCCGCGCTGCTGCGGACCGGAGCGCCCTCGAGTCCATCCTGCAATCCCGCGCCATCCGCAGCCGCCAGTGGTTCGACTCCGTGGGTCCCCGTTGGGATGCGCTGCGCAAAGTATTTCATGACGATACCCACCGGGCACGCGCAATCAGCAAGCTGGTCTCCCCCGATCTTTGCGTGGCAGACATCGGCACCGGCACCGGAGTCCTGGCACAAGAACTCGCCAGCGCAGGACTCAAGGTCATTGCTGTCGACCATTCAAAGAGGATGCTCGAGGCCGCTCGTGACAACCTCGAAAAAGCCGGGCTCTCGTCGGTTGAGCTTCGGCACGGCGATGCCAACGAACTCCCTCTGAGCGATGCTGAAGTCGACGCGGCCTTCGCTCACATGGTTTTGCACTACGTGGCATCACCCACCGATGTGATCAAGGAAATGACTCGGATCCTTCGGCCGGGAGGTCGCGTGGTCATTGCGGATTTCCTCGAACACGATAGAGAGTGGATGAAGGAGGAACTGGGAGTTCTGTGGCAAGGCTTCCCGCTCGATCACGTTCAGAGATGGTTCGATGAAGCCGGCCTGGTGGATCGAAAGATCGAAGTCAATGAAATCCCCGACACCGCCAAAGACCTACCGGCATCCTTCATCGCCACGGCACGAAAGGCCCCATGACGGATCCTGAAACAACCGAGCCGCGCGCCAGCCTCAAGGATCGACTGCACACGCTTCTTTCGCAGCGGATCCTGATCGTGGATGGAGCCATGGGCACGATGATCCAGCGCCACGAACTCTCGGAAGAGGACTTTCGGGGGGACCTCCTCGCTGGCCATGGGCAAGATCTGAAGGGCAATAACGACCTCCTGTCCTTGACCCGCCCCGATGTCATCGAACAAATCCATGACGAATACCTCGGAGCCGGCTGCGACATCATCGAAACGAATACCTTCAACGGTACCGCTATCGCACAGAGCGATTACGGAACTCAGGATCTGGTCACCGAGATCAACCTTGCAGCAGCTCGTATCGCTCGAACGGTTGCCGACCGCTGGTCCGAACAAACCCCTGAAAAACCCAGGTTCGTGGCAGGCGCAGTCGGACCAACCAACCGAACACTTTCAATTTCTCCCGACGTGGACGACCCCGCCTTCCGCGCCGTCACCTTCGATGAAGTTCGCCAGGCATATGTCACACAGATCGCCGCCTTGATCGATGGCGGCGTCGACATCATCTTGATCGAAACGATCTTCGACACCTTGAACAGCAAGGCCGCGATCGTCGCCGCCATCGAGATCATGGAGGAGAAGGGGTTAGATCTCCCGGTGATGATCTCGGCGACGATCACCGATCGCAGCGGCCGCACCCTTTCAGGCCAGACGATCGACGCCTTCTCGACCTCGATCGCCCATGCCAAGCCCTTCGCGGTCGGCATCAACTGCGCCCTCGGCGCAGCCGACATGCGACCATACCTTCAGGAATTATCGAAGATCAGCCCGACCTTCGTGTCCTGCTACCCGAACGCCGGATTGCCGAATGCCTTCGGCGAATACGATGAGCAACCGGAAACAACCGCCGGTCTTCTGAAAGAATTTGCCCAAGCAGGCATGGTCAATCTGCTCGGCGGATGCTGCGGCACGACTCCCGAACACATCCACTCGATCGCCGAGGCGGTCTCGGAACTTCCACCGCGGAAGATCCCGGATCACCGGAGCGACACCGCCTATCTCAGCGGCCTGGAAACACTCACCATCAGCCCCGAGAGCAACTTCTTGATGGTCGGCGAGCGAACCAACGTGACCGGCTCGGCTCGCTTTCGCAAGCTGATCAGCGCAAACGACTACACCACGGCTGTCGAAGTGGCGCTCGATCAGGTCCGGGGCGGCGCCAATATTCTCGATGTCAACATGGATGAGGGACTGCTCGATTCCGAGCAGGCGATGACGACCTTCCTGAACCTGATCGCAACCGAGCCGGAGATCGCTCGCATCCCGATCATGATCGACAGCTCCAAGTGGTCGGTCATCTTCGCAGGCCTCAAGTGCGCGCAAGGAAAATGCGTGGTCAACTCGATCAGCCTCAAGGAAGGCGAGGAGGATTTTCTCGAGAAGGCTCGGGTCATCCAGCGCTTCGGAGCAGGCGTCGTGGTCATGGCCTTTGACGAAGACGGTCAGGCAGAAACCATCGAGCGCAAGGTCAAGATCTGCCAGAGGGCCTATCGCCTCCTGACCGAGCAAGCCGCATTCAATCCGCACGACATCATCTTCGATCCCAACATCCTGGCTGTCGCGACAGGTATCGAGGAGCACAATGCGTTTGCGGTCAACTTCATCGAGGCCACCCGGGCCATCAAAGAGATATGCCCGGGCGCAAAAATCAGCGGCGGCGTCAGCAACCTCTCCTTCTCGTTCCGTGGCAATAATACGGTCCGCGAGGCCATGCACTCGGCATTCCTCTACCACGCAATCGCGGCCGGCATGGATATGGGCATCGTCAACGCCGGCCAACTGGTCGTCTACGAAGACATCCCCAAGGACCTCTTGGACCATGTAGAGGACGTCCTCTTCAACAAGCGAAGCGATGCGACCGAGAGGTTGGTCGAGTTCGCCGAACAAGTTCAGAGCACCGGCAAACAGAAGGTGATCGATCTCTCCTGGCGCGAAGGCACCGTCGAACAGAGGCTCTCCCATGCTTTGGTGCAAGGAATCGTCGACTTCATCGAAGAGGACACCGAAGAAGCGCGCCAAAAGCTCCCCCGGCCGATCAATGTCATCGAAGGACCTCTCATGGATGGGATGGCAGTCGTCGGCGATCTGTTCGGCGCCGGCAAAATGTTCCTGCCGCAAGTCGTCAAGAGTGCGCGCGTGATGAAGCGCGCCGTGGCGTGGCTGGAGCCCTACATGGACGCCGAGAAGGAAGGTGCCAAAGGGAGCTCGTCACAGGCCAAGATCGTCATGGCCACGGTCAAGGGAGATGTTCACGACATCGGCAAGAACATCGTCGGAGTGGTGTTGCGTTGCAATAATTACGAAGTCATCGATCTGGGTGTGATGGTACCCGCCAACGAAATTCTCGACACCGCGGCCAAAGAACGTGCGGACATGATCGGATTGAGCGGCCTGATCACGCCGTCTCTCGATGAAATGGTCCATGTGGCCAAAGAGATGGAACGGTGCGGCCTCGACTTGCCGCTGCTGATCGGTGGTGCCACGACCAGCCGACAGCATACGGCCGTCAAGATTGCTCCGTCTTACCATCAGGTCACCGCCCATGTCCTCGACGCGTCACGCTCGGTCAACGTCGTTGCCAGCCTGCTCGACTCCGAAAAGAAGGCCGTGTTCGACAAGGAGAACCGAGAGCAACAGGAAGCACTTCGAGAGTTGCACCGCAAGAAGATCGAGAAGCCTCTCATCCCCTACACAAAAGCCTTCAAGAAACGGACCCAGATGGAGTGGAAGCAGAAGGAAGTCCCCTTCCCCTCCTTCACCGGCCGTCGTGTCCTCGATCACTTCCCGATCGAGGAACTCAGGCCCTTCATCGACTGGACCTTCTTTTTCTCCGCATGGGAACTCAAGGGGCGATATCCGAAGATCTTCGATCACCCCGAATACGGGCAAGCCGCTCGCGATCTGCATGACAACGCCAGCGAACTTCTCGACCAAATCACGGACGGGGATCTGGTGCGAGCTCGCGCAGTTTACGGCTTCTGGCCAGCCAACAGCGATGGCGACGACATCGTGCTGTGGGCCGACGGAAACCGATCAAATGAGATTCTTCGCCTGTGCATGCTCCGACAACAGCGAACCTCTTCCGAAGAAAAGCCGACGCTGAGTCTGGCCGACTTTGTTGCTCCAATCGAAACCGGAATTCATGACTTTGTCGGTGCCTTTGCGGTCACCGCCGGACTGGGTGCTGAAGAACTCGCACACAAGTTCGAAGAGGAGAACGACGACTACAACTCGATCATGGTGAAAGCCCTCGCCGATCGTCTCGCCGAAGCCTTCGCCGAAAGGCTGCACAAGCGCGTCCGTGGCGAATGGCACACCGCCGATACCGCCGGCACCACCGCCGATGATCTGGTCAAGGAAAAGTACCGAGGTATCCGCCCGGCCTTCGGATATCCGGCATGTCCCGATCACAGCGAGAAGAAAAAACTCTTCTCCCTTCTTGGTGCCGAAGCGATCGGCATGGGCATGACCGAACACTTCGCCATGACGCCGGCCGCCAGCGTCAGTGGCATCTACCTCTCACATCCTAAAGCACGCTACTTCACGGTCGGCCGCATCGATCGCGATCAGGTCGAATCCTATGCGACCCGGAAAGGGCTCGGAGTGAAAGAAGCTGAGCGATGGCTGCGCCCCAATCTGGCCTATGATCCGGACTCCTGATCTGCGCCACAACAACGCCAAACCGTGAGGACCATGGTTCCAAGCAAGCTCTCGGAAAAGCGCTGCCCGCCCCCCGACCAGGGGGGATACGGTCATGAGGGGGGCACCCCAACAGCCATGCGACGCTTCATTTCGGATGACACAACCACCATCGATGAGGCCGTGGGGCAAAAAGTCATCGAGGCAGCCCGCGCACAGTTGCCGTGCGAGGCTTGCGGCTTGCTTTTCGGCCAAAAAACGACGAAAGGCATCAAGATCCTCGGCGCCGAGATTTGCGCCAATACCACCACTTCCGATCCCTGCCAAAGCTTCGCGATCTCCCCGACAAACTGGATCGACAGCTGGCGCATGGCCGAGAAATCCGGCCTCGAAGTCGTCGGGGTGTGGCATTCCCACCCCGGTGGCACCGCCGAACCATCGGCGAAAGATCTCGCAAGAGCCTGGCCCGAGCACGTCCAGATGATCGCCGCCATCGAGAGCAATGGGGCAGCATCCCTCCATGTGTTCCGCATCCAGAGCCGAGATCGCTATGCTGAAGCACCATGAATCGCAAAGCTGCAAGGATCGAGCAACTCAAGAGCGCCATCCCTGAGATCTCGGTCAAGGAAGCCTCCCGGCTGCAACAAGAAGGTGCCGTCCTGATCGATGTGCGGGAACCCGATGAGGTCGCCGGTGGCCTTCCGATCGGTGCCCTGCCTCTGGTTCGTGGCTTTCTCGAACTCCGCGTCGAGGCCGAGATCCCCGATACGGACCAGGCCGTCATGGTCATGTGTCGCGGCGGTGTCCGCTCGCTTTTTGCAGCCGAAGGGCTGAATCAACTCGGCTACACGAATGTCAGCTCCGTCGCCGGCGGCTTTCTCGCGTGGAAAGAAGCCGGGCTGCCCATTGAAATCCCGCACTCACTCGATGCCGCGGGTCAGGAGCGCTACGCGAGACACCTTTTGATCCCCGAAGTCGGTCCCGACGGCCAGCAGAAACTGCTCGACAGCAAGGTGCTGCTCGTCGGCGCCGGAGGGTTGGGATCTCCGGCAGCCTATTATCTCGCCGCCGCCGGCATCGGTGAATTGACCATCATCGACGACGACATCGTCGACCGCAGCAATCTGCAGCGACAGATCCTGCACAAGGACTGGCAGGTCGGTTCACCAAAAGTCGACTCCGCACGCCAGGCGCTCCACCAACTCAACCCCTCGATCAAGATCGAGACCGTTCATGCCAGGCTCGACAGTTCCAACATCGACGAGGTCTTCGATGGCCAAGAGGTCATCGTCGACGGCTCCGACAACTTCGCGACGCGCTATCTGGTCAACGATGCCTGCGTGAAGTTCAAGATCCCCAATGTCCATGGGTCGATCTTCCGTTTCGAGGGACAGGTGAGCGTCTTCTGGCCCACATATCCCGAACGCCGGGGGCCCTGCTATCGCTGCCTCTTCCCCGAACCGCCACCCCCCGAACTCGCACCGTCGTGTGCCGAGGCCGGCGTGCTCGGAGTGTTGCCCGGCGTCATTGGCACGCTCGAAGCTGTCGAGACGGTCAAGATCCTGCTCGGCATCGGCGACCCGCTGGTCGGGCGACTGCTGACCTACGATGCGCTGCGCGCCAGCTTTCTCGAGCTGGAACAGCGCGCGGACCCGGATTGCGCATACTGCGCCGAGGGCAAGGACTTCCCCGGCTACATCGACTACGGAGAATTCTGCGGCTCGGCCGGAAACTGAAATGCCCCGGCCACGCCATGCGCGACCGGGGCATTCGACCATGGCGCTTTCGCACCTTGGTTCCTTACTTGCCGATGGTGATCTCGATGCCGTCAGCTACACCCGCGGCACCAAAGGCCTTGCCGCCAGGATCGAGGACCACGCCGGTGAAGCTCAAATCCGCACCGAGGAGGTAGGTGTTATTGGGAATCGGGATGCCGTAATTCGCCGCTCCCCTGGTGCTCGTCTTGCTCGGGAGGGTCACGATAGGCTGAACGAGGAGGGTGCAGCCACCACCGATCGGGAAACTCGTTTTCGTGCCAACCATCAGCGCACAAGGCGCCGCCGCGAGACTGTTCGCAATCATCGTGGCGAAGGCACCGTTGCCGACCTTCGGTATGCCGGCTGACCTCATCGCCGGAGTCTTACCGCTGCCGCCAGCGCAACCCTTGCCGTAATTGGCGATCCAGGCACCGCCAACGTCCTTCATCGAAACGGAGTGGAGTTCGATGCCAGTCTTGCCGTCGTCGGCCTGGAAGTAGATCCTGGTACCGCTCTGGGTGAGGTTGTAAGGGAAGGACCCTGGCTTGCCCGGCTTGATGTCGGCGACAAGCGTGGTACCCGCCGCAGTGCCATCGGAGACGAAGAGCTCCCAGTCCGCATTCCGGGAACGCCCCCGGAAAATCACGCGCGCGCCCAGGCCTGCATGGATAAAGCCCAGCACATTCCCGTTGACTCCGCCGGCGTTGTTTCCAGCTCTCAGATCGGTGACCATCATGGTGCCCGCCGCAGTGCCATCACTCTTCCACAGCTCACGGCCAGACGTGCCGCTGATCGCCGAGAAGAGAAGGGTGCCGCCACCATTGATGATCGGCTGCGGTGCGCCGCTGGCAACTCCAACCCTGATATCCTTGACCAGCGTTGTGCCCGTAGCCGTGCCATCGCTCTTCCATAGCTCACGGCCAGATGCGGCAGTGATGGCCGTGAAGTAGAGCGTAGCTCTCACATTCACGAGGTAATCCGGCGTGGAACTGAGGGCGCCCGCATTGATGTCGAGCACCATGGTCGTGCCGGCTGCAGTGCCATCGCTCTTCCACAGCTCATTGCCATTGGTGGCCGTGATGGCGCGGAAATAGAGAGTGCTGCCGATCGCCATCAGATTCCACGGGTTCGAATTAGCAATGCCGGGGTTGATGTCCTTGATCAGCACCGTGCCCGCCACCGTGCCATCGCTCTTCCACAACTCATTGCCGCTCGTACCGTCATTGGCGCGGAAGTAGAGCGTCTTGCCAACCACGAGGGGCTGATCCATACCTGAGCCGGGGCCGCCCGGATTGATGTCCTTGAACATGGCCGTGCCGGCTGCCGTGCCATCGGTCTTCCACAGTTCACTGCCCGCCTTGCCGTCATTGGCGCGGAAAAAGACTGCACCGGCAAAGCCCACGAACTTACTCGGATCAGAGTTCGCTACACCAACGCAGATATCCTTGATCAAGGTGGTGCCGGCAGTGGTGCCATCGGTCTTCCACAGTTCATTGCCTGTCTTGCCGTCATTGGCGCGGAAATAGGCTGCCTGGACTCCGAGTTTGGTGGTGATGAAACTCGGGTTGCTGTGGCCGGTCGGATTGATGTCCTTGATCATCACCGTGCCGGCTGCAGTGCCGTCACTCTTCCAGAGCTCCTTACCGCCCGTGGTGCCTTCGGCCTGGAAGATCACGCCATCGGGATAGGAGGCAAAGTTGATCGGCTTCGAGTTGGTGTTGGGAGGATCGATATCCTTGACCATTACCGTCCCGGCCGTTGAGCCATCGGTCGACCAGAGTTCGGATCCGGCAGTGCCATCGTCAGCAGAAAAGAGAATCTTCGCGCCAGCAGCCGTGAAGTTGGCTGGTGTCGAGGCGTCCGCACCCGCATTGATGTCCTTGACCAAAACGGTGCCAGCTGCGGTGCCGTCGGTCTTCCACAACTCGCGGCCACCCTTGCCATCGTCAGCAGAGAAAGCAAGGCTCTTGCCAACTGCTATCATGCCGACAGGATCGGACCCATTCGCCACCGGTGGCGTGCCCGTGGCACCAGGATGGATATCCTTGACCATGGCCGTGCCCACCGGAGTGCCATCGCTCTTCCACAACTCACGCCCTCCACCAGCGGTGAGCGCAGAGAAGTAGAGATCCGTGCCCGAAGCCGTCAGGTTGAGAGGGTTCGAGTCTGGTTTCCCTGGGTTGGCATCCAGCACCAGCTTGGTGCCGATCGCCGTGCCATCGGTCGACCAGAGTTCGCGGCCTGAACTTCCAACGTGAGCAGTAAAGTAAAGCGTCTTGCCCGACACCTTCAGGTAGAAGGGCTGTGAACTGTTCTTGCCGGTCTTGATGTCCTTGACCATCATCGTGCCGGCTGCCGTGCCATCACTCTTCCACAGTTCGCCGCCGTTCACGCCATCGGTCGCCTTGAACCAGTAGCCGCCAGCGAACACCGCAGCGTGGCCAATGAACGATTGCTTCGCGCCAACCTGGATATCCTTGACCAAAACGGTGCCAGCTGCGGTGCCGTCGCTCTTCCACAACTCGTAATCATTGCCGGCTGCACGCGCCCTGAACATCAAGGTGGTGCCGACCACGCGCAACTCCGTGGGATTCGAGCCCACTGTACCGGGATAGATATCCTTGACCTGGACCGTGCCGGCTGCCGTGCCGTCGCTCTTCCACAGTTCGCGACCGGCCGTACCCACCGCGGAGAAGTAGAGGGTGGTGCCGCTGACCGTCATCTGTTGCGGAGTCGACCAGGCTCCACCAGGACGAATGTTCTTGACGATTTTCGTGCCAGCTGCCGTGCCATCGCTCTTCCACAGTTCGCGACCACCGGCAGAGTTAGCGGAGAAATAGATGGCGTTGCCCATGACCGTCAATACCTGTGGATCTGAACCGAGCAGACCCTTGCGAATATCCAGGACCAGAGTCGTGCCAGCTGCAGTGCCGTCGGTCTTGTAGAGTTCGCGACCTACCGTGTCAGCAACGGTTGCCGCAAAGTAGTGGGCCGTACCCAGTTGAACGATGTTGGCCGGAGAGGAGCCCGCGTTGGTCGGAGAGGACTTGATATCCTTGACCAGAGTTTGAGCGGAAACAACGCTTCCGATGGCAACGAGAATGAGGGATGCAAAGACCTTGCGCATGGGTGGGAATCCTTGAGATGAGGAGGGAGAGAAATGGACGGTGACACCCGGGCCAACGGGCCTCTTGGTGTATGAGCAGTCTATCACGAACCCCGCGACGGCAAGCCGAAACGGGCAGGTGAGGTCGGGAAGAATATTTTCGGAGAAGATGATCACTCTCCTCCAGCGGCCAAAAAGCGACCTCTTTCGCCCCCCCAATAGCGATCAAAGCCCTTGCCAAGGAAGTTTGCGCCGACGGATCTTCCGCGCCGGAGACACCCGGCCGCGATAAATCGCGGCGATGGAAACCGCCATCTTCGATGAGGTTATGTCCGCGGCACTATCGAGCCACCCGTCCCCTCACCTGCCTACGATGATCTCGAGACCATCAGCCACACCAGCAGCGCCAAAGGCCTTGCCGCCGGGATCGATGACCGCACCGGTGAAAGCCACCTTGGCACCGAGGACGAAGGTGTTATTGGGGATCGGAATGGGGAACTTCGCCAGTCCTGCCGCACTCGTCGTGGCCAAGATTTCCACCAGGGAATGGGCGAGGAGCGTGCAACCATTGCCGATCGGGAGATTGATCCTGATCCCGACGAGCAAGGCGCAGGGAGCCGCCGGGCGACTGTCCGTGATCACGGCAGCGAAGGTCTTGGCGCCGAGCGTCGGAGAGCCATCGGACTTCATGGCCGGAATCTTGCCGCTACCGCCGGCACAGCCCTTGCCATAATTAGCGATCCAAGTACCACCGACGGCCTTCATCGGAACGGCATGGAGTTCACTGCCGACCTTGCCATCGTCAGCTTGAAAGAGAATCCGGCCGATACAGGCGCGGATGGACTGGATATTGGAACCCGCTGCCCCCTTGCGGACATCGACAACGCGTACCGTGCCGGCCGCCGTGCCATCGGAAACGAAGAGTTCCCAGTCCGTCGCCGTGTCCCGGCCACGGAAAACAACCCTCGAGCCCATGCCTGCCTGTACCATCATGCCAATCCCACTGCCGGCTCCGGGCAACAGGTCCTTGACGAGATTGGTGCCCGTCGCCGTGCCGTCACTCACCCAGAGTTCGCGGCCGGGTCCCACCACATCTGCGGTGAAGAACAGTTTCCCATTGGCGCTCACCAGCGATCGTGGTGCGCTCCCGGTTGGACCCGGGTTGATATCCTTGACCATCACCGTGCCAACCGCCGTGCCATCGCTCTTCCACAGTTCGGCGCCGGCATTCGGGGTCTCCGCCACGAACATCAAGGTGCCGTTGACATCGGTGAGATGATTAGGGTTCGAACCCTCCTTGCCCGGGTTGATGTTGGCGACCAGCGAGGTGCCTGGACCCTTGCTGCCATCGCTCTTGTAGAGCTCGCGACCAAACAGCGGAATCTCCGCCGTGAAATAGACCGTCGAACCAACCAGAGTCATGTTCTGCGGATGCGAACTCGGCTTGCCCTTGCGGATGTCCTTGACGAGCTTCGTGCCCGCCTTGGTGCCATCGCTCATCCACAGTTCTTGGCCCACCTTGCCGTCACCGGCACGGAAGTAGAGCTTGTCGCCACACCGCGTGAGCGAGTTCACACCGCCTGCAGCTTTGCCCGGAAAGACATCCTTGACCATGATCGTTCCCGCAGCCGTGCCGTCGGTCTTCCACAGTTCAAAACCCGACTTGCCGTCATTGGCGCGAAAATAGACCGACCCCTTGAGCACGCTGAGTCCGCTGGCCGCCGAAGTCTTGGTTCCCGGGTTGATGTCTTTCAGAAGAATCGTGCCGGCAGCAGTGCCATCGGTCCTCCACAGTTCGGTGCCGACCTTGCCATCGTTGACACGGAACACTGCATAATCTCCCACCGAAGTGAGGAGCACCGGACCGCCGCCGTTGACGGCAGGAACGATGTCCTTCACCAAGCTCGTACCCTTGGCCGTGCCATCGGTCTTCCACAGTTCGATACCCGACTTGCCGTCATCAGCGACGAAGAGGGAAAGATCACCGAGAGAGACAAACCCCTTCGGCCGCGAATGATTCATCGGACCGGAGATGTCCTTGAGCAGAGCCGTGCCGGTAGCAGTGCCATCGGTCGCCCAGAGTTCGGATCCATATGCGAGGGTCGTCGCATTGAAGATCAACTTCGAGCCGCCGCTGCCGAGATTCTTCGCCGCCGAACTGCCGCTGCCCTTGATGATGTCGGCAACGAGAACCGTTCCGCTTGATGTGCCATCGGTCTTCCACAACTCACGCCCGGTCGCGGCGGTAATCGCCGTGAAATACAGGCTCTTGCCAAATGGAAAAAGCTCCTTGGGCATCGACCCCGGAGCACCCGCATTGATGTCCTTGATCAGGATCGTGCCCGCCGTCGAGCCATCGCTCTTCCACAGCTCGCGCCCGGCAACCGTCTGCGCAGTAAAGAAGAGTGATGAGCCGAAAACTTTGAACTCTGCCGGACTGGAACCGGTGGCGCCTGGTTGGATGTCCTTGACGAGTTTCGTGCCGGTGGCAGTGCCATCGGTCGCCCAGAGTTCACGGCCTCCGGTAACGTCAGCCGTGAAGAGGATCTTGTTCCCCACCACTGCAAGATTTTGAGGACTGGAACCCATCGACCCCGTCTTGAGATCCTTCACCAGCACGGTGCCGGCTGCGGTGGCATTGGTCTTCCACAATTCCGCACCATTGGCGGTGCTGGTAGCCTGGAACCAAACCGAGCCATTGAACAGCACCGGAAAAGCCATGTTGGAACTCCCCGTTCCCGGGTTGATGTCCTTGACGACCGATGCGCCCGCCCCGCCGAGAGGGCCGCATTCCCACAACTCGGTGCCGGCCGCAGCGGTCGTTGCTCGAAAGATCAGGGTAGCCCCGAAAGCGATGAGGCTCGCAGGTTCCGAACCAACCTTGCCGCCATAGATATCCTTGAGCAGAACCGTCCCCTTCTCGGTGCCGTCGGTCTTCCACAACTCACGCCCGGCCGCAGCAGTGATCGCCGTGAAATACAGAAGATTGGAGCCGACCACCGTCAAGTTTGCCGGAGCTGAGCCGGGGCCCCCAGGATTGATGTCCGCAACGCGAACCGTGCCCGCGCCCGTGCCATCACTCGTCCACAACTCACGACCACCGGAACCGATCGCGGAAAAGTAGAGGGCGTTCTTGAAGACCGTGAGATGCAGAGGAGACGAGCCCGAACGGCCACCACGGATATCCTTGACCAGTCTGGTGCCAGCCGTCGTTCCATCGGTCACGTACAGTT
>CAZIVO010000007.1:0-37102 GCA_964542765.1 uncultured candidatus Brocadiaceae bacterium | reverse complement strand
GCGGCCGGTGGTTTCGCGAACCTGTGCAGCGAAGTAATGCTTGTTGCCCATCGTCACGGAACGGCCCGGGTTCGACCCTTCATTGGTGCTCGCGGATCTGATGTCCTTGATCAGCGTCTGAGCGGAGACTGAAGCACCGGCGAAGAGGAGAGCGAGAAGGAAGGAGGGAGAACGCATG
The DNA here is from genome assembly GCA_964542765.1 of uncultured candidatus Brocadiaceae bacterium. Lineage (GTDB taxonomy): Bacteria > Planctomycetota > UBA1135 > UBA1135 > UBA2386 > CAZIVO01. Next base: position 36,924 of record CAZIVO010000007.1, on the reverse strand, counting down.
GGGAGGGAGTCCTTGGGCATCTGATGCGGAAAGGGAGGTTGCGGGATATTCTACCCAACCACTATCTTAGCCCAATAAGGACGATCAAGGGACAGAGGGCTTGCTCCGCGCAGAACTCGGGCAAAACTCGGGCAAAACTCGGGCAAAACTCGGGCAAAAAAATCCCCAGGGGTCGGTCGTATGCTCCCGTCGGTCTCGAAACTCCAGATAATGCCAACGCACGGTCTTCGGGAGCAAAGCTGAGCATGCAAGAATCCACACCCATCACCCACTCAACTGCCGATGGCTCGGCAGTGCGGGAAGATCCGCGAGGTGAGTTGGGGGAGGCCGGAAACAAGATGATCGGCCGGATGCTGAGTCCTTTCTGGTTCAGGCTCTACATGTTGCGGAACCTGCCGCTGGGCCTGTTTGCAGGCCTGCGCATCAAATCCCTCTCCAGAGATGGTTGCACCGCGACCGTTCCCTACGGCTGGCGATCGACAAACCCCTTTCGATCAACCTACTTCGCCGCATTATCGATGGCCGCAGAACTCTCGACAGGAGCCATCGCGGTCGTGGCCACGCACATTGCCACCACCAAGGTTTCGATGTTGCCGGTGCGGATGGAAGCGGAGTTCCTCAAGAAGGCCACCGGAACAACGAATTTCACATGCGAGGAAGGTGAGAAGTTCTTCGACGCTGTCCGCAACACGGTGGAGACGGGCGAACCGGCTTCCGTCGAAGCGGAGACGGTGGGCAAGATGAGCGATGGAACCATCGTTGCAAGATTTCGCTTCCGCTGGTCCTTTCTGAGCAAGACAACCTGAGCCTCCTCGAAGCCATGGGCTGAAGCTATCTCGGCTCTCCCTGGCACCATCGCCGAAGATCGCTCGCTCACAGACCGGGAAGGAGCCGCCCCGCAATGGCTCAGGCTCGCGGAGACGTCTTCTTTCCAGTATCAAAGGTGAGCGATGTTCGAGATTCGATGGCTCGTAATTCTCTTCGCCTTCCTGTGTGGGTCCTGTCCGGCACAGGAATTTCGTGCCGGGGCGGCGGTCGCTGACATCACGCCGGGCAAGCCAACCCCCATGTGGGGTTACGGCGCCCGGCACAGCTCCCTCTCGCAAGGCACTCTGGATCCCCTGCGGGCGCGGGCGATCGTGATCGAAGCGGACGGCCAGCGTCTCGCGATCGTCGGGGCTGACCTCGGGCGTGGACCGACGATGGCGATGATGAAGCACATACGAGAGCGCGTCGCTGCCGAGGCCAAGGTTCAGCATGTCATGATTTCCGGTAGCCACACCCATCACGGCCCGGTCATCGAACTGACCGACCGGGAGGGGTACGGCAAGGGCAAGTACGATGACGCTGTCGCCTACGCAAAGGTTCTGCCCGACATGCTGAGCGAGGTCATCATCGCCGCCAGCAAGGACCTGCGGTCGGCCCGTATCGGCACTGCTGCCAAGGACCTCCCCCTCAATCGGAACAGGCACTCGAAAAAGAAGCCCGCTGCCGTCGACCCTCGAATGACCGTGATGAGGTTCGATGACATCGAAGGCAAACCCATCGCCGTGCTCGTCAACTGGACGGCCCACCCGGTGATGACCGAGATGACAACTTTGAAATTCTCCGCGGACTACCCGGGCTTCCTGGCGGACAAGGTCGCAAAGGAGTTGGGAGCACCATGCGTCTTCATGCAGGGAGCATCCGGCGACCTCAGTCCGAACGCTGGCGAGCATCGAGGCCCTGAACTTTATGGCAAAAAGTTAGCCGATCACGTTCTCGACCTCGCTCGCTCGGTCGAGACCAAGGTTCCCGACAAACCCAGTATCGCAAGCCGAGTGCAGACCTTCTCGTTCGCCTCGCGAATAGACTTCAGTAGCCCGGCCATCGTGCTCGCTTTCGGAATCGCCTTCTTCCCGGAACTCGTACGCAACTTTGCAAAAGAGTTCGAAGACGGCATCCCCGCCGAGCTGATCGTGGTCTTACTCAACGGCAATATTGCGCTGGTGGGTGGATCGGGCGAGTTCTTTTGCAACCATGCCAACCGACTGCGCGAGCGTGTCTACCTCGACCACACCCTGTTCTTTGGCTATTGCAACGGCCATGGGATGTATTTCCCGACGATCGAGGCCGTCTACGAGGGTGGTTACGGGGCTGACAAGCCGGTCTCTCCGGCCGAAATCGGCGCCGGCGAAAAAATCATGAATGCTGCGCTGCTGACGATCTTCCAACTCGCCTCGAGGAAGATGCGCGAGAAGAACTATCGCTGACGGGAAAGATCCTCAGTCGTTGTGCTCGCCATCCTTACGGATCACGTTGTAGACAGCCTGCGCCGTTGCAATCAGCACACCCTCATCGCTCCCGGTCGGCACGGACCCCGCGAACACCTCCATGGTCGCAACCGCCACCTTGTTGCCCATCCGCATGACGCGACCGCGACAGAAAAGATCTTCGGCGGGGCCGGGGCGCAGGTAATCGACCCTCAAGTCCACCGTGCTCAAGCGGTTCTGCAATTCTGTTAGCTTCGAGAAGCACGCTGCTCCCCCACAGGTATCCGCCAACATCGAGGTCACGCCACCATGCACCGCCGGGCGGAACGGGTCACCGGTGAACTCGTCCCGCCAGGGCAGACGCAGCACGCACTCCCCTTCTCCCAAGGCTTCGACCTTCAGGCCCAAAAGCCGATGAAACGGAACCTCTTCCTCCATGAAGCGAGCCAGCAGAGCCAAACGTTCCTCAATCATGCCTTCGGGTGTACTCTCCGAGCATCGACCATGGAATCCTTGAATCTCACAAAACGAAACCGCCCCTCCGCGGCGGCATCGTGTGAACCCAACCTCGACCAGATCACAGCGCCCCCATGACACAGATCAACATCGCCATCGTCGGCCTTGGCTTCGGGGCCGAGTTCCTCCCCATCTATCAGCGTCATCCGCATGCCAATATTGCCGCCATCTGCCAGCGAACGAAGGGAAAGCTCGAGGAGATCGGCGAGGCCTTCGGCATCGAAAAGCGATACACGAACTACGATGACTTGTTGAAAGACCCCGAGATCGACGCTGTCCATATCAACACGCCGATTCCCGATCACGCATCTCAGTCGATAGCAGCTCTCGAAGCTGGCAAGCACGTTGCCTGCACCGTGCCGATGGCGACAACCGCTGATGACTGCCGCAGGATCGTCGAACTCAGCGAGGCGACCGGGCTCAAGTACATGATGATGGAAACCGTCGTCTACGCACGCGAATACCTGTTCGTGAAAGAACTCTACGAGAAGGGCGAACTGGGGAAAATCCAGTTCCTGCAAGCTTCGCATCAGCAAGACATGGACGGGTGGCCCGACTACTGGCCTGGCCTGCCGCCCATGCATTATGCAACTCACTGTGTCGGGCCTTGCCTCGCCTTGACCGACGCGGACGCAGAGTATGTTTCATGCTTCGGATCAGGCACGATCCGAGAGGATCTGCACGCGCATTACGGCTCACCCTTTGCGGTCGAGACCACGCACATCAAGCTGCGCAACTCCGATTTGACCGCGCGGATCTATCGCTCGCTCTTCGACACTGCGCGGCAGTACCGAGAGAGTTTCGATGTCTTTGGCTCGAAGAAAACATACGAGTGGCCTCTCATCGAAGGGGAGGAACCGGTCCTCCACACGGCCAAGAGGCCAGAAGCAGAAATCCCCGAACGGGTGAAAGTTCCCGACTTCGCGCATCGCTTGCCCGAGCCGATCCAACCATTCACTACCGGCGGCGTCTACGACCTCGACGACAAGCAACATCTCTCCTTCACTCAAGGAGCTGGCCACGGTGGTTCCCACCCCCACCTTGCCCACGAATTCTTGACCGCCTTGATCGAAGGGCGAGACCCCTATCCAAATGCGCGGAAATCTGCCAACTGGACCTGTGTCGGCATCCTTTCACATGAATCCGCCCTCGCCGGCGGAAAAATCATGGAACTGCCCGAATACACCCTGAGCTGAGAAGCGGGGCGATCCCGATCATCGGCAGACCGTAACGAGGGTGTCACGCCCGGTCTGGGTACCCAAAATGCCACCCTCTCGGCTACAATCCCGCCGAGTTAGGGACCTCAGGAGGGTCGGCCATGGTTTCAACCTCAGCTTCCAGATCACTCCCCAACCTCGATCGGCGAGATTTCTTGCGCAGCTCCGGCTTCGGGCTGGGTGCGCTGGCATGCCCCGGTCTCGGACGCCTGACACTGGGAGGCCCGCCCGAACCCGCCCCCAAGGCCAAGGCCGTGATCCAGATTTTTCTCCAGGGCGGCCTCACCCACATCGACACCTTCGACCCTAAACCGGATGCGCCAGTCGAAGTCCGCGGGGAACTCCGCACGATCCGCTCCAAGCTCGACGGAGAACCCCTGAGCAACGTGCTCCCGAAGACGGCTCAGATCGCGGACAAGCTCTGCATCATCCGCTCCATGACTCATGGTGAAGCGGCTCATGAGCGGGGCACCCACAGCATGCTGACCGGTTACCGGCCAAACCCCGCACTCATCTATCCGAGCATGGGCTCGGTCATCTCGAACCAGCTCGGCATCCGCAACAATCTGCCACCTTATGTAGTCATCCCGCAAGCTGGCGAAACCCTTCTGGGCACGGGTTATTTGAGCGCCGCCTTCGGACCGTTCAGCGTCGGCGGAGAACCGAACTCGAAAGATTTCCGGGTCAACGACCTCAAGGACAGCATGAGCACGACTCGTGGTGAACGCAGGCGCAAGCTTCTCACCACCATCGACGAGGGCTTTCGTGGCAAGGCCGATGCAATCGACGCAACCGCGCAATTCTACAGCTCGGCCTACGGCCTGATCGATTCGAAGGCTGCACAGCAAGCCTTCGACATCTCCGCTGAACCCGCAAAGATGCGCGACCGTTATGGTCGCTCCAATCTCGGACAGCGGCTCTTGCTCGCCCGTCGCTTGGTGCAAGAAGGCGTCCGTTATGTAACCGTGCTCGACGGCGGCTACGACCACCACCGCAACCTCACCCCGGCGTTGCGCACTCGCATGCAGGGTTTCGACCCGGGATTTTCTGCTCTGATCGCAGACCTCGACAGCAGCGGACTGCTCGATGAGGTGATGGTGATGGTGACCAGCGAGTTCGGCCGCACCCCTCGCGTCAACAAGACCCGAGGGCGAGATCACTGGCCCCGAGTGTTTTCGACGGTGATCGCAGGCGGCGGCATCAAGCGAGGCATCATCCACGGCACCTCCAATGCCGAAGGAGCAGAGCCCGAAACCGATCCGGTACTGCCACCGGATCTCGCTGCAACGATGTTCCACCTGATGGGTATCGACCCCGAAACCCGGCTCATGGCCCCAGGCGACCGGCCGGTCAACATCGTTCGCGATGGGCGAGTCCTCAAGGAGTTGATCGGGTGACCGCCGGCACAGAAGGGCAATCCCGTCCATTTCACGCCCGGCGCAAGAGCACGACCCTCATCGGCGGCCTGATCGCCATGCTCCTGAGCGCGACCTTCGCCCACGCTGCGGACCCCCAGGTCACGGTGATCCGGCCCAAGGGTGCCAAGCAGGGTAGCGAGGTTCTGGTCACGTTCTACGGTAGCCGGTTGGCGGATGCCGAAAGCCTCTACTTCTTTCGCCCCGGCATCTCCGTCCTGAGGGTCGAACGCCGTGAAAACAATCGCGTCGGCATCCGGCTGAAGATCGATGAAACCTGCCCCATGGGCGAACATCAGTTCCGGCTCCGCACAAAGAGCGGAGTCAGTGGTCTGGTGACCTTCTTCGTCGGCGCCCTGGCGGAGGCCGCCGAGAAGGAACCCAACAACGGAATTGGACAAGCGAATGCAATCGCCTTGGGAACCACCGTCAACGGTACGGTTCAGCCCGAAGACGTCGACTTTTTCAAACTCGACATCGCCGCAGGGCAGCGGATCCAGTTCGAGGTACAAGGAGTGCGACTCGGCTTCTACGCGCTCGATCCCCACCTGACCATCTACAATGCAGGCGGCCACGTACTCCTCGAAAGTGACGACAGCGCGCTCGGGCGCATGGACCCGGCATGCAGCATGACCTTCGACAAGGCTGGCGCCTATTTCGTCGAGGTCCGCGAGTCCGCATACGGAGGCAATGGCAATGCCGCCTACCGACTGCACATCGGCGAATTTGAACGCCCGCTCGGCGTCGTTCCTTGCGGTGGCAAGCCCGGGGAGACCATTGACGTCACCTACCTCAGCGCCGACAGCTCCCGCAGGGACAAGGTTCGATTGCCCAAGGAGTCCGGAACCCTCCTTTATCGGCACTTCCCGACCACCGACAAGGGCACCTCCCCTACCCCGGTGGTCTTCCGTGTCTCGCCCCTGAACAACGTGATCGAGGCAGGCGAGGGCAAGCGCACCGAATTCCAACTGCCAGCGGCTCTCCATGGAGTGATCGGCAAGCCCAAAGAAACCGACATCTTCACCTTCGATGCCAAGAAGGGGCAAAACCTCGAAATCATCGTGCTGGCACGGCGCATGCGCTCCCCCCTGGACCCGGTCATCATCATCCGCGATGGCAAGACAGGGCGCACGATCACCTCCAACGATGACTCGGGACATCCCGACAGCCTTCTTCGCTGGCGCGTCCCCAACGACGGCAAGTTCCGGGTCGATATCCGGGATCACCTGCAGCGCGGTAGCCATCTCCATTTCTATCGAATCGAGATCGGACCACGGCGGAGCGCGATCAGCGCCAGGGTCGCCGTCCCGACCTTGCCCAATGATGTGACCGTCTCGGTGCCTCAGGGTGGGCGCATGGCCACCTACATGACGGCGAGCGGCTTCGATGCCAAGAAAGGCTTCGAACTCAATCTCGACGCACTCCCCGATGGAGTCAGCGCAAAGACCACTCCCTTCCAATCGGGCATCACCGGCGTACCCGTCTTGCTGGAAGCAACGGTGCAGGCTCCGATCGCGGGGAGCCTCGCAAAGGTCGGCGCCCGTTACGCAGACAAACCGACGGACCCCAACTTCCTTCAGGTGATCCCCCTGGTCCGGGTCCGCAACAATCAGGTGGTCCTGACGACCGCGACCAGACGGCTGCCGGTAGCCGTCACCGAGCCGGCACCCTTCATCGTCCACCTCGAAGCACCCAGCGTGCCGCTGGTGCGCAACGCGCCGATGAGCATCAAGGTTCGCGTCGAACGCAAAGGCGAGTCGAAACTCCCGATCCAGATCCGGATGCTATGGGTGCCACCGGGTGTTGGCGCAGGCCGCATCACCATCCCGGGAGACAAGTCCGAGGGCCACATCCCCATGAACGCAAACAGTCGGGCCACGATCGGGACATTCAAGATGGTGGCCATCGGCACGGCTTCCGTGGGCGGCGGTCGGCTCGAGACGAGTTCTCAGTTCGTCGACCTTGAGGTCTGCGAGCCCTGGGTCAATGCCACGCTCGGCAAGGTCCGAACCGATCAGGGAAAGAACGCCGAATTCACGGTCAAGCTGACCCGCACCAAGGAATTCAAGGGCTCTTTCGAGGCCGAACTGCTCGGCCTACCACGAGGAATCACGACGAAACATCCGAAGATCGACCAGGATACGAAGGAAATCGTTTTTCCTCTGACCATCGATCCCAAGGCCCCGACAGGGCGGCATCGCAGGTCTTACGTGCGCCTGCAGATCCCGGCCAACGGAAGTCACGTGGTCCACCAGTTCTACGGTGGCGAGGTGCGCATCGACAAGCCGCTGCCACCGCGCGCGAAACCCGCAGTCGCTGTGACCAAGAAACCTTCCACCAAGAAACCTCCTGCCAAGAAACCTTCTGCCAAGACCCCTACCAAGGGAACCGTCGCCAAACCCAAGACATGAGCCATCGCAAGACGCACATCCTGACGACAGCAAGCGGGCTCCTGCTGGGCTGTCTGATAACGAGCGGTTTATCCGCACAAGAATCCGCGCTCTCGATCTATCCCGCAGAAGTCTCGCTGAACGGCAAGCGCGACTTCCAGCGCATCGTCGTCGTCGCGACCGATGCAAGCGGACTCACGCGCGACGTCAGCGCTCAGGCCAAGATCGAGTTCTCCGCGCCGGGTCTCGCGACCATCGAAAACGGTCGGATCTTCGATCCCACCAAGGACGGCACCAGCGAGATCACGGTCCGCGTCGGCAAGCTCTCGGCGAAGGCGAAACTTGTCGTTTCCGGGGCAAACAGAAAGCCGGACATCTCATTCCGCAATCAGGTGATCCCCATTCTGACACGCAGCGAATGCAACGCTGGGTCCTGCCATGGCAGCGCCACAGGAAAGAACGGTTTCAAACTGACTCTCTTCGGCTATGCGCCAGAGAAAGATCACCTCGGACTCACGAGGGAACTGGCCGGCCGTCGCCTGAACCTCGCCAACCCTCATGCCAGCTTGATGCTTCTCAAGCCAACCAAGTCAGTGAAGCACAAGGGTGGTCAACGCCTGCAACCGGACTCCACGAACTACAACACGATCCTCGAGTGGATCCAGGAAGGAGCCCGGCCCGATCCTGCCACGACGCCTGATCTGGTCGGTGTCGAGATCATGCCGCCCGACGCGCTGATCGGCGGCCCCTCCCTGAAGATGCAGTTCACCGTACGCGCGCGTTACAGCAACGGCACCGACAAGGACGTCACCGATCTGGCAATTTTGAGTTCGAGCAACGAGAACTCGGCGAGTATCGACGGACATGGTCTCGTCACATCGAGCAAACGAGGCGAAGCCGCGATCATGGCGCGCTACGGCTCCTTCGCCGTGGTCTCGCAAGTCATCGTTCTTCCTGATGGCAAGCCCCTGGCCTGGCCGGCCAGCATCCGTGCTCACAATTACATCGACGACGCCATTCATGCAAAGCTCGCGAAACTCCGCCTCTTGCCGGTCGGCCTATGCGACGACAGCAGTTTCATCCGACGCGCCTACCTGGACATCCTCAACTTCCTGCCGACCGTGGAGGAAACACGCAAATTTCTGGCCGACACATCGAAGGACAAGCGGGCAAAGCTGGTCGACCATTTGCTGACGCGTCCCGAGTTCCCGGATGTTTGGGCGATGCAATGGGCCGAGATCCTCAAGGTCGAATCCCGCACTCTCGAAGGCAAGGGGATGCACGCCTACACCAACTGGCTGAAGGCTGCCTTCCGCAAGAACCAGCCCATCGACCAGATCGTCAAGGAACTCCTGACCGGTGTCGGCGGCAGCTTCGAATCACCACCGGTCAACTTCTACATCGCGGAACGAGCCCCGCAACAGCGCGCCGAAGCAGTCGCCCAGTTGTTCATGGGGATCCGCCTCCAATGCGCGCAGTGTCACAACCATCCGTTCGAGCGCTGGACGATGGACGACTATTACGGATTCGCGGCCTTCTTCACGCAGATCGGCAACAAGCGAGGCGAGGACCCACGCGAGACGATCATTTACAACCGCCGGGGAGGCGAGGTGAACAACCTGCGCACCGGCAGACCGAACGCGCCCAAGTTTCTTGGCGGTTCGGTGCCGACCATCAAACCTGGAGTAGACCGGCGGCAGGTCCTGGCTGATTGGCTGACGACATCGGAGAACCCATGGTTCGCAAAGAACATCGCTAACCGGGTCTTCGCCCGCTTCTTCGGGCGCGGCATCGTCGATCCTCCGGATGATGTCCGGGTGAGCAATCCGCCCTCTCACCCTTTCCTGCATGATCTCTTGGGCCAGAAACTCGTCGGTTACAACTTCGACGTGCGGCAACTCATTCGCGACATCTGCGCTTCTCGGAGCTATCAACTCGCCATGTCCACCGAGCCCAGTGTCACCGAAACCTTCGCTGCGATGAACACTCGCCGCCTGACTGCTGAACAACTCCTCGACGCCATCAGCCAGGTGGCCGGCGTGCCGACAAAATATCGGGGACTCCCTCTGGGAGCCCGGGCAACCAACGTGGGTGATGCCGCACCCGGCAACCGGTTCCTCGACCTGTTCGGTCGGCCCCGACGCACCACGACGTCGAGCTGTGAACGGCGAAACGATCCTTCCCTGGGACAGGTCCTCCACCTCATCAACGGCACGACCATCGCCAACAAACTGGGGTCCGGCAAAGGACTGCTACGCAAGAGACTCGCCGCCAAGACTCCCGCCAAAAAGCTCCTGACGGAAGTCTGGCTCGCCGCCTACTCCAGGGAGCCCCGACCCGAAGAGGCGGAAAAAATCCTGGCGACCATCACCGAAGGCAAGGGCGATACCGCCGTCTGGGAGGACACGCTTTGGGCGGTTCTCAATTCGAAGGAATTCCTGTTCAACCACTGAGGCTTCCCACATGACCATGCGTGTCGCCATCTCCTGCTTGCTCGTCGGCCTTTGCCTGCTGCAACCGCTGCAGGCCCAGGACAAGACCGCGCCTGAACAGAAGCTCGACCAGCTATTGCGCGATCTGCAAAAACTCCCCAAGTCAGCGTGGGACGCGCGCATCAAGACGATCGAGGCACGGATCGCGGCGCACAAGAAGCGGGCCCAAGACCTGCGGGCCCAGTCCGAGAAGATGAAGGTGCAGGCCGCGAATGAAGACCAGCTGGCAAGCAAACTCGGCGCGAGCATCGCAGAACTCAAATCCATGATCGCCCTGGTCAAACCCACACCGATGCCGGTGGCTGCCAAGAAACCAGCAGCACCCGCCGTGACCAAGAAGCCGGCGGCGACCATGAAGAAGCCCTCACCGGTGCCCGCTGCCACCAAGAAACCGGCAGCGCCCATGAAGAAGCCCGCGCCAACACCCGTGGCTGCCAAGAAGCCCGCGCCAACACCCGCCGTGACCAAGAAGTCGGCGGCGACCATGAAGAAGCCCTCACCGGCGCCCGCTGCCACCAAGAAACCGGCAGCGCCCATGAAGAAGCCGACGCCGGCACCCCCAAAAAAAACCACGCCCGAAGTGACCAAGTCGGCAGCGGCCCTCATCACCTGGACAGACCATATCCAGGCCATCGCCGAAGAACATTGCAGTGTCTGCCACGATGCCGATGAGGCAAGCGGCGACCTCGACATGTCAACCTACGCTTCCATGATGCAAGGTGGCAGCTCCGGCACGACCATCCTGCCCGGCAATCCCGACGGCAGTCGGCTCTACCTTCTCGTCGCTCACCTGGAAAAACCTCTCATGCCCGAGGACGCTGACAAGCTGCCCGCGGCCTTGATCGAGAATATCCGCCGCTGGATCGAACTCGGAGCACCCGAGAATCTGACCACTGCCAAGGCCAGTGCAACTCGCATCGCGACGGAACAGGCAGCGACTGCCAAGGCGGCATCGGTTGCAACCCCACGCCCACAGGTCAGCGCGACGATGCCGGAGAAACTAGCCTCACACAAGGTCCTCCACTCGGACCTCGCGCAACCCGTTCGCACGCTCACTACCAGCCCGCATGCGCCCTTGCTCGCCGTGCCCGGCAATGGCCAGATCCTGCTCTACCACTCCAAGACAAGGAAGCTCCTCGGCGCGCTGCCCTTCCCCTTCCTGCAGGTGGAACATCTCGAGTTCTCTCGAGACGGCACGCGGCTCCTGGCCGCCGGAGGCAGTCCGGGATCTCGAGGGGGAGCCATGACCTATGACGTCCGCACCGGCGAGATCCTCGGGAATTACGGTAAGGAGTTCGATTCCGTGTTCGCAGCAGCGATCAGCCCCGGGATGTCACTCATCGCACTGGGCGGCGCAAGCAAGAAGGTCCGGGTCTTCGTTGCCGACACGGGTGAGCGACTCTACGAGATCACCACCCACCGCGATTTCATTCTCGGGCTGGCCTTCAGTCCCGACGGCAACTACCTCGCCAGCGCTGATCGATCGGGAATGGTCAGTATCTGGGAAGCTGACACGGGTCGAAACGTGCACGACTTGACTGGCCACAGAGGCGCCGTCACCTCGGTCTCTTTCCGAGCAGACGCCAAAGCCCTATCAACATCCTGCCTGGACGGTTCGATCCGCACCTTCGAACTGAAAGATGGCAAGCAAACCTGGACCCAACGGCACAACTCGCCAGTTCTCGCCGTCAAGTGGAGTTCCGCCAACCTCCTCGCCAGCATGGGGCAAAACGGCGAAGTCCGCCTGTGGCAAACCGGCGGCAAGGACACCGGAAAACGGTCCAGGGTCAATGACTGGGTCTACGCCCTCGGCTTTGACCAGAAGAGTGAGACCCTGTTCTTCGGGGACTGGCGCGGGCGCATTCACGTCGATGTCCTGGCGACGAAAGGCATCGAACACGCTCTCACGCCAACAGCGAAGCCGGCTGCCCAGCAAGACTCCTGATCCTTGAGCTCGGTCGCCCTACAAAGGCGAAGCCCTCAGGCACGGACCCTGACCATGTCGGGGTCATAAGCCGGACGCAGGCTCAACGAACAAGGCACCCTCTCCCCCGCGACTTCCAGTTCGTAAGTTCCCGTCGACAAGAATTCTCGGTCGACACCGGCGGCATGGCGCACGTAGCCAAGACCGACAGACCTTCCCAGCGTATGCCCAAAACCGCCGCTGCTGAGCCAGCCAACGCGTTCGCCGTCCCGGTAGATGGTCTCACGCCCGAGGAGATCCACCTCGGGATCGGCGACGATGAACTGGGCAAAGCGCTTGGACAACTTGCCCTCTCGCTGACACTCCAGCAAGGCCGCGCGCCCCTGGAAGTCGATATCGGTATTCAGCTTGACCGCCCACCCCAGACCAGCCTCGAGCGGCGTGTCGTCCGGCGTCACATCCCTGCTCCAAACCCGATAGCCCTTCTCCAGCCTCAGCGACTCGATCGCCCGGTAGCCGGCATTGCGGATCCCATGCTCCGCTCCAGACTCCATCAAGGCATCGTAGACATCGGCAGCGGACGAGACCGGAATGTGAAGTTCCCAGCCAAGTTCACCGACAAAGGTGAGCCTGAAAGCGCGGACCTGCACTCCGGCCATCGATATCTCGCAGCACTGCCCGAACGAAATCGCATCGTTCGACACATCGCTCTTGGTAACCGAAGCGAGCACCTCTCTCGCCCGTGGGCCCATCAGGCCCAGCACGGCCCATTCCTCGGTCACATCCTCAAGTTCGACGTTCGATCCGTCGGGTAGGTTGCGCCCGATCCAATCGAAGTCATGAGTGGCATAGCCGGTTCCAGTGACGATGTAGAAGGTGTCGTCTGCGAGCCTCGACACGGTCAAATCGCACTCGACCCCACCGCGTTGATTGAGCATCTGAGTGTAGACAACCCGACCGGGAGGGTGACTCACATCATTGCTACAAATCCAGGAAAGAGCCTGCTCGGCATCAGCACCACGAACCAAAAACTTCGCAAACGAAGACTCGTCGAACAGGGCGACCGACTCGCGCGCTGCGCGATGCTCTTCGCCGACATGCTCGAACCAGTTCGGTCGCTCGAACGTGTGAACGTCCTTCGGTTCCACTCCCGGAGGAGCGAACCAGTTCGGTCGCTCCCACCCCATCTTCGAGCCAAAACATGCCCCCGAGGACTTCAGCCGTTCGTAGAGCGGAGAAGTGCGCAGGGGGCGACCGGTCTCGAACTCCTCGTGAGGCCAGGCCATCGTGTAATGGTGAGCGTAGGCCTCAAGCGTGCGAGTCTTCGACCATTGCCGGTCTCCATGATGCTTGCCGAATCGCCGGATATCCACCGGCCAGAGATCGAGCGTCGGCCCGCCCGACTCGACCCACTCGGCAAGCGCCTTGCCGGCGCCCCCCGCAGCAGCAATTCCGAATGCGTTGAACCCGGCGCAAACGAAGAAGCCGCGTAGTTCGGGGGCCTCACCCAGGATGAAATTTCCGTCGGGGGTGAAGGCCTCGGGACCGTTCACGAGCTTCCGCACGGGGACATTCTCCAACCCGGGCACTCGCCCGAAACCAGCTTCGGCCAGTGGCATGAAGTGATCCCAGTCCGGCTCCAGAAGCTGAAAGTGGAAGCCCGGCGGGATATCCAGACTGAAGGGGATCGGATTCAACTCGTAGCCACCGAGCACCAAACCGCCGACCTCTTCCTTGAAGTACACCAGCTTGTCCGGGTCACGCAGTGTCGGAAGGTTCTGCGTCACGCCTTCGAGCGGCTCCGTGATCATGTACTGGTGGGCGACGGGTTGAACAGGAACGCTGACGCCGGCGAGCTCGCCAACTCTTCGCGCCCATATCCCAGCACAGTTCACCACCACCGCGGACCGAATGGTCCCTCGATTCGTTTCAACGCCAGCGACGCGGCCCTTGTCGGTCAAGATCCCTTCAACCTTGCAGTCCTCGACCATGCGGACCCCCTTCGCACGCGCCGCTTTCGCAAGTGCCTGGGTCACATCGGATGGCTGCACGGACCCATCCGTCGGCAAGAATGCGGCACCCACCAGATCGGACACGTCCATCAAGGGCCACAGCTTCTTGGCCTCTGCAGGACTCAATAAGTGCATTTCCAGTCCGAAGCTGTGCGCCGTCGTCGCCTGACGGCGCACTTCGGTCCATCGCTCCTCGTTACATGCCAGGCGCAACCCACCGCAGCTATTCCATCCCGTCGCCTGACCGGACTCTTCCGCCAATCGGTCATAGAGTTCGACGCTGTACTTGAGCAACTGCGTGATGCTTGCCGAGCTACGCAACTGACCGACCAATCCTGCCGCATGAAAGGTCGATCCGCTGGTGAGGTCTTTGCGCTCGAGAAGCACCACATCCTCCCAGCCCAGATCCGCGAGATGATAGGCAACGCTACAGCCGGCGACACCACCGCCGATGACGACAGCCCGAGCATCCGATGGAAGATTCACCTGAGTCATCGAGTTTCCTCCGTGATCAGCCAGCCATCTTTCTCGGACGCCGCACGCAAAGAATCATCCGGGTCCACGGCCCACGCAATGCCTCGGCTGGTTCGAAGCATCGCCAGATCGAGGCTGGAATTGCCGAGCGCGAGATGCACCGGCGAATCGGTAGCGCCACGGATCCTGGTCGCCTTGCCTTCACCGACCGACGGTGTCCCTGCTGGCCGTCCCGTGTAGCAACCGTCCGCATCAATCTCGAGTTCGAGTGCCAGCACTCGATCGATCGGCAGGACTCTCTGCTCCTGGAGAAACCGGAGGACTGGCCACGGGGTCCCGGACACCACAAAAATTTCGAACCGATTGCGTGCAGCCCATGCCAGGGTAGCCAGTATCGATCGCTGCCAGCTTCGCGACGGCCCTTCAGACCAGAACCGGGCCACCATGGAATCAACCTCCTCACACGAATGACCTCCGTAGAAGCGCAAGATATCGAAACATCCAGCAGCAGGGTCAGCAGCATTCACACTCTCGTATTCGCCCCAGAGCGCCCCATCGAACACTCCTTGACCGATCATCCAGCGCGTGAAATCTTCCGATACATCACCCCGCCAGAGCACACCATCAGCATCGAACACGGCCGCGCATGGGCCTGCAGGTACAGACATTTCGAGAACGAGGTCGGGAACTTCCTCGTCGCTCAGATCAACCGGTAGATCACGCAGTTCTGGCACGCTTGCTCAGGGATGATAACTTCAGTCCGATCAGGAGAAAGAACGCTTGATGCATCGAGTTGCCAGCCCCTACTCCGGAAAAATCGTCTGCGAGCTCCCATTTGATGGCGAAGATGGCCGGGAATCGAAGATCGCAGCCGCCTCGTCCGCACAGCGCCAATGGTCTCGAATACCGGTAGGCGAACGCGCTCGGCGCATCCATGCCGCCCTCGATCACTTCCGCAGCGAGAAGGCTGGCATCGCCGAAGAAATCACTCTGCAGATGGGAAAACCGCTCCATGAGGCCTTGGCGGAGGTGGACACGATGCTCGGCCGCGCCGAGCACGCCATCGCCATGGCCGAAGAGGTGCTGAGCCCTGACCTCCCCCCCGAGAAGGCCAATCTGCACCTGAGAATCGAGCATGAAGCCCTCGGTGTAGTCTTCAACATCGCCGCCTGGAACTACCCCCTGCTGATCGCCGTCAACTTCGTCGTTCCGGCCCTGCTGGCCGGCAACACGGTCCTCCTCAAGCACAGTGCAAAAACTCCGCTGTGCGGCATCGCTTTCGAGCAGGCCTTCCAGGGCCTCGTATGGAATCTGGTGCTCACCCACGAGGACACCGCTTGCATCATCAAGGACCCACGGATCGCCCATGTAGGATTCACGGGCTCGGTGCAAGGAGGGCAAGAAGTTCAGCGCGCGGCATCCGGCCGCTTCATCGATGTGGGCCTCGAACTCGGCGGCAAGGACCCAGCCTATGTCGCCAGCGATGCCGATCTGGAAGCCGCGGTCCCCGGCATCGTCGAGGGAGCCTGCTACAACGCCGGCCAATCCTGCTGCGCGATCGAGAGGGTCTACGTCCACAGTAGCCTGCACGACGAATTCATCGATCGCGCCACGGCGGCGATGGAGAGCCTGACCATGGGTGATCCCCTGGATAAAGCCACGACCCTCGGTCCGCTGGCAAGCGCGAAAGCCCCGGCTTTCCTCGAGCAGCAGATCGATGGCGCCGTCGCCGGGGGCGCCCGCCTGATCACCGGCGGAAAGAGAATCGATGAACGATTCTTCCCGCCGAGCCTCTTGACCGGCTGTGCAAACGATTCAACCATCATGCAAGAGGAGAGCTTCGGGCCACTCTTACCCGTCCTCGCCGTCTCGGGTGACGACGAAGCCATCGCGCTGGCCAACGACACCCGGTTCGGGCTCACCGCCTCCGTATGGACCACCGACCGCGAACGAGCCGAACGGTATGCCCGGGAAGTCGAGGCCGGCACGATCTACCAAAACCGATGCGACTTCATCGACCCCAGCCTGACCTGGACTGGCTACAAGGACAGCGGTAAGGGAGAAACCCTGTCCCGCTACGGTCTCTACCACCTGACTCGCCGCAAGAGCATCCACTTCCGCAACGGTCCTTGAATCAAACAAGGGACAGCGGCACGAGGATCAACCTCGCTCATCACTCAGGGGTCACGTAGGCAGCCGTGATTCCACCATCCACGGTGAAGGTCGCTCCGGTGACAAAAGACGACTCGTCGGAAGCGAGATAGAGTGCTGCACGAGCGATCTCCGATGCCTCCCCGAAACGGCCGGCCGGAATGTGCACGAGACGCCGCTGCTTCTTCTCCTCGGTATCGAGATATTTCATCAGGAGTTCCGTGTGGAGAGGTCCTGGACAGAGGGCATTCACACGGATGCCCTCGCGAGCATGGATGACCGCCAACTCCCGCGTCATCGCAAGGACTCCGCCCTTGCTCGCCGTGTATGCGATTTGAGGCGTCGCGGCTCCTAACAGAGCCACGAAGGATGCCGTGTTGATGATGGACCCGCCACCGGCGCGGCGCAGGGCTGGCAAGCCCCATTTACAACCCAGAAAGACCCCCTTGAGATTGATCTCCATGGTCAGGTCCCAAACATCCTCCTCCGTCGAGATCGCATCGTCGTCGTTCGCATGACTGATGCCGGCGTTGTTGAAAAGGATGTCGAGCCGATCGAAGGTTTCCTCTGCGTGCCGGATCATCCCTTCGCAATCAACAGATCTGGAGATGTCAGCATGCACATAGCTGGCACGGCCACCAGCAGCCTCGATCTCCTTCACGACCTGAAGACCCGCGGAGTCCTGCACATCCGCGAGGACCACCGCGGCCCCTTCCGCAGAAAATAGTAGTGCCGACTCACGGCCGATGCCGCCGGCAGCACCGGTGATCAACGCAACCTTGCCTTGCAGACGCATCTAGCTTCTCCTCTTTGTTTCGGGTCGCCGCTCACCAGCCTCTGCCACAAGCACATCGAACAAGTTCTGCTGGGTCGAGTCATGCATCGCCGTCAATTCCGGGTGCCATTGCACGGCCACGAGCCAAGGGTGGGAGGCCATCTCGAACGCCTCGACCACTCCGTCCGGCGCACGTCCCACCACCTCCAATCCCGGGGCCAGATCGCGAACCGCCTGATGATGCCACGAAGCCGTGTCCATCTCCGTCGCCCCACAAACCGAAAACACCAGCGAACCCCGGTCCACCTTGACCGGGTGAGAGATCGGTTCGCGTGGCGGCGAGCGGTGCAGCACCTCCTCTCCAACCTCATCGGGAAGGTGCTCGATCAAGGTTCCACCGAGTGCCACGTTGAACGCCTGCATTCCGCGGCAAATACACAGACCCGGGATCTTGGACCGAGCCAGCCACCGAGCAATTTCCATCTCCATGGAATCACGTTCGACATCAACCATGTAGTTGCTCTCCTTCTTCTGCCCGCCATACAGCGAAGGGTCGATGTCACCACCGCCAGTCAGGATGAGCCCGTCGATGGTGGCAAGCCACTGCTCCCATCGTGATTCGCCCGGCGGCAGGAGAACGGGCAGACCGCCGGCGCGGCGTACGGAGTCGACGTACTCGGACGGCAAGCGAAACCAGTTCTTCTCGTCACGACCATAGGTCGTGATCCCGATCATCGGAGCGCCCATTCAGATCTGTTCGAAGTACCGCTTACGTTCCCAATCCGTGACCGCCCGATCGCAGGCGGCCTGTTCGGTCCGGAAGAAATGAGTGAGATGCTCGACCACGTCAAGCCCGAACGAATCCTTGACGAAATCGCTCGCCTCGAACTTCTCTATCGCATCATCGAGCGTGCGAGGAACATGAGGCTGGTCGTCCGCGCCATAGACATCGCCCTCGAAGATCGGCGGCGGCTCGATGCGGTTCTCGATTCCATCGAGGCCGGACGCAAGCGCGGCGGCATACGTCAAGTAAGGGTTGCAGTCAGCGCCGGGGATCCGGCACTCGATCCGCAGGTTCGGCCCGGACCCGACAATTCTGAAGCCCGCGGTCCGATTGTCATGCGCCCAGGCCAGCCGGGTCGGCGCCCATGATCCAGATTGATATCGCTTGTAGGAGTTGGGGTTTGGCGCATAACAGGCCATGACCTCGGGAGCGTGTGCAATCCATCCGCCGAGGAACCAACGAAACTCATCCGAACAGGAAATCGGACCGAGCTTCCCATCACCCACGAATGCATTGCTGCCATCCTTTTGAAGGCTCACGTGCACATGGCAACTGGAGCCCGCGCTCTCGGTGGCAAACTTCGCCATGAAGGTGACGCTCCGCCCGGTGAGTTCAGCGACCTCCTTCAGGCACTGCTTGTAGACGCAATGCCGGTCGGCCATCGTCAAGGCGTCAGCGTAGCGAACATTGAGTTCATGCTGACCGAGACCCCACTCACCCTTGCTGTTTTCCACCGGGACCCCGGAGTCGCGCAAGTGGCGGCGCACTGCGCCGATGTACTCCTCACCACGCATCCCCTGCAGCATGTGGTAATCCTCGATGTACCAACCGGCTGGCTGCAGATCATGGAAATGTTCTGCCTCCGCTTCCTGATAGGTGTCCTCGAAGACGTAGAACTCCAGCTCCGAGCCGGCCATGGCCGTCAGCCCCATGCTCTTCGCCCGCTCGATCTGGCGAGAAAGCATCGATCTGGGCGCCACCGGGACCAGGTCGTGTGAATCCTTGATGTCGCACAAGACCATGGCGGTGCGGTCGAGCCAGCTCGCAACACGCAAGGTGCCCATATCCGGGACCAAGTGGATGTCGCCATACCCCTTCTCCCAGCTGGCGAAGGCATAGCCGGCAACGGGCTCCATGGCCATATCGGTCGTCAGGAGGTAATCGCAAGCATGGCTACCCCCATCGACCGCGGACTCGAGAAAAAACTCGGCATCGTAGCGCTTGCCCATCAAGCGTCCGTATAGGTCTGTAAACGCCACCAGAACAGTGTCTATACGATCCTCCGCGACCTGAGCTCGGAGGTCGTCGAGGGTGAGCATGCCTCGAATCTCTGCCATGGTGAAAGTGATATACCAGGGGTCTTGGAAGGTCTCCTGGTTTATCACTTTCCATGACTATGACCACGCACCCCGCTCCGAGTTTTATCGTCAACGACCGCACCTATCGGCTTCCGGATCACCCGGTTGTGGTGATCTGCATCGACGGCTGCGCCAGCGAATACCTGGATGCGGCTCTGGTGCGAGGCATCATGCCCAATCTGGGTCGGATGGCCGTGGAGGGATACCGTGGGATGTGCCGAGGCGCCCTGCCCTCCTTCACCAATACCAACAATGCCTCGATCATCACGGGCGCTTCCCCGGCGGTGCACGGCATCGCCGGCAACTTCTTCCTCGACCCGGAAACCGGCGAAGAAGTGATGATGAACGATGCTCGATTCCTGCGAGCCGAAAGCCTCCTCGCCGCCGCCTCGCAAGCGGGTCGAAAAGTTGCTGTTGCGACCTCCAAAAACAAACTCCTGTCGATGCTTTCTCGGGGCGTTACCGGCATCACTTTTTCTGCGGAAAAAGCAGGCGAAACTTCCCTCGAAGAAAATGGGATCGAAGATGTCGAAGCTCTGGTGGGAGAACCTGCGCCATCCATCTACAGCGCGGATGCCAGCCTCTTTGTATTGAAAGCTGGTTCCGCACTGGTAGAAACCGGCGAGGCTGATTTTCTCTACCTCTCACTCACGGACTTCATCCAGCACAAACACCCCCCTGAAGATCCCCAGGCCCTCGACTTCCACGCCGGAATCGACCGGGAACTCGGCCGGATGCTCGCTGCCGGTGCCGCGATCGGCATCACCGCTGACCATGGCATGAATGCCAAGCAAAACCGTGATGGTTCGCCGAACGTGATCTTCCTCGAACAAGAACTGCAATCCTTGTTTGGGTCAGCGGCACGGGTCATTCTCCCCATCACCGACCCCTATGTTCGACACCACGGATCTCTCGGTTCCTTCGCGATGATACATCTCGCACACGGCACAGATCCAAAGCCCATCGCGAAGTGGCTAACAGATCGGCAGGGGATCACGGAGGTTCACGAACGCGCGACAGCAGTAAGCAGGCTCGAACTCCCCGAAGACCGGATCGGCGACTTGTGCGTCCTGTCTGCCCGCGATGTTGTTCTGGGCAAGCGGCCCGAAGATCATGATCTCCAAGAAGTTGCCACAGGCCTCCGGTCGCATGGCGGACGCTACGAGGAGATGGTGCCCTTCGTTCTGTCCGTGCCCCTCACGGGGGATTACGTTCAGCGCGCCTACGGCGATCTCCGTAACTTCGATATCTTCGAGTTCACCGTCAACTGTGGGAATGACTGATGGATCTACCCTGCTACATCGGTGGCGAACCTGTTTCTGGCGAAGGCGAAATCGCCGTCACCAACCCGTGGGACGGCAGTCTCGTCGGAACCGTTGCCTCGCTCACACAAACCGATGCCGAGCGCGCCGTCGCCACTGCCCGATCGGCTTGCTGCAAACTCACCAGGTATGAACGCAGCGTGATTCTGTCGCGAGCTCGGGATGTTTTCACCGAACGCGCAGACGAATTCGCTCAGCTCATCACATCGGAGTCGGGATTGTGCCTGCGGGATTCAACCTACGAAATCGGCCGCTGCCGTGATGTCCTTCACTTCGCATCGATGGAGGCACTGCGCGATGACGGTCAGATCTTTTCGTGTGATCTGACCGAGCACGGCAAGCAAAGAAAGATCTTTACCACTCGAGAACCGCACGCTGCTCTGGTTGCCATCACGCCCTTCAACCACCCGATGAATCAGGTTCTTCACAAGGTGGCGCCCGCAATCGCAGCAGGCGTGCCGATGATCCTGAAGCCTTCGGAGAAGACGCCTCTGTCGGCGATACGGGTCGCCGAGGTTCTCTATCAGTGCGGACTGCCAGGCGATCTCCTGAGCGTGGTCCTCGGACCGACCGCGGAGGTTGCCGAGACTCTGGTCCGGCATCCCGACGTCGAGGTCGTTGCTTTCACCGGCAGCGTTGCGGTCGGCAAACGCATTGCCGCAACCGCCGGCTACAAAAGGCTGGTGCTGGAATTGGGAGGTAACTCCCCCCTCATCGTCCTCGAAGATGCAGACTTGAACCTCGCTGCGCGGCTCGCCGCAGAAGGGTCCTTCCGCAACTCCGGACAGCGCTGCACGGCTGTCAAGCGGATCCTCGTCCAGGAATCCGTCCGCGCAGACTTCACCAAGCTCCTCGTCGAGAATGCCCGCGCCTTCACAACGGGTGATCCGATGGACCCTCGAACCAGTGTCGGCACCGTGATCGACGAAGATGCTGCCAAGCGCCTCGAACACCTTCTCGGACAGGCTGTCGCGGATGGTGCAAGGGTCCTCCTCGGAGGAGATCGGCAGGGAGCCTCACTGCCGGCCACCGTGATCGACGAGGTTCCGCGCGATACCAGCATGGTGTGCCAGGAAGCTTTCGGCCCTCTGGCGCCCGTGATCTCCGTGACCGACCTCGACGATGCCATCGAGGTGGCGAACTCGACCCCATACGGCCTGTCGTGCGGAGTCATCACCGACAGCCTCGACCAGGCAAGGCGCGCCATCCGATCGATCCGAACCGGCACCGTCAATATCAATGAGGTTCCCGGCTACCGGATCGAAAGTTCGCCCTTTGGCGGCGTCAAGGATTCGGGACTCGGCGTCAAGGAAGGCGTGATCGAAACCATCAAGTACATGACAACCGTCAAGACATTCTCCCTCCCATGGTAGAGGGCTTCACTCCGGGCAATCGATCCGGCGAACGGATCCTCTTTACCCCTGGGCCCTTGACCACCTCGCCGCGTGTGAAGGGCGAGATGTTGATCGATATAGGGTCATGGGATGCGGATTGCGTCGACCTGACACGAGAAATCCGAGAAGAACTCGTCGGCCTGGCCAATAGCGATGAGGATCTCACCTGCACCCTCATGCAGGGAAGCGGGAGCTTCGGCGTCGAGGCGGTCATCGGTTCAGCTATCCCCGCGGACGGCAAGATCCTCGTCCTCCGAAATGGAGCCTACGGTCAACGCATCGAATGGATGGCCCGTGCGCTCGGCATCCCCCATGTGGTCATCGAAGACCCTGAAGACCGTCCGCATTCAGCCGACGCAGTCGGCGCTGCGCTGCAATCTGATCCGGAAATCACCCACGTTGTTTGCGTGCATTGCGAAACCACGACCGGCCTCCTCAATCCACTCGGAGAGATTGCAGCGGTGGTCGAACAAAACAATCGACGGTTCATCGTCGATGCGATCTCGACATTCGGAGCCTACGAGACAGGGCCTGGGAAACCGATCGACTTCAGTGTCGGCCCCATCGACCACCTCGTTGGATCCGCGAACAAATGCATCGAGGGGGTGCCGGGATTCGCGTTCGTTCTATCAAGAAGATCCGCCATCGAGCGGTGTGCTGGATCAGCCCGATCCCTGTGCCTCGACCTGCACGATCAGTGGAAGGGTTTCGAGACACACGGGAAATTTCGCTACACCCCGCCCACCCATGTTTTGCTCGCCTTCCGACAGGCCCTACTCGAACTGAGGGAGGAAGGCGGCATCGCCGGTCGCGCCCGGCGTTACCGCGAAAACCACGACGTCCTGGTCGAGGGTCTGGCAGAACTCGGCTTCGCGACCTTCGTGCCCGAACCTTATCAGAGCTGGATCATCACAACCTTCCTGTGCCCGGGCAGCTTCGAGTTTTGGCCGTTCTACGAAGCGCTGCACGACAAGGGGTACATCATCTACCCCGGGAAACTCACCGAGGTGGACACTTTCCGGATCGCCAATATCGGCGCCATCGATGCCGAAGACGTACGCGGCTTGGTCGATGCCATTCGAGAAATCCAGGCCTGAAGGCCACTGATGGTGGCGCGCCCTACTCTACCTGCCGAGCAGTCTCGTGGGCCGTCTTCACATACTTGTGAAAATGATCGAGGTCAGGCGTCTTGGCCTTGATGTCCTTTGCGAGTTCATCCCACCGCCGCAGCGCAATCGCATCGTCAGCGAACGGTCGCTCGGGAAATGAGAGTGCCTCCTCGGCCGAAAAAGGCCCGCCCTGCAGGCCCAAGCTTTTAGCGGAAGCGGGCGACAGGGTGTCGAGATAACCAGGCTGAGAGACGCAGAGATAGCGCTTCGCATCGACGTGCAAACGAACCGGCTCGAACACCTCCGGTCCAAACCATGCGCGCAACCACGTGCTCCCTCGGTACTCATGCATCGTGTCGACGGACAGTTGTTCGGTGCCGTGCTGCTGGAGATTCAGAAGATGACCAATGTCATGGAGCAGCGCGGCTGTGATCAACGCTGGAGAAACCCCTTCCTTCTCGGCGAGGTGAGCAACTTGCAGAGCGTGATCGGTCTGGGAGACCGGCTCGCCAAAATAAGCGCCGCCGCCATGCTCAGCAAAGAGCGTGAAGATGCTGTCCGTCCAGTTCATCGAATTAGTCGCGGATCGTAACACGGTCCAACCATCGGTCTAGAATTCTGTCTCACCGGAAACATCCGCCAGCACCACAAGGAGGCGCCCTTCTGATTGATGCCGACAGGAGAATCGCTTCCCACCCATTCCATCGGAATTCACACACCGAGAATCAAATTTTCTCCGCCGGAGTTCCAACGAGCAACTTCCCGAACTGGCCATGCGACGTAAACCCCGTGCTTCTCACTTGTTGAAAGCCCCCGGACAGGCCATGTGGGCCGCGACATCACACTTCCCGCAACGCTGCCCGGTACTTCTCCCAGTTCTCATCCCGGTAGCCCCCATAATCGAAAGCGATCTCGGCCGCTTCACCCTTGATGACCGCCCAAAGACATTCGCGCAGGGCCGCCATCGCCTTGAGAATCCTGAAGTGGCGCTCGGACTCTGCCGTTACCGAGCCATGGTAAGCCTCGAGCCACCGTTGCTCGGTCGCCGGATCGAATTCGCAGTTTGACGCAAATCCCGCCAGATCAAAACAGGGATCGCCGCAGCCCGCATATTCCCAATCAATGATCCAGACGCGCGATTCATCGATGATGACATTGCCCGGCATCATGTCGTTGTGACAAAAAGTCGGACGGTACGCAGGCAAGCAACTCTCGAGTTCCGCCAGTTCGTCAGACAGAGACTTCGAGGGCCCAGGGAGTTCGTTACCCCGACCGATCGCCGTTGCAATATAGCTACGAGCCACCTCGAACGCCGTGAACTTCGACATGCCGCTTGCTGCCTCGACACCTTCTTCATGGATGCAGCGCAGCGTCGCGGCAATTTGCTCGAGGCGATCGGATGAATTCGCGGTCTCCACAGTAAGCGCCTGGCCATCAATGAACTGCGCCACGGTGAGGCCTCCCTCGCACCACGCAATACCCGGCGCAACGCCCAGGTCCGCGGCCGCTCTTGCGCAGACACGTTCATTTTGGCGGTCGATGCCAAGAATCACATCGTCTTCGCCAGCGCGCACAGCATAGGTCCGCTCGCCGTCACGGACCTTGTAATTGAGATTGGTGAGGCCCCCATCCAGGGGCTCAATCTCGATTTCACCCTGCCAGATCGGCAAACCACGGATGCGAGACTCGGACATGAGGACCCGTTGATACACGATCTGTGAAAGGGTTTCCCGATGGTATCGAAATGACGCCGGACTGAGGGCAATATGGCAGCATGCGATCCTTCCTCATGTCCATTTCCTGTGCCGCTGCAGTGGCAACCTCGGCAACCGCTTCCCCGCAAGACCTCCGGGGAAACCCCGCGCAAGAAGTTGAGCATCTCATCACCGTGCCCGGCTTTGCCGGCCCTCTGCGTATTCTCAGCCACGACCTGTTCGAGGGACGAGGTGTTGCCAGCCGCGGCGATCACCTCAGCCGCCTCTACATCGCCACTCAATTCGAAATGTTTGGCCTCGAGCCAGGTGGGGACAGCGACAATCGGTGGGAACAGCGAGTGCCTCTGGTCGGAATCACCAGCGAGGTCACTCGCCCGCTGAGCGTGAAGGGCGCCAAGGGAGAAGCTTCATTCTCAGCACCCGTCGACTACACGGCGACCGCTGGTGGCCCCGGCGAAAACCAGGCCTTCGAACATGCCGAGATCGTGTTCGTAGGCTACGGGATCCACGCGCCCGAGCAAAACTGGGATGACTTCAAGGGTGCCGACCTGCAAGACAAGGTTCTCCTCTTCATGAACAATGATCCGTCCAGCGATCCCGCGCTATTCGCTGGCCGCACCCGTCTCTACTACGGTCGCTGGTCTTACAAGTTCGAAGAGGCCGCGCGGCGCGGAGCCGCTGGGGCCATCGTCATCCACACCACGCCATCCGCCGGATATCCGTTCCAGGTGATCCAGGCCACGCATGGGCGTGAGAACTTCTGGCTACCCTTCGCAAAGGAAGAGCCCCACCTGAAGATCCGATCCTGGTGCTCCGAAGAGGCGGCCCGAAAGATGGCAGCACTCGGAGGTCATGATCTCGACTCCCTCCGCGCCAGGGCCGAAACACGCGACTTTCGCCCGGTGCCACTCGGTGTGACCGCAGACCTCGCCATCCATAATTCAACCCGCCAACTCGAGTCTGCGAATGTCCTGGGGATTCTGCCGGGGAGCGACCCCAAGATCCGTGATGAGATAGTGGTCGTCACCGCTCACTTCGACCATCTGGGCATCGGTAGGCCCAAGAAAGGCGATGCCATCTATAACGGCGGACTCGATAACGCGACCGGCTCCGCAGCCCTGATCAGCTTGGCGCGAGCGTGTGCCGCGCTCGAAAGCCGGCCTCGGCGCACCATTCTCTTTGCCGCCGTCACCGCAGAGGAATCAGGTCTTCTCGGCTCAAAGTGGTATGCGAAAAACCCGACCTTCCCTCGTCGCAAGCTGATCGCCAACTTCAATATCGACGGCGTCAATATCTGGGGCCGCACCACCGACATCGCGATGATCGGGCATGGCAAGAACTCTCTGACCACACTGGCTGACCAAGTCGCACGCAGGCGCGGGCGGGTTCTTGTCGCCAACCCAAATGTCGATCTCGGCCTGTTCTATCGATCCGACCACTTTTCCTTTGCCCGCGCCGGAATCCCTTCCGCCTTTTTCAAGGCCGGGTCACGATTCACCGAAAAGAACACCGGACGCACGCGCATCAAGCGCATGTACACCACCGTTCATTACCACCAACCGAGCGACGAGTTTGATGATCGATGGGTTCTGGATGGAGCTGTTGCGGACATGCACTTCATCCTCGAATGTCTGGTGCGAACCGCGAACTCGGATGCGGCGCCTACCTGGACCCCCGGTGATGAGTTCGAAAAGAACCGCTGACCGTGGATCACCAGGCCCGCGCCAGGGCGGTCAACTCCGGTTCGATCTCGACGAACCGGGACTCTCGAGCAAGGAGTTCCGCAAGCGCGGGTGGAACTTCCACTCCCTCTCCGATGAGGGGCTCGACAACATCATCGAACTTGGCCGGGTGTGCCGTCGAGACAAGGATCCAGTGGTCGCCGTCAAGAATTTCCGAAGCCCGCACCGCCGTCGCCGTATGAGGATCCCACACGCGGCCATATCGCTCCCGACCGTGACGGATGGTCTCCTCGATCTCTGCGTCATCCACCGACATGGATTCAACATCTCGCCGGAGATCCTCGATGTCAGGGTAGAGATCGAA
This sequence comes from uncultured candidatus Brocadiaceae bacterium, assembly GCA_964542765.1. Taxonomy (GTDB): domain Bacteria; phylum Planctomycetota; class UBA1135; order UBA1135; family UBA2386; genus CAZIVO01. The sequence continues at coordinate 9,578 of CAZIVO010000007.1, read as the reverse complement.
GACCCTCTCCATGTTGCTCGGGTCACCAACATCCATGGCATTGGCCAGCGTCTTGACCGAGGGCCGCGGACTCCATGAGCCGGTCTGAAGGTAATCCGGAACCGTCCGGTTCGCATTCGTCACCATCACGATCCGACCAACCGGGAATCCCATGGCCTTCGCCCAGAGTGCGGCAGTGGCATTCCCCACATTTCCCGATGGCACGATGAAACCGGGGACGGTCCCGCTCTGGCGATGGTGGTGAAGCGCCGCCGCAGCGTAGTAGACAATCTGCGGCAAGAGTCGAGCGACATTGATGCTGTTCGCCGTGGTCAAACCTCGACCTGTCCGCCACTCCTCATCCGCCAGGGCTTGCTTGAGGAGTTTCTGGCAATCATCAAATGTGCCGCTCACCGCGAAGGCGCTCACATTTTCGCCAAAGCAGGTGAGTTGATGCCGCTGGCGCAACGACACGCCATCTTTGGGAAAAAGAATCCCTACCTCGATACCCGGCTTGCGCCAAAAGGCTGATGCAACTGCACCACCAGTATCTCCGGAAGTTGCCACCAGAACGGTTCGCGCAGGACCATCAATGCGCTGCAAGCACTCCGCGAGAAAACGTGCGCCGATATCCTTGAATGCCGCCGTCGGCCCCCAAAACAACTCCAGAACTTGAGCCGGGCCCTGAGCGAGCGGGGTGATGGGGATGGGAAAAGATAGAGCTTCCGTTCCGATCTTTTTGAGTTCAGGCGCCAATGGGTCGCCGTCAAAAAAGGGTGTCAGCAAGCGCTCGGCAATATCCTCGATGGCCTTCAGATCCGAAAATTCCTCGACATCGATCGAGGGCAATCGTTCAGGCACGTAGAGTCCGCCATCGGGAGCGAGCCCGCGTTCCAGAGCATCTGAAAAATTCACTGCGGGACTGCTCCCACGGGTACTGCGATAGAGCATCGTCACGCCTGCTCCAGGACCCGAGCGGCAGACCCGGGCACGGCAGAAATCCATGAGTCGGTGACCGTCGAGTTATCCTCGAAGGAAGCACGGATCGCCGATTGAACGGCATCCGCAATATCTGGTTCCACGCACCAGGCGAAGATGCTCGGGCCCGAACCAGCCATCGAGCAAGCAATCGCGCCGGCATCAAGAGCGGCAGTTCGCGCGGAATCAAAGCCCGGAATTTGCCCGGACCTTTGTGGCTCGACAAGGATATCGACCATCGCTCGCCCCATCAGTCGAGCGTCTCCGCGAAAACAACCTGCTATGAACCCGGCCAGCCGCGCCGACTGCTCAGCATGGTCAGCGAGCAGTATGGTGTCGGCCAGCGCTGCACGCCCCTCGCGCGTATCCATTCGCATCTGTGGGCGCACCAGAACACACGAAAGTCCCTCGGGAACGGGCAGGGTCAAGATCTCCGGAGGATCGCCAGGAAAAACAGCCGTCAGCCCTCCGTGAAGGCAAGGGGCCACGTTGTCAGCGTGAGCATCACCACTCGCAGCAATCTCGCCTTCGATGGCCCATGCCAGCAGTTCCTCATGCGGCAACGAACGATCCAGCAATGCGTTCGCCGCAACAACAGCTCCTACAGCCGAGGCCGCCGAACCACCCATCCCCGAGCCAATCGGGATCCCCTTCCGAAGTTCGACGCTGAAGCACGCGGAGATCCCCAGGTCACGACGCATCGCCCGCAAGGCCACAGCGGCCGTGTTACGCATCGGGTCGAGGGGCAAATCATCAGGCCCTTCTATACCGGAAATACAGACGCCGTCAGGAATGGAACCCTCCTCGGCGAGTGTCACGGATACATGATCGCCCACTTCATCGAAGGAAAAGCCAAGGACATCGAAGCCAACGGCTACATTCGCAATCGTTGCCGGTGCAAAAGCCGTGGCCTTCCTCATGACGGAGCTCCGAGATACGACGCCAGCCGGAGAAGATCTGCGAATACGCCGCCGGCAGTGACCGCGGGTCCCGCACCCGGTCCCTGAACAATCAAAGGTTGCTCGGAGTATCGCTCGGTCGTGAATGCAATCACGTTGTCTCCTCCGCAGGTCCTGGCAAACGCGTGAGTCTGGCCAAAGCGCCGAAGCTCAACACGCGCCTCACCATCAGAACTCACCACGGCCACGTAGCGCAACACCTCGCCCGCACTCTCTGCATCAACTCGCAATCGCTCCATGTCATCATCGTGGGCAGCCAATCCCGCAACAAAACCCTCCGCATCCTCCTCGCCTTCGAGTGCAGTCGGCACCAGACTCTGCACCGGAATATCGGCAAGTTCGATCCCAAAACCAGCTTCTCGGGCCAGGATCACGGCTTTGCGAGCCACATCGGTCCCGGAAAGATCTTCACGCGGATCGGGTTCGGTATACCCGAGGCTGCGCGCCTCTTTGACGATTTCCGAAAAGGGCCGCCCGGGCACGAAGGAGTTGAACAGGAAGGACAAGGTTCCCGAGAGAACCCCTTCTATCTTCAAAATCTTGTCACCGGTCTGCACGAGATCGCGAAGCGTGGTGATGACCGGTAAGCCTGCGCCGACGGTAGCCTCATAGAGATAATGAGTGTTGAGCTTGCGGCCAAGATCTTGCAAGCGGAGATAGCTCGACAAGGGCGCGGCGTTGGCCTTCTTGTTCGGAGTGATCACATGGATACCCCTCTCCAGCCAGCCGGCGTAACGGTCCGCAACCTCATCGCTCGCGGTGCAGTCGAGCATGACCGCATGAGGAAGATGATCGGCGTGAACGTGATCGGTGAACGCATCCATGTCGATCGGCACTCCGCGCTCACCAAGAAGATCTTCCCAGCACTGGAGATCGATACCGTGATCATCGAGGAGCATCCTCTTCGACGTGGCAATCCCTCGCACCCGCAATCCCACCTGGAACCGATCGTGCAGGGTTGAAGCTTGCGATCGAAGCTGGGAGATCAACTCGGACCCTATCAAGCCCGGTCCGACCAATCCAAGAGATAGAGTCCTGTCCGAGAGATAGAAAGCTGCGTGCACGGCTCGCAAGGCGCGAGCGGAATCATGCTCGGCGATGACCACCGAGATGTTGCGCTCGGAAGAACCCTGCGCCACCGCCCGCACATTGACTCCTGCCTTTCCAAGCGCGCCGAAGAACCGCGCCGAGACTCCCGGAGTCTCGACCATACTGTCGCCCACCGCAGCAAGAATGCTGTAAGGACCCGACAGATCTACGGTCTGAATCTGGCCATGCAGCAACTCGGCCGCGAACGCACGCTCGAGAACCGCGCGAGCAGCCTCCCCTTGATCTTGCGGGACGGCAAAGCAGATCGAATGCTCGGAACTGGCCTGCGAAATCATCACGACCGAAACTTCGACTTCGCGCAAGGCGCTGAACAGGCGACTGGAAACACCGGGCACCCCTATCATCCCCGCACCCTCTACATTGATGAGGGCTACTCCCTCCATCGATGAGATGCCCTTGACCGCCTCGCGCGAGGAAATCTTGCCACGAGCTTCCTTGCGCGTGTGGACAATCGTGCCCGGAGCCTCTTCGCGGAAGGCGTTACGGATCCGGATCGGAATTTCCCCTTCGATCGCCGGCTCCATCGTGTGGGGATGAAGAACCTTGGCGCCGAAGTAGGCAAGTTCCATGGCCTCGGTATAGGAAAGGCTGTCGAGGACCACCGCTTCCGGTACACGGCGCGGATCGGCACTCATGACGCCATCGACATCCGTCCAGATCGTGATCGATCGCGCGCCAAGAAGCTTGGCGAAGATCGACGCCGAGAAATCGCTGCCGTTTCTCTTGAGCGTGGTCGGCTCTCCCTCGGGAGTCGATGCAATGTAACCAGTGATGACAACATGTCGCGGAGATGCCTGTTCCTGCCACCGAGACAGATTCACCTCGGTCTTCGCCCAATCAACAGCGGGTCCTGTCTCCCCGTGAGTGACGATGATGATGTCACGCGCATTCACCCACTCAGCCGCCATGCCAAGATGGTTGAGGTGGGCACACAGGATTCGAGCTGACCAGACCTCGCCATATCCAGAGATCAGGTCGGCCGCCTGCTCGGTGTAGGAGCGAGATACGCGAATGCCGCGCAGAACATCGCCAATGTCTTTCAGATCGGCATCGATTGCATCGATGATCGGTCCGGTGCCATCACCGGCAAGGCTCTTGGCCGCTTCGACATTCTGGTCGCGCAACTCGCCAAGAAGAACCTCGTAACCGTCATCTTGATCCGCTGCGAGTTCCATGGCGCGAATCAGGTTGTCCGTCACCCCGGCCATGGCAGAAACAACCATGGCGAGGCTGGCATCGCTGTCGGACAGGCCAAGACGGGCGGCGTTCGCAATCCGCTCCGCATCCGCGAGACAAGTCCCTCCAAACTTGTGGACAACCCAGGTCATGGTCATAGGAAGGTATCGGCCATTGGCTGCCCGGTCGCGCAAGAATCCATGCCGTTCGAAGGAAGGAGCGGTCCCGGGCCTTGATGGGGCGCGGGAACGGCGACCACGGCGGAGTCCGCAGCCGAACAGGCACCCCCCGCTCGACCCGCGCAGCATGCGGATTCAGCCACCCGATGTTAGAATGCCCCATCGACTGTATGTCCCATGAGAAACCGTTGAGCGGCACCCACGAATACGCGATCACGCGCCGGTTCTTGCCTCAACTCCTGACCATCACAGCCATCCTGGGCATGCCGCTGGCCGCGCAACCCTCCCCCATACACACGATCCCCAAGGTCTTTTCGGGCGTCTACGCACCCGGTGCACATAGTCTCCCCCTCGCTCGGTCACGTGGATTCACCCAGTTCTGGTATCGCGGGAGCGACCTCCCCCCTCCCCTGCTCGTGCGGTCGATCGGCTGGCGTGTCGACGAGGGCACAACCGTCCAAGCGATGTCTCTGAAACTGGAGATCGTCCTCTCCAACACGACCAGAACAGCCACGAACCTCAGCATGACCTTCGCCGACAACCTGCAAAAACAGGTCCTGTTCTCCAAGATGAGATGGTGGAACCTGCCAGTGCAAAACCGACCCAGCAACCCGGATCACCCGGCTCTGTGGATGACAGGTGACCGGCCCTTCATCTTCACCGGCCCAAATTTCATCGTCCAGGTTGACCACCAAACGACAACGGTGCCCATCACCACCCTCTATTTCACTGACGGATATGCCATGCCCGTCACCCCGCACTTTCACATGACGTCCGGGAAGAGTTGTGCCGGCACAGATCTGATCGCGAGTTTCGACACCGGTGCTTCCACCTACACTCTCTCGCTGACCGGTGCGTCTGCCAACGTCCCGGCCGTGCTCTTCCTCGGCACCGAGAACCGCCGACTGGGGACGGTCCGGCTACCCCTCGATCTCTCTGCCTTCGGCGCACCAGGATGCTGGCTCGGGCTCGCGCCTATCATATCGATCCCGCTCAAAACAGACGCAAGCGGTCGCCTTCTACTGACAGCAAAGGCCCGCCTTGGAAACTCGACCCTCTATTCACAGGCCGCGACGCGGACAAATAGCAATGTGCTGGGGCACGCAACATCGAATGTCGCCCACTCGATCCTCGGCAATCAGGGGCTGAGCACCTACCTGTACAACTGGTCTCGGTTCGGCCCCCAGGCGCAATATGGCCCCTTCCTTACCAATCGCGGCGTGGTCACACTCCTGCGCTGACGCCATCCGGGACCGCTCAACTGGCGAACGAAAGGCTCCGTAGCCAGTTCGATGTTGTTCGCAGCGACCTCTCATTGAACAAGTCCGCCGCTGGAAACGAAGCACTCCAGCGGTCCCCAGGCAAACGAGCTAATCCGCTTCGTAATCTTCGATCGGAGGGCAAGAACAAACCAGGTTGCGGTCTCCGTAGACATCGTTCACCCGCGCGACCGGCGGCCAGTACTTGTAGTCCCTGGTCCAGGGCGCGGGGAAGCACGCCTTGTCTCGCGAATACGGCCGATTCCAATCATCACTGCATGCCGCTGAAGCGGTGTGTGGAGCGTTTTTGAGAACATTGTCCTCTCGATCCGCATGGCCTTGTTCGATCTCTCCGATCTCTTCGCGGATCGAGATCATCGCCTCGCAGAACCGATCGATCTCTTCCTTCGATTCGCTCTCGGTCGGTTCGACCATCAAGGTGCCTGCCACCGGAAAAGACATCGTCGGCGCATGGAACCCGTAGTCCATGAGTCGCTTGGCCACATCGGCCACGAGAATTCCGGCGGTCTTTTCGAGCGGCCGGATATCCAGAATGCATTCGTGCGCTACGCAGTCGTTCTGACCCGTGTAGAGAACGGGGAAGTGATCCTTGAGCCGTCTGGCAATGTAATTCGCATTCAAGATCGCCACCTTGGTGGCCCTGGTGAGACCATCGGGACCCATGCCCGCGATGTAGGCGTGGCTGATGATCAGGATCGAAGGGCTTCCCCAAGGGGCCGCCGAGATGGCGGCAATAGCCTTGTCACCACCAGTGGGGATGACCGGATGAGTCGGCAGGTAGGGCGCGAGATGATCGACGCAGCAAATCGGACCCATGCCGGGGCCACCGCCTCCATGAGGAATCGCGAAGGTCTTGTGCAGGTTGAGGTGGCAAACATCGGCGCCAAAATCGCCAGGGCGGCAAACTCCCACCATCGCATTGAGGTTGGCGCCATCCAGATAAACCTGCCCGCCATGCTCGTGGATGATCGAGCATACTTCGCGAATCGTCGCCTCGAAAACACCATGGGTCGATGGGTAGGTGACCATCAACGCTCCCAGACTGTCCGCGTGCTGCTCGGCCTTGGCGCGCAAGTCGGACATGTCGATATTGCCAGCATCATCACACGCGACCACCACGACACGCATTCCGGCCATGGTTGCGCTCGCAGGATTGGTGCCGTGGGCCGAGCTGGGAATCAGACATACATCTCGCTGCTCCTGACCATTCGCAAGATGGTGCGCACGGATCACCAAAAGGCCCGCATACTCGCCCTGCGATCCTGCATTCGGCTGCAGAGAGCAGGACGCAAACCCCGTGATCTCGCATAGCCACTCGGCGAGCTGATCGTGCATCGCCGCATAACCCTCGGCCTGATCTTGCGGCACAAACGGGTGCATATCCGAGAAACTATCCCAGCTGACGGGGATCATCTCGACCGCTGCATTCAGCTTCATGGTGCATGACCCGAGAGGGATCATCGACGTGGTCAAGGAAAGGTCTCGAGACTGTAAGCGATTCAGATATCGGAGAAGCTCCGTCTCCGATCGGTACAGGCGGAACACCGGGTGGGTCATGAACTCACTCGTCCGTCTGCAACTGTCCGGATAATCAGCGAGTTCGTCAGCGAGCGACTCGACATCGCTGGATTCACATCCGAACAATCCGAGGAGTTCGATGACATCGCCGGGGTCCACCGTCTCATCGAGCGTGATGCCGATCGTGCCATCCTTGAAATCGCGCAAGTTGATTCGTTCGGCCCGCGCAGATTCGATGATCTCGCTCGCGGACATCTCCTTCGGCGCGACCTTGAGCGTGTCGAAGTAGCACTCCGTCATCACATCATGACCGGCCCGTGCAAGGCCCAAAGCAAGCGCTCCGGTCAAGCCATGGACCCGTCTGGCGATCCGGGTCAGCCCTTCGGGGCCGTGATAAACGCCATAGGTCGATGCCATCACCGCCAGCAGAACCTGAGCCGTGCAGATGTTGCTGGTGGCACGATCACGGCGTATGTGCTGCTCTCGCGTTTGCAGAGCCAGTCGCAGCGCCGGCTTGCCGTCCGCATCGATCGACTGGCCGACGATGCGACCGGGCATCTGGCGCTTGTAATCATCCCGCGCTGCCATGTAGGCCGCGTGCGGCCCTCCGTAGCCGAGCGGCACGCCAAAGCGTTGCGTACTGCCGATCACGATGTCGGCACCGAATTCGCCCGGCGGCTTCAACAAGGTCAGGGAGAGGGGGTCAGCGGCCACCACGGCCAAGGCGCCGGCCGTGTGAGCGCTCTGCACCATGGCCTCGAACTCATGAATGCTCCCGTCCGTTGCCGGATACTGAACCAGCACCCCGAACACCTTGTCGGTGAATTCAAAGCTGGAGTGGTCAGCGATAGTCACCTGAATACCGAGGGGTTCTGCCCGCGACTGAACAACCTCGATCGTCTGCGGGTGACAGTGGCTGGCGACCAGGAAGGTGTCACGCCCCTCCCCCTTCTTGCCGAGCACGCGCCGCGCCATCGTCATCGCCTCGGCAGCAGCCGTCGCCTCATCGAGCATGGACGAGTTGGCAACCTCCATGCCGGTCAGATCCAGAACCATCGTCTGGAAGTTGAATAGGGCCTCCATTCGACCCTGCGATATCTCTGCCTGATACGGGGTGTACTGCGTATACCAGCCTGGATTCTCGAAGACGTTGCGCAAGATCGCCGGAGGTGTGACGGTGCCGTGATAACCCGTCCCGATATAGGATCGGAAAACCTGATTGCGGTCAGCGAAAGCTCGAAGGTCAGCGAGGATTTCCTGTTCCCCCCGGGCCGGTGGAAGAGCCATCTCGAATTCCGACCGCACCGTCGCAGGGACCACCCGCTCGATCAGAGCATCGAGCGAGTCAGCGCCCAGAGCTTGCAACATCAGGGGGACATCACGCTCTCGGGGTCCGAGGTGACGACGAGCAAAAGAGTCGGTACGGTCAAGGATTCGAGTCATGGAATGGGAGGCCTAACATCGCTGCGGGACAGCCTAAGTAGCACAAGAAAAACCAGAGGTAAACAAGCGGTCAAATTCACCTGGTCGCTCAGGCCAATTCCTCGCGCACCTTTTCCAGCAATCTCTTCGTCGCAAGGATGCCGGCATCTTCGCTGATCCCTTTGCCCTCATACTCGATACCGACCCAGCCACGGTAACCAGCCGCCTTCACGATCTTCATCATGCGGAGATAATCAGTGTGTGTCTCGTTGCCGCTCGAGTCGAAGTCGTGGCTCTTCGCGCTCACGGCCTTTGCCCACGGCATCAACTCCGCAATGCCCTTGTAGCGATCATATTCCTCGCTCGCGCTGACCTTGAAATTGCCGAAGTCCGGCAAGGTGCCGCAGCGCGGGTGACCGACCTCCTTCATGACGCCAGCCAACCACTGACCGTTCGACGACAACCCGCCGTGGTTCTCGACAATGACGTTGATTCCGAGTCCGTCTGCATACTCGCTCAGCCTGCGAAGACCATCCGCCGCCAGCTTCGTCTGCTCCTCGGCCGAGCCCTTGCTCTTGGCATTGACGCGAATGGAGTGACAGCCGAGGGCACGCGCAGCACGGACCCACTTCTTGTGGTTTTCGACAGTCTTCGTCCGCTCGGCATCCTTGGGATGACCTATCTGCCCTTCTCGATCACACATGATGAGCAACCCGATGACTCCGTGATCGGATGCGCGCTTGTTCAGCTCGGACAGATAGGCTTCATCATCAGCCTTGTCCATGAAGAACGTGTTGACGTACTCAACGGCATCGATCCCGAAGCCCCGCGCCTTCTTCGCAAAATCAAGGTGATCGAGATCGCCGGCCCGAAGCGAGCGGTGTAACGACCATTCTGCCAGTGAGATCTTGTATAGACTCTTGGGATCGCGACCGGCAAAGGAACAAGAGAGAGCCAGGCCCGAGCTGCCCAGGCCG
>CAZIVO010000006.1:0-66316 GCA_964542765.1 uncultured candidatus Brocadiaceae bacterium | reverse complement strand
GGGCGTGAGATCCATGGAATGACGGCCAGTTGGCATCCTCCATCTGCGCCGAGCCAGCCTGCTCACCCTCATCCTGAGCCACGAGAAGCGGCGCATTGCACATCAGACCAATCAGGCAAAGCAGAGGAGCACAGCGCGACAGCCGAGCCATCATTGCCGGGAACAAGGAAGCGGAGAGGGTTCGATTCATGGTGCCACCGAAAGAAGGATGCCAGATCATAGCCACATCCCGGAGCCGAGCGAATTCTCTTCCGCGAGCCACTCTCTTTACTTCGACGGCCAGGTGGCGCACAGCCATCACGCAAGGGCAATGCCACGAAGCTCTTCGAGATCAGACAAGCATCGCAAGGATGACTCTGTCACGGGCAATGGCTTTCATCATTTCCAGATCCTCACCACCGACAACGAACCGGTCAAAGTCTCCCAAACCATCTTCTCGCCATCATCCGCGAGCTGAACTTCTTGCTGAAACTCGATCGACGCAGCAGAATCCGGTCAACAATTCCATGAAACACCTCCTATCCACACTGGCCATCGCCTGCGCGATGCTTCCCACGACTGCGCAGAAACCCAACATCCTCTTCATCATGGTTGATGACCTCGGCAAGGAGTGGATCTCCTGCTACGGCGCGGACAACATCCAGACCCCGCACATCGACAAGCTCGCCAAGAAAGGCATGAAGTTTCACAATGCCTGGAGCATGCCGCAGTGCACGCCCACGCGCGCCACCCTGCTCACCGGACAGTATCCCTGGCGCACCGGTTGGGTGAACCACTGGGATGTGCCACGCTGGGGTGTGGGGTATTTCGACTGGGCCAAGTACACGACCTTCGCGAACGTGATGAAGGGCGCCGGTTACCGCACCGCCATCGCCGGCAAGTGGCAGATCAATGATTTCCGGCTGGAGCCCGAGGCGCTGAAAAAGCATGGCTTCGATGATTGGTGCATGTGGACCGGATACGAGGCTCAGAACAAGCCCAGCGGCGAGCGTTACTGGGACGCATATATCCACACCCGCGAGGGCAGCAAGACCTACAAGAACAAGTTCGGCCCGGACATCTATTGCGACTTCCTCGTGGACTTCATCCACGCCAACAAGGCCCAGCCGATGATGCTCTATTTCCCGATGGCACTCACGCATGGCCCGCTGATCCATACTCCCGATGAACCGACGGTCACCGAGAAGATGGCCAAGCACCGGGCCATGGTGCGCTATACCGACAAGCTCGTCGGCCGCCTCGTGAAGGCAGTGGATGATGCCGGCATTCGCAAGAACACCATCATCATCTTCACCACCGACAACGGTACCGGCGGCGGCCAGCGCGGCACCATCAAGGGCGTGCGCCCCACCGGCGGCAAGGCCAGCAACTACGAAGGGGGGGTGTGCGAGCCCTTCATCGTCAACTGCCCGGGCACCGTGGGCGCCGGCGTGGAGACCGATGCGCTCACCGACTTCAGCGATCTGCTGCCCACCTTCGCCGAACTGGGAAGCGCGCCGCTGCCCGAAGGGGTGACCCTTGACGGAAAATCCTTCGCGCCGCTCCTGCTCGGCAAGGCCAAGGATTCACCGCGCGAATGGATTCTCGCCATGGGCCACGGCAGCGCGCGTCTGGATGAAAAAGGCGTGCGTGGCAGAAACGACTACACGGACCGCGTCCTGCGCGACAAGCGCTACAAGGTATGGCTCGACACAGCTCCACGGATCACGCGCCTGTACGATCTGAAAACCGACCCCATGGAGCGGGACAACTTGATCGAGAGCCAACAGCCCGAACACATTGCCGCACTGAACAAGTTCAAGCGGATTGTCGATTCACAACCCAAGGCCGATGCCCGACCGCAGTATCGCCCACGCAAGGCCAACGCATGGGACCGCGAATCGAAAGACATCCCGGCGCCGAAACGCAAGAACCGGAAGAAAGACCGCTGACCGGCGCTGCCACACGGGCAAAACCGACCGCACGACACAGCCGGATGGATCGCATGATCAAAGCCCTCGACCGGTCAAGCTCGCCACCATCGACATCCTCGACTCACCGAACGCTGCTTGCCGGATACCCTCATGTGAAGGCTGTTTGGTGACGCATGTAACGCACCGGACGGCAAAACCTTCGGACACTTCCCACCGCCCTGATCCCGGGTCCTCCCCGTTTCAGGCCTGTGGGGATAGCCCGCCCATGAAGAACCCTGTAATCTGAAGCATGCCTGCGGAGGCCTCCGCAGGGCTTCTTTCGCGGATCGACCGCACCCCCCCCCAACCTATAGGTTCACTCACCATGCAATCCACCCTGTCTCCCCTCGTTCGCGGTATCGCCATATCCACGGTGATCGCGATGTGTTCCGCCACCGCCCAGATCCTCCCCGATGGATCCATGGCCAACGGACTCCCAACAACCCCGACCACGAAGATCGGCGCTGCCGCCAATGGTGGCGGCTCCAATCAGCCCTCAGCGGCTGCTTGCGCCGGCTTCCTCAAAAACATGAACCCGGCGAACAAGACGTCGGGAGGCCAGAACGGCAATAGCAATGTGGTCGGAGTCGCAATCAAGACCGGCGCCCAAGCCTTGCTGGTCACCGGCGCAACCATCCGCTGCACCAGCAATGGTGCCGGCGTCCGCTCCGTCGAACTCTGGTCGACCGATACTGCCGGCATGCCCATCGCGAAGCTCACCGAGGTGACCGGCGGTGTCAAATGCGCCAGTTCACCCACCGTTCCTCTCAACACATCCGGCATCTTCGCAAAACCACAGGTGCTCAAGCCAGGAACGCAGGTCGCCCTCATCACCGGAATCATCAGTGGATCCCCTGGCTGGCCCTGCATGGCCAGAAGTGTCGGCACCCCGGCGAACCATTTCTGGCACCCGGCAAGCCAGCACCCGAATGGACCCTGGCGGGGCCCCTTCCCTAGTTTCGCCTGGTATATGCAACTCGACTGCTGCACGACAACGAAGTGCTCACCCTCGAGCTATACGATCTCCGGCAAGGGTTGCCCCGGAAGCCTCAAGGGTCCTGGCGGATGCTTTTCGCAGAACCTGACCTGCACAACAGCCTTCGGCAACGGTGGCAACACAAACGTCTTCGCAACACCCTTCAAGCTGAAAACCGCTGCTGCCGTCGACGGTTGCATCCTCCGGACCGCCGGTGCAGGAACCTTCCTCATCGAGATCTGGACCGCGGACACGGCCGGCAAGCCCACCGGCACCGGCCCGATCGCCTCAGGCACCATGAAGACCGCGGCTCCCTTTGCCAACTACCCGGGCAAATTCTCCAAGCCCATTCCTCTCAAGCCAGGAGATTACTGCTTGGTCCGCGGATTGACGGCCGGAAGCGGTGGAATCTCGGGTTGCGCCAGAGGTACTGGCACACCCTCGGTCCATTACTGGCACCCGCCCGCTTCGCACCCGAGCGGTGCATGGAACGGTCCCTTCACCAGCCTCGCCTGGGCCTTCGCCATCACCTGTATCGGTGGCGGTGGCGGTGCTCCGATCTCCCCCAAGATCGGCAATACCGGTGTGCCAACAGTCGGCAAATCCCTCGACATCACCCTGTCGAAGGCAGCGCCGAAGACCGGTGCTACCTTGTTCATCGGCCTGTCCAGCACGGCATGGGGCGGTTTCAAGCTCCCACTCAACCTAGGCATTCTCGGCGCACCACTGTGCGACGTGCGCGCCTCGGGTGACGTCACCATCGGTGTCGCCACGAGTTCTACAGGCACCGGATCGGTGAAGCTCGCCTTGGCCAACAACTCCTTCTTTGTTGGCAAGCAGTTCCATAACCAATGGTTCGTCATCGACCCCAAGGCCAACAATCTCGGCATCGCCGCTACCGAACTCGGTACCGGCATGATCGGAAACTGATCTCGCGATCATTCCAAGACGGGGCTGCCTCCTTTTTGAAGGGAGGCAGCCCCGTTGCATGAGGGGCAGAGCCGGTCATACACCTGCGGGAGCTTGCCCGTAGAATGCCTTTCATGCGCAACTTGCCCATCGCCCTGTGCTTGGCCAGCCTCGTCGGCGCCCAAGCACCAACCGGTCTACCCGAACTCACCATCAAGCCACTACCCACGCAGGGCAAGCTGGCGGTGTTTCGACCGGACTTCACCAAGCATGTGCTGATCTTCGGAGTGTTGGTGGTCGCAACAGCCGACACCACCGATCGCAAGGTCCTGCACGCAGCCGCCGTGCTGGCCCAGTATCTCGACAATGACGAGGACGGCGAGCCGGACAATCCCAGAGTCACAGCCAACCTGCGCTCGCAGGGCGCCTTTTTGGCCATGACCGCTCGTGAGCGCGACTTCCGCAAGCTCCGCATCGACTGGGAAGAACTCGAAGAAGCGGGTTTCGAACTGGGGCAAGACCTCTATGGCGAGGAAACCCTCCCCGATGGCCCACCCCATCGAAATCGCCGTGGCCGCTTTGACGCCCGCCTCGAAGAGGTTCTGCACCTGGTCTCGCACGGCTACGAGGAGGTCTACCCACAGGCCTTCGGCTTCAGATCCGGCAGCGCGCTCGCCAAGGCCATGGATCTCGCCCGCGGCGGCAAGTTCAACCGTCTGCCACGCCGCTATCCCGAACAAGCCTGGTACCACTACCGCGATCGGACCTGCGATTACGAATGCCAGTGCGCGGAATACTTCTACTGGGCCCTGACCTCCATGCTCGGAGGACAAAACTATCTCGGCCGCGCCGAAGAGATCGCCGAGGAATGGGAACTGCCCACGAGAGAAGATGTCGAGCAGCGCGATCCGGCGGCGTTCGAGCTTCTCACTGACCCGAGCTACCGTCTGCCGAAGGTCCTGCCCGACGGCAAGTACGGTCTCGAGCGTCAGCGGGCCAAGGCCGGCGACAAAGGACCTCTTTTCTCCCCCGACCTCAGCTTGCTGCAGCCTCGCAGCCGCGAGGACCATCGGCGCCTGGGCGGCCGCGCGCCCTACTTCGCTCACTACCGCAAGAAAGACCGAGAACTCGTCTTCCTGGCCGCCCGCCATGAGCCACGCACCGGCTCATCAACCCACAAGCTGATCGAAGCGGTCATGAAAGGCTTCGCCCCGGACTATCTGATCGTCGAAGGCATCGAGACGAAGGCCGGTCCGTCACCGAGCAGACCGCTGCGCGATGCCCGAAGGCGACGAACCCGTGGTGATTGCCCCGAGCCCCTGTTCGCCATCGCCCTGGCTGCCGATCGGGACACTCCCTTCATCGGTGGCGAACCGCCGCCCTCATCGACCGCCGCCGCATTACGAAAGATCGGCAATGACGAGGATGCGCTCGGCTTCATCGTGGTCCGCAACCTCGGACAGGTCCGGCGCGAGGAAGGGCTCGATGCCCTCGATGCCAGGGTGGAGCGATCTCTGCCGAGGATGAAGCAACGCTTCGGACTGAAAACAGACATGGATCTGGACGGATTCAAGGCCTGGTATCTCGAGCGCACCGGCAAGCCCTTCGCAGCCGAACACCTGCGCGGAGATCAGACCGCTCCCCTGGCCGGACCACGCGCCAGTTTCCTGCAGAGAATGGCCATCGAAGTCATGCTGTCGCGAGAACGCCATCTCGTCGCCCTGGAGGCCAAGCTCTTGAGCGAACACCACCGCGTCATGGTGGTCTACGGATCCGGTCACCTCATCTACGAGCGCGCCATCTTGCAAGCCATGCTCGGCGCACCCATCCACGAAGCCTCCAAGTGGTGAGCTTCGGTCAGGCGATGATGTCCTTTTGGACCTTGCCGTAGACGTCGGTGAGCCGGAAGTCACGGCCCGAGTAACGGTAGGTCAACTTCTCGTGATCGAGACCCAAAAGATGCAGCACTGTCGCGTTCAGATCATGGATGTGGGTCTTGTTCTCGACGGCCTCGAAACCCAGAGGATCGGTCGCGCCGTGGCGCATGCCACCGCGGACCCCGCCACCGCATAGCCACATCGAGTAGCCGCGATTGTTGTGCCGCCGACCGTCCCGCTTGGCATCCTGAGCCACCGGGGTCCGGCCAAACTCGCCGCCCCACATGATCAAGGTCTCTTCGAGCATGCCACGCTGCTTGAGATCGGCAATCAAACCGGCGATCGGCTGATCGATGGCATCGACCCGGCCCTGGAGCGCCTTGCGCAGACCACGGTGATTGTCCCAGCCTGTCTGGGTCAGTTCGATGTAGCGCACACCGGCCTCGGCGAGGCGACGCGCCATCAGGCACTGGGCGCCGAAACCTGCCGCTGCGCGTTTAGGCCCGCCAATGCCGTACATCTCCTGGATCGCCGCCGGCTCCTTGCTGATATCGAGAATCTCTGGGGCGACATCCTGCATGTTGAAAGCCAGATCAAAGGACTCCATCACCCCGGCCATGCCGGCATCACCACCGACGCGCGCGAGAGCTTCGCGGTTCATGGATTGCAGCAGTTCGAGTTGCTTGCGCTGCTCGCTCGCCGACAAATTCGTATTGGCGAGATTTTCGATCCGATTGTTGATGATCGCCGTTGCCTGCAAGGAAGCCGGCAAGAAGGCGCTGCCGTAGTTCTGGGCACCGCCGAGGCGATTGAGCGGATTGATCGCCACGAAACCGGGAAGATTCCGGTTCTCCACGCCCAGGCCATGGAGGACCCAAGACCCTATCGAGGGACGCACGAAGATGATGCTGCCGGTGTGGGCCATGATGGTGGCTTGTGGATGCGCAGCGACATCGGTGTGCATGCCGTTGAGCAGACACAGATCGTCGGCATGCGCGGCCAGTTGCCGCCAGACATCCGACACCCACAGACCGCTCTCACCGTGCTGGCGGAACTTCCACTGCGGCTGCATCAACTCGCCCTTGACTGGCTTGTCGAGTCCACCAGAAAAGACCGTCGCCTCCACGGTCTTACCGTCATTGGCGATCAGTTCCGGCTTGTAATCGAAGGTGTCGACATGCGAAGGCCCACCCTGCATGAACAGGCGGATCACTCGCTTCGCTCGCGGCGCGAAGTGCGGCCCACTCGCCGCCATGCCCGCCGCCGGAAAACCACCCATCGCCAAATAGCCGAAACCGCCGCTCACTCCCTTGAGAAAGCTGCGACGACAAAAGGACTCCGTGATCATATTCACCTCACGTACCTGAATTCAGCACCGGCGAAAATCGCCTGAAAGAAACTCGCCCAGGCGGCGCCTGGCCCCGTTCGCGAAACTCCGGGCTTGGAGCCTTTCCGCTTCGCAGGGGCCTGGGGCGCCGCAGCCGCTGCAAACTCCTGCACGTATCGCGCCGCGCGTTCGGTCTCGGCGGCGCTCGGCGCACGCCCCAGAGCCAGACGATACGCAAGCTCGGCGCGTGCCTCGTCACTTTCGACCGAGGCTTTGAGCAAGCGATCCGCCGCATGACGGGAATGCTCTGCAACGAAGCTGGAGTTCATCATGAAAAGCGCCTGGGTCGCGACCGTGGTCACGTCCCTGCGACCGGTGACCGTGCTCGGCTCGGCGAAATCAAAGGTCCGCAACATCGACGGCAGGTTGTTGCGCACGATTGGCAGATACACGCTGCGATGACGGGCGAGTTCGCTCGCTCCCGCATAGGCTCCAGCCTTCGGTTTCTGCTCACCCTTGAGCTTGGCCACCGGCGAACCCTTTGGCGGTTGCAGATCCAACTGGCCACTGACGGCCAGGATCGCATCACGGATCGCTTCGACCTCCAATCGCCTGGGACTCATCCGCCAGAGCAACTCGTTGTCGCCATCGATTTCCATGCTCCGCTGCGAACGCTCGCTCGACAGCTGATAGGTCCGACTGAGCATGATCTCGCGGATCATCTTCTTGACCGACCAGCCCTGCGCGATGAAGCGTCGGGCAAGATGATCCAGCAATGCCGGATGGGTCGGCAGCTCGCCGCTCTTGCCAAAATTATCGACGGTCCGCACCAGCCCTCGGCCGAAGAGATGCTGCCAGATGCGATTGGCCATCACCCGTGCGGTCAAGGGATTGTCCGGGTGGACCAACCATTGAGCAAGCTGTAGGCGACCACTCTCGCCAGACCCTATCTGCGCTGCTCCGCTGAAATCGAGCACCTCGGGGAAACCTCGCGGCACAACCTCGCCGGTCTCATGCACATCGCCGCGGATGCAAAGCTTGGCATCTGCGGGCCTGGAACTATCGCACACCCCCATGGCCTCGTTGCCCACGAGTTTCGGGGCCCTGTTCTTTTGAGCAGCCGCCGATTTCTTCAACTGGGCAACCTCGCGCTGCAACTTCACTCTGCTGGCCTTGAACTCCTTGACCACCGTGGCGGTCTTGGACTTGGTGCCGGCGAACTCTTGATTCATGCGCTTTAATTCGGCCTGGGCCCGCGCCAGACGCTCCCGCCCTGCGCTGGCCTTTGCTGCCTCTTCTCGGGCTGCGAGGATGGCCGTATCCGCCTTCGCCTCACCGGTTTCCAGGCGGTGGAAGCGAGAGCCCTGCCCGTAGCCACCCTTGGCTGCGCCGCGATTGGCAACGCCATCGAGCAATCGGGTGCTGCTGAAGATTCCGGCCAACGCGTAGTAGTCGCGCGTCGAGATCGGATCGAACTTGTGATCGTGGCAGCGCGCGCATCCCAGCGTCAGCGCCATGATCGAACGCCCCATCACATCGATCTGGTCATCGGCCTGATCCATCAGATACTGCGTCTTGTCACGCTCGTTGAGATCCTTGCTGCCAATGGCGAGGAAACCCGTCGCAGTGAGTTGAGCATTCCGGCCCTCGCGATCGTCCGCCTTCGGGAGCAAATCGCCGGCAACCTGCTCGGCAACGAAGCGGTCGTAGGGAAGATCCTTGTTGAAGGCATCAATCACGTAATCGCGGTAGCGCCAGGCCACCGGGAAGGGATAGTTGCGCGTGCGACCGGTCGACTCGGCATAGCGCACGATGTCGAGCCAGTGACGCCCCCACCTCTCGCCAAACTGCTCGGACGCCAGCAGTCGATCGACGAGGAGGGAAAAAGCTTGCGGTGATCGGTCCGCCTTGAAGGCCTCCACTTCTTCGAGTGTCGGCGGCAAGCCACGGAGATCGAAACTGGCGCGGCGGATCAGGGTCTCGCGATCGGCAGCGGGCACCGGATCGAGCCCGGCCGCTTCTTGCCGCGCACGCACGAAGCGGTCGATCTCGTCGCGCGGCCACTGCTTGTCCTCGACCGCAGGCGGGCGAGCTTGACCGAGAGGCTGGAAGGACCAGAGGTTCCGGCCGGCCTCGATATCCATCTTGCGTGGGCTTGCCGACTCTGGTGCGACCGCGCCGGACCGAACCACCTGACCAGCTTTGGGGAGTCGCGGATCGGGCGCTCCCATCTCGATCCAGCGGTGCAGGGCCTCGATGGCGCTTTCCGGTAGCGCATCCTTGGGCGGCATCTTCAGTTCGCCGTGCTGGCGGCGCACCGCCTGCATCAACAAGCTTCCCTCGGAATTCCCGGGCAGGATGACCTCACCCGAGTCGCCGCCATTCATCCAGCCCTCGTAGCTGTCCAGCAACAGGCCGCCCTTGAGCTTCTTGGCACGCTGCGAATGGCAGCGGTAACAGTGCTTGGACAGGACCGGGCGAACCTCCTTCTCGAAGAAGGCAATCTTGTCCGCACCCTGTGGGCTGAGAGCCG
This sequence comes from uncultured candidatus Brocadiaceae bacterium, assembly GCA_964542765.1. Classification (GTDB taxonomy): domain Bacteria; phylum Planctomycetota; class UBA1135; order UBA1135; family UBA2386; genus CAZIVO01. The sequence continues at coordinate 56,742 of CAZIVO010000006.1, read as the reverse complement.
CCGTGGCCAGAAACAGTGAAGCTAACATCATCGTAAATACCTTCCCTATCAGAGAAAGGGTACGCCCACCCGCGAACTCCGGCAACGGCAGCCGGGGCCTCATCTCAAAAGGTGAACTTTCGTGACATCCTGGCAGCGATCCCTGACGCCGTCCTTTGGGGGAAGGGTTCATCCGGCGCAGATCTCATGGCGACGCATGCGGTCGGCCTGTCACGAGCTCTGAACCTCTCGGCAAACTCCGCAGAGCCGCTACGCGCTCAGCCGATCTGAAAAACCGGCTCGCCCAGGACATCCTCTTTGGGATGTATGCCAAGACCGGGCGCAGTACTCGCAGCCATCCTGCCCTGCTCACGCTGTGGCGCACCGTCGGCCACGCTGACCGTGACGTAGCTATTGAAGTCCGTTGCCGTGAAGAGCAACTCGGGCGGCGTGCTGTGCGCCAGATGAGCGATCGCGGCGGTGGTGATATCTCCGCCCCAACTGTCCTCGATCGTCATGGCGAAGCCGAGATGACAACAGAGGTCGCGAGCCAAACGTGCCCGAGAAAGTCCGCCGAACTTGGAGATCTTGATGTTGACGCAATCCATGGCGCCATCGGCATGGCCCTGCAGCAGCGCGCCGACGCCATCGATATTCTCATCGAGCACGAAGGGATGGTCCGTCCTTCGACGAATCGTCAGACACTCGGCATAGGTTGCACAGGGCTGCTCGATATAGACATCGACATCGCGCACGGCGCGCACCACCCGGGCGGCATCCTTCATGAGCCACCCAGTATTGGCGTCGGCGATCAGCACGTCTCCCTCTTCCAGACAGGCCGAAACCTCGCGGATGCGCCTGATGTCCGTGTCAGGATCGGCGCCGACCTTCAACTGGAACTTGCGATAGCCCTCGGATCGATACTGCGCAACACGCGCAGCCATGGCTTCGGGAGCCTCCTGGGAAATCGCCCGGTAGAGCGGGAAGCTGTCGCCATAACGACCACCGAGCAAGGCACAGACCGGCTGCTCGCAGACCTTGCCGAGGATGTCCCAGCAAGCCATGTCGATGGCTGACTTGACGTAGGGATGACCCTTGAGCGCCGCATCCATCAGGCGGTTCAGCGGTTCGATCCGGGTCGGGTCCTGGCCGAGAAGGTGCGGCGCGAGTTCGGCGATACCCGCGCGAGCACCACCGCCATAAGCAGGCAGGTAGAAGGGGCCGAGTGGACAGACCTCGCCATGACCGACGACGCCCGAGTCCGTCTCGATACGGACGATGGTGCTGTCAAAGACGTCGACCGATTTTCCGCCGGACCAGTTGTAACTGCCTTCGTGCAGGGGGAGGTCGACTTGATAAACCTTGAAGCTGCGAATCTGCATCGCCGCGGATGCTACCCTGACAAGGCGTGTAAATCTTTCACCTTGCCGCGTCGAACTTGATCACGGCATCGATCGCCGCCCGGATCCGCCCATTCCCCGGCAACGATCCTGGCTCGACCGCTTCTTCAGGCGATCAGATCGCGGGCGACCTCGCCGTGGACATCGGTGAGGCGATATTCGCGCCCCTGGAACCGAAAGGTCAGCTTCTCGTGATCCAGACCCAGCAGATGCAAGATCGTGGCATTCAAATCATGCATGTGCATGGGATTTTCGACGGCAGCGTAGCCGAGTTCATCGGTCGCGCCATGCACGTGGCCGCCCTTGATGCCACCACCCGCCATCCAGATCGAATAGGCGTGACGGTGATGGTCGCGGCCGGCCTTGGTCTTGTTGCCCGCGCCGTTCTCACCCTGGGCCATCGGCGTGCGCCCGAACTCGGCGCACCACACCACCAGCGTCTCATCGAGCAAACCGCGCGCCTTGAGATCCTTCAGCAGAGCCGTGATCGGCTGATCAACCTGGCGGCACTTGGCCGGTAGCCGAGAGAAGACAGAACCATGATGATCCCAGCCCTGATCGAAGAGTTGCACGAAGCGCACACCACGTTCGACCATCCGCCGTGCGAGCAAGCAGTTGTTCGCAAAGCTCGTCGCTCCGGGCTTGGTGCCGTAAAGCTCGTGGGTGGATGCCGATTCGGCCGCAATATCCATCAACTCGGGGACCGAGGTCTGCATGCGATAAGCCAGCTCGTACTGGTCGATGCGAGTGGCGATCTCCGGGTCGCCGACGTCGGCCAGCTGAGCCCGATTGAGCAGGTTGACACTGTCGACCACCCGGCGGCGATCGGCCCCGCTGATGCCCTTGGGATTCGACAGAAACAGAACCGGATCTCCCTTGCTGCGGAACTCCACACCCTGATGTACCGATGGCAGGAAGCCGCTACCGAAGACACTGTTGCCGGCGCCCGGGTACTGACCCGTCACCATCACCACGAAGGCGGGGAGGTCTTCGTTCGGACTGCCCAGCCCGTAGTCCACCCATGAACCCAGACTCGGCCGACCGAAGCGGCCGAAACCCGTATGCACGAACATCTGCGCCGGCGCATGGTTGAAATGGTCCGTCTGCAAGGTTCGGATCAGAGCGATGTCATCAGCGCAAGACTGGAGGCCCGGCAAGAGACTGGAAATTTCTATCCCCGATTCACCGCAACGACGAAAGCGAAACTGCCCCTCATCGGGAGTCCCCAGCAGCGTCGGTTGCTTGCGGATGAAAGCGAGCTTCTTGCCGACGAAGAAGGAGTCCGGACATTTCTCACCGTTACGCTTGCGCAGTTCCGGCTTCGGGTCGAACAGATCGAGATGCGATGGTGCTCCGACCATGTGAAGGTAGATGACACTCTTGGCACGCGGCGCAAAATGAGTCAGATCCTGCCGAGAAGATCCCCGACCCAGCAGGCTCGAAAGGGCCACGCCACCGAGTCCCATGGTGCTGGTCTGGAGCATTTGCCGGCGAGTCAGCTCTTTCATTCTTGGCGATAACCGATGCATGACCTTCTCAGCCTCTGGTGATGGTCTCGTCCAGGTTCAACAAGATCTGCGACACCAGGAGCCAGGCGGCGAGATCGAAGCGGTCCAGTTTCTTGTCCGGCGTGAGCCCGCCAATACCACCGAGTATCTTGTTCACGACATCAGGATGGCTGCGGAAGCGATCACGCTCGCGCTCGAACACATCCTTGAGGTGCTGCCCCTCGGCCCTCGTGGGACCGCGCGCCAGGGTCGAGCGGAAGGCATAGGTCAACTGCTCCTCGAGCGAGGCCTTCGGCCGTTCTCGCAGAACCCGCGCGCCCAAACCCAACGCCATCTCCACGTAGGCTTGATCGTTCATCAGGGTCAATGCCTGCATCGGAGTGTTCGTCCGACTGCGCCTCGGGTGACAGGCCGAGCGATCGGGACCGTCGAAATTGACGAAGCTTGGATAGGGCGCGGCACGGCGCCAGATGACGTAGACACCACGACGGAACCTGTCCTCGCCCCGGGCAGCGATGTATTTCGGCTCGTTGCGACCGGTCTGACGCCACAGACCACCAGGCTGTGGCGGATAGACCGGCGGGCCGCCCATCTTGGTCGTGAGCAAGCCGCTGATCCGCAAGGCGTTGTCCCGGATCGCCTCGGCTGACAGGCGAAAACGCGCGCCGCGCGCCATGAACCTGTTGCCGGGATCCTTGGCGAACTCGGCTTTCGAATGGATGTGCGAGGACTGGCGATAGCTGGCCGAAGTGACGATCCGGCGATGCAATCGCTTCATCGACCAGCCGGACTCCATGAACTCGACCGCCAGCCAATCGAGCAGTTGCGGGTGGGTCGGCGACTCACCCTGAGAACCAAAATCCTCCTCGGTGACGACGATGCCCTGGCCGAAGAACTGCGACCACCAGCGATTGACGATGACGCGCGCGACCAAGGGGTTGTCCCGGTCAACCAGCCAGCGCGCCAGACCGAGCCGATTCTTCGGCCACTGCGGACGCCAGGCATGGAGAACGCGAGGAGGAGATGGTGCCACCGCCGAACCCTGATCGAGATAAGAACCGCGTTCCATCACGCGAGTCTCACGCGGTTTGTCCATCTCGGTCATGACCAGAGTCGTCGGCGCGGCAATGGCCGAGATCTTCTTGCCGAGATCGGCAAGCTGCTGCTTGAGATCAGCGAGTTGCGGTTGCTGTTCGGTAAAATGATCGGCGATCAGTTTGCGATCCTTGCCGGTCTGTTTCTTCTTCAGGATCGCCGCACGAACCTTCTCCGGCACATCCAGCACGTCCGCGTCGCCGGTCAGGGCGGACAGGCGCAGCCGACCAATGGTGCGACCACGACCATAGTTCTGGTCGAGAGTGAAGGTCAGGGTGGTGCCGCCCGGAGCAGCAAGCGGCTCGCGAGTGCGAAAACTCGCCCAGTGATCCTTGAAAAAACCCGCGCCGCCAACGGCCCAGCCCTTCCTGGCATCGCCATCGATGGCCTGAGCAACGTGCCAGTTCTTCTGCGAGTAATCGGCCTGCGCCGTATGCAAGGTCACTTCGCTCGCCACTACCGAGGCATCGGCCGTCGGAGCAGAGGTCACCACAAACTCGCTCAAGATGAAATTCGGACGCGCATCGTCACTCCGGCCGGGCCCTGTCCCGGGCAAGGATGGATGCGTGAGGGTCTCGACCCGGAAGGCCGAGATACCGACCAGATCGGTCTTCACGGTGGCCGTGTAGGTGGCCGTGCCGGGGACCCGGCCTCCGACCAACACGGACTTGTCTTGCAGGAACTCGACGTCCTCATCACCTGTCGAAGTAAATGTTTCGATCTCGAGGACGTGCCAGCGCGGCGGATCGCGCAAAGCTTTGACCATTCGCGCCTCCCAGTCGGACTGCCCGGATGCGATCTGCTCCATCGCGGCTTCTTGCCGCTGCTGCACTACCTTGCGCTGTTTTTGAAGTTTCGCACGCTCGTGCACCTGCTCGGCCAGCAAGGGCAACTCCATCTTCGGCCCCCAGAAGGAGAAGGTGACGCCCTTGCCACTCTTGTTCTGCACCTCCAGAGGAGTGTTGTTGAAGAAGGCGAACAGGCCGTAATAGTCCTTCATATCGAAGGGGTCGTACTTGTGCTTGTGACACTGGGCGCACTCCATCGTCGTGCCGAGCCACACGGTGGCGGTCGTATTGACACGGTCGAAAATCTGGTTGACCCGATTCTCTTCCGGATGCACGCCAGCCTCGACGTTGCAGGTGACGGTGCGATGGAAACCGGTCCCGATCTTCTGGCTCGGCGTGGCGTTCGCAAGCAAATCGCCGGCGAGTTGTTCGATCGTGAATTGATCGAAGGGCATGTCAGCATTCATCGCCTCGATCACCCAGTCGCGATAGGCCCAGCTATCGCGGAGCTGGTCGGCCTGGAAACCGTTCGAATCTGCATAACGCGCCAGATCCAGCCACTGGCGCGCCCAGTGCTCGCCATAGCGGGGTGAAGCGAGCAATCGATCGACGACCTTCTCGTAAGCATCGGCTGAACTGTCTGCGAGATAAGCGTCCAGTTCCCCCACCGTCGGCGGCAAGCCGATCAGGTCGAGGTGCAAGCGCCGGAACAACCGCGGCCGCTCGGCCGGCAGATTCGGCGTCAGCCCCTGCTCTTTGATCCTGGCCGCAATGAAATGATCGATCGGATCGCGTACCCAGTCCCGATCCACGGCCGAGGGAAGTTCGGGCCGAACCGGTTTCACATAGGCCCAGTGCCTGGATTCTTGCGCACCGAGCTGAACCGCTCCGAGCCAGAGCAGGCAAGCCAAGCCGGTCAGGCGCATCGCACGAGTCCCTCGGAGCAATCTCATGATTTTGGACATGAATACGTGAACGAGATTCTAACTCGACCACCAGTGACATGGAGAAATGAAGCACAAAGGCATGACGTCGGCCCAAAACCCGACCCACGCTCGCGTCGACCGGGTTTTCGCTGCCAAAAAGAAAGCGCCTGCAAGTAGCTTTCCTGGTCATGATCAAGTCCAGCGCCACCGTGTGCCTCGTCGACAGCCTCAAGAAGGGGCCATGGATCTACTGGCACGACCTCGAAGCCAGCGCTCGCCATGCTGCTTCCCTGGGATTTGATGCCATCGAGTTATTCACGGAATCAGCCGAGCAACTGTCCCAAGAACAGTTGCGAGCTTGCCTGGAGTCCCACGACCTCTCGCTCGCCGCCGTCGGCACCGGTGCCGGCAAGGTTCTCCACGACCTCGACCTGACTCACCCCGAAGAAGGAGTCCGCACACGCGCACGCGACTTCATTGCCTCGATGATCGACTTTGGCGCGCCTTTCGGCGCTCCCGCCATCATCGGATCGATGCAAGGCAAGATAGCAGGTCGCAGCTCACGCGAGCAGACATTGACATGGCTCGCACAAGGTCTCGAAGAACTCGGTCAACACGCCCAGAACAAAGGCGTGGTCCTGATCTACGAGATGCTCAACCGCTACGAGAGCGATGTGCTCAACAGCCTCGACGATGCAGCTGAATTCCTGGCTTCCTTGAAGACGCAAAATGTGCGACTACTGGCCGACCTGTTCCATATGAATATCGAAGAGGCCTCCATCGAGGATGCGATCACGCGCAACGGCGAATGGATCGGGCACGTGCATCTGGCAGATAGCAACCGTGATCCGGCCGGCTGCGGCCACACGGACCTCGCCGCTGCCGGTCGAGCCCTGCGAAGCATCGGCTTCTCGGGCTATGCCTCGGCCGAGGCCTTCCCACATCCCAGCCCCGAGGCTGCAGCACAGAAGACCATCGAAGGATTCCGGAAGTGGTTCGCCGATGACGGCTGATCGAGAGCCACCCCGTCAGCATCATCCGCAGACTAGTACTGCTTGAACTCGCCGCCGTTCTCGGACGCCAGCTGCCGCAGAAAGCCTTGATTCAAGCCCTTGCCAATGCCTATGCAGTGGATCGTCACCCGCTTGAGCGGGTTCCAGGCGCGCACCGCATTGACGATCTTCTCGGTGGAATCCAGCTTTCCATCCGGCTTGGTCGGAGATCCGTCGGTGAGCAAGAAGACCGTATCCACGGCGACGCCGTAGTGCTTGTCGTGCGATCCGCGACCTGTCAGGGAAAAGCCCATCTGTAGCGAGTCATGGATGTTAGTGCTCGAGGTCGGCTGCAACCTGCGGACCCAGTCCTGCCCCTTTTGGATATTCGTCTTCGTTGCCCGGGAAGAGGCCTTGGCATAGAGATGCGGCAGATCGCTGTACCAGATGATATTGAAGTTCTTGTCCGACTGCAGGCGACCCAGCGCCCGAATCAGTTCGGCCTTGCAGGCCTCGAGCCGGGTCATCTGGGACTTTCCGCCCGCCACGGTCTTGCCGAGATTGAAATCGACCGGCGCCTTCATCGAGCCCGAAGAGTCGATGACATAGAGGATCGACTTGCCGTCCTGGGGGATTCCGAAGTAGTAGTTCTTTTGATTCGTGCGCTCGCGATTGCTCGGCGTCCCCCGCCCCAGCAGCTTCGTGCCGGACAGATACGCGCTACCCTCTTGCTCGAACCACGCCCGCCATGAGCCGATGCTGTCACCGAACTGCTGCCGCGTCAGGATCTCCAGTGCAGCGGCAATCCGCTTACGCGCCTGACCCTCCTCGCGTTCGAGGAGATCGATCATCGGCTCGATCGCCTCAGCCACGGCGATCCGCGACAGGGCCAAAGCAGCCCTTTCACGCACAGCCCCATCCTTGTGGCCGAGCAGCCCGATGATTCTGGGCGCGCAGTCACGGGCCGACGAACCGACTCGCCCCACTCCATCGAGCAACGCGATCACCGCCTGGGTCTGCTTGGCGCGCAGCAAGGCGCGCGAAAGCTCCTCCAGCATCTCCTCACCAAGACTGCCCGCTGCATCGGCCACGGCGATCTTCAGCCTGATGGTGTGCCTCTTGCTGCCTACAACATTGTCGAGCAACCAGGACAAGCTCTGAGGTTCGCGAACACTGGCGATCCGTGCGCGAAGAGCGAACTGAAACTCCCGCAGTGCATCGACCTGCTGACGCTGTTCGTCAACGAGTTTGATGAGTTCCCGGCGACGATCGAACTGCGCCTTCGGGAAGACTCGATTGGCATCGAACTCCTTGCCCTTGATGATGTCGGCAAGTTCCGCATTGGCCTCCATCCTGCTGGCATCGAGTCCATTCACCTCGGTCTCGAGCAGCAGCCAAGCATCGACCAGTGCCTTGGCCACGGCCTTCGAATCATGCCCATCGAGTTGCTTCAGCGCGGTGCGGCGCTGCTCCACGGACGGCGGCTTCGCGCGCGTACCACGGAAGCCCTTCTTGAAGGTGCTGATCGCCTTGGATTCGCTGATCTGGGGCGCAGCGGTCAAGACCGTGGAAAGAGCCAGTAAGGCGAGGAGAATTCTCATGAGCCCGGGATACCGCGAGGATAGGACGAGACCAATATACCCGGATCACCAGGATATGACGGAAGTACCTCTGGCGGCAAAGGCCCCGGACAATCTGCAACACGGTCGATACGGAGGAAAACCGTGGAGACCAGGAGATCGAGCGATCCGAACGGCCGACCGTTCGATCATCTACCGAGCAGGTAGATCATGATCGTGCCACCGTTGTGGCTGTTCCACTCGACGCGACCGGTGCTGAGCCAGTTGCCCGTAATGCCTCCGTCGATGCGGCTGTCGATGCGACGCGCCACGTCTCTTGGGATCATGCTCAACGCCAGAAACTGCCCCATCCCATCAACCGTCCGGCAATCATCACCGGTCAGGCAAAAACCGTGCGGTTTCGCTGCGCCACCGCCGGTCAGATTGTCGTAGAGGTAGGCAAAACCGCCGAATGGATTGTCGTCGCGACTCAAAGGCCTATCCAGGTAGGGACCCTCCCAGCCATCGGTTGGCTGAGGCATCGAGAGCTGGTGATACCGGCTCTTGGTGAAGGTGTCGCCGGTGTATTCGGTCGCCAGCGTCCCCGTGTCATTGAAGTGCCGATGGGCTTCTTCGCGAACGCGATCGGTCAAGGCAAGCAACTGGGCAATCCGCTCATCCTTGCTGGTCGCACCCGGCCCGGGGACAACCAAGCCAGCGAGCAGCACCACGACAGCCAGAACCACGACCACCTCGATCAAGGTGAATCCGCCAGCCTTCTGCTCCGTTCTCATCGCCTCTTGCATCTTCGATTCCTTTACGCTCTCCATCCTCGATACACCGATCGCAACGCGCCTACCCCTCTCTTCGGCATCTCGATCGGGTCAAGTTGAGTCCCTGACCCGGATATCAGGAAAAAAACCGGTCGGGGAGTGGCCCTGGCTCCCTCCCTATGGCTGCATCAGGAAGATGCACAGCCGCCCACCGCTCGACTGACTCCAGAGAACACGGCCGTACCGGGTCCAGTCGCCTGGAATATCCTTGTCCAGTTCCGCATCGACAGCTTCGGCGATCTGACACGGAACTCCATCGAAGATGATCTGCTGTCCAACCCCCCTTGAATGCGGACCATCGGGCCCCTTCAACCGGTAGCCTCCTGTGCCCCAATCCAAGCTCTCGGCCACGTAGATCTCACCTGCGAAAGGGTTATCCGCCTGGCTGATGCTCCCCTCGAGATAGGGCCCGCTCCAGCCAGGGGTTTCCGACTGCCGCGACAGCTCGTGGTAACGAGGTCGAAGATGGTCGGCGGTTCCATACTCGGTCGCCCAAGATCCGGTGTCAGCGTGATGACGCCGAACCGCCTGCTCGACCCTGCTGGTGAGATCGAGGATCCTGACCAGCTTGGGATCGCGCTCCTCACCGATCACAGCAGGAGCCACCAAGCCCGCCAGCAAGCTGATGACAGAGACCGCGATCGTAGCCCCGACAAGGGAAACACCCCGAGTTGAACGATGCTCCACGTGATCTTCCATTTCCTTGCTATCGCCTCCCGGCTGCCTCGACAAATCGAACGATGACCCGCCCTCGCCATGGGCTTCTTCGGCCGGAACGGAGTTGCCCCTGAACTCGACCTTCTCGGAAATCGCAGGAAACCAGGGACGGATCGCCTTCATCCCAGCCCCCACAGGATCTCCCCATCCCATGGCAGAATTCCGCGATCGAGCGATCAACGCAACGGGTGAGATTCCCCTAAGCTATTCCCCGTATAGAGTTGTGAGATTTCGGCCCGACCGGCGCCACGCTCGCTGCAACACATCTGCCGGTAACCGCGAACTCCGATCCGGTCAGAAGGTATTAACACCTCACCTAAAAGGGTTTACAATCTTCACTGACTCTTCATACATTCTCGACGGCAAGCACGGTCAGGTCCACCGAGGCCTATCCTGTGTTTAGCTCTACCGGTTTGCCCCTGCCGGCCCTCCAACACGGAAGGGGCTTTCTGCTTTCTCTGACGTTTGCCCATGACTCCCGCCGCAGATCATCCCCCCATCACTCATCGGTTCGACCGCCATGAGTGCAAGTATCTGCTGACCGAAGCGCAGGCAGTCAAAGTCAGACAACGGCTCGAGCCCTTCCTCGAATTCGACCCCTATGCACGACGCAGCGGAGGCCATTACCGCATCGCCAGCCTCTACCTCGACAGCCCGACGCTGAAGCTGCACAGGGAGACGCTCGAAGGCATCCGGAACCGGCAAAAGCTTCGGATCCGCACCTATAGCGACGACCCGGAGTCACCCGTCTTCCTCGAAATCAAGCGAAGACGCAACGCCGTCATCTCCAAGCTCCGCTCACCGGTGACCAAGCTTCTCGCGCAAACCATCATCGGCCAAGGCGACATCGGAGCGATCGATGGACCCGAGGTACAGGCTCGCGATGATTTCATCACCTGGGTGAGACAGCACGATGCCCGGCCAGTGGTCTGCGTCCGCTACGTGCGCGAGGCCTACATGAGCACGGTGGACCCCGACTCTCGCGTCACCTTCGACCGGCGGATCGAGTGCAACGCTACCGATCGAGTCCTGCTCGATGGGAGCGGCTGGGTCATGGTGGAACCACGCCGCGTCGTCCTGGAACTGAAATTCAACGGACTCTGTCCCAGCTGGATGCTGGATACGATCGGAGCCTGCCAGCTCCGCCGAACGTCCTACTCCAAGTATTCGACGTCCGTCATAGCGGCTTCCAAGCATGGGGATCTCGCCAACAGCGGACTGGGGACAACTTCCGCATGAACGAGCTTTTCCGCAGCCTTACCGACGGAGAGGGTGCCACCGGTATCACTGCCGAAGTCGTGCTCATGCACCTGTTGCTGGCATTCCTCCTGAGCCAGCTCGTGGCCTGGGTCTATATCCGAACCCACCACGGCCTCAGCTATTCCCGCTCACAGGTACAGTCGATCATCCTCTTGGCCCTGATCGTCGCAACGGTCATGATGGCGGTCGGCAACAATCTCGCACGTGCTTTCGGGTTGTTCGGCGCCCTCGCACTGGTCCGCTTCCGGACTCCTATCAAGGACACGCGAGACACCGCTTTCTTGTTCATGGCTGTCGCCGTCGGTATCGGAGTCGGCTCACAGAATTTGATCATCGCCATCGTCGGAACGCTGACCCTTTGTCTGATCATGCTTTATCTCGACTGGAGCGGCTTCGGGTCGAAGAACACCAATGATGCTGTGTTGCGATTCCGCATGCCGGCCGATGCTGAACATGAATCATCACTGCGCAAGGTCCTGAAGCGATATTGCTCACAGATTTCCCTGCTCCAGATGCGCGAATCAGGACCGGACGAAGCCCTGGAATTTGCCTACCAGATCAAGTTCTACGAACCTGATTACAGCATGGGGCTGGTTTCCGAGATTCAATCACTGCAAGGTGTCGATACTGTTTCGATTCTCATGCAAGATCAGGACTCCGAACTCTGATGGCCGACACCGAGCGAAGAACCACACCGCCACGCCGGCCGAGCGCCTTCCTGCGCCTGCGCCGACACGCGTTTCGCTCCCTGCCTGCATTTGTATGGCTCGGTGGGTTGATGACCTTCGTGTGGCTCTACGGGCGACACCACCCCAGCGGACCCATCGACGGTTTCGCGACCGAAACGGTCTACAGCATTGCCGCCCCCACTACCGGGCGCCTGCAAAGCTTGACCGTCAATCTCCAGGAAAACGTGCAGAGCGGACAACTGCTGGCGGGACTCGACACCGAGGAGCTTCAACTCCGTCTGAAGGCAGCAACTACGGAACTGGAACGCCTGCGTGCCGAACTGGAGCGCGAAGAAGTCTTGCGCTCCACCACTGCGCGTGAACTGCAACGCGAGATCGCCACCGACAGCATCCAAGAACTGCGCCGCTTCGCACGAGATCGGGAAGAGACACACATCGACTACTTACGCGCCATCGCACGCCAGGAAGAAGACCAGATTCACTTGCACGGCATCTCCCTGGAGCTGGCCCGTCAACAAGATCTCCAGAGCAAGGGATTGTCATCGGATTCCGAGCTGAATCAGGTCAAAACCACGCATGACAGCCTCGCAAAACGTATCAGCGAGTACGCATTGGTGGTGGCCAGCCTGAAACAGCGGCATGCCGAATCCCGACAGCGATACGACGACTTCGCGGGACAGGCCGACCCCCTGGTCACCGCCATCGATCCTCTGGTAGAACCCTTCCGCTGGGCCATCGAAGCGCAGCAGGTTGCCATCGAGCAATTGGCCCTCGCGCGAACCCAGTTGGCCCTGCGAGCACCGGTGGCGGGACAGATCGATGAGATCTTGATCCGACCCGGCGAGTACGTGGCCGCGGGCCAGCCCATCCTCACCATCATCGATACGGACCCAAGCGAGGTCATCGCCTACGTCAACGAAGCCTGGCAAGCGAACATCAAGCCGGGAGTCCGCGCCATCTTGCAGCGCAAATCGGACCGAACACGCGTGGCCACTCATGTGCTACGCACGGGTTCGCGTATCACTCGCATACCCGATCGCTCCACCGGCGACACCAACATCGTGCGCTTTGCGTTGCCGATCTTTCTGGCTCGCCCGGACGGCATGGAACTGATCCCTGGCGAGGCTTTCACCGTCAAGATCCTCGAAGATTGATCCACGCTGCTTGCGACCTTACCGAAGGCCTCGCGTTCGCAGCGGATTCAACGGGCCCCATCCAGACTTCTAGTCCATGACGGATCGACTCTATTTCCGCCAGCTCCTCTCCGGTCGCGACTTCGCTCAAGACGATCCGATCGCCGCGCAGATGGTCAACTTTGTCTATCTGATCGGCGACCGCGAAACTCGCGAAGCCCTGATCGTTGATCCTGCCTACAAGGTCAAAGAACTCGTCGCGCTCGCGCACGACGATGGAATGGAACTCGTGGGAGCACTGGGCACGCATTACCACCCGGATCATCTCGGTGGCGACATGATGGGACATTCTCTCGAAGGCGTTCGAGAGCTTCTGGATCTGCAGGAGATGAAACTCCACGTGCAACGCGAAGAATCACCATGGGTCAAACGCGTGACCGGAGTTTCGGATACCGACATGACATTGCACGACAGTGGCGATCGCTTGACGGTCGGCGAAATCGATATCACGCTGATCCACACGCCGGGACACACGCCTGGCAGCCAGTGCTTCCTGGTTGATAACCGCCTGATAGCCGGCGATACGCTGTTTCTGCAAGGCTGTGGTCGCACTGACCTTCCCGGCGGCGACCCCAAGGCCCTCTACTACAGCCTCACACAGAAACTCGCCAAGGTTCCCGATGATGCGACTCTCTTCCCCGGGCACCTCTATTCACCGGAGTCTTCAGCCTCGATGAAAGCCACTCGCCAGGGCAACCACGTCTTCCGCCCCCAAAGCGAAGATGAGTGGCTGCAACTGTTCGGAAGCTGACGCGCCCACTTTGGGGGACCATGTTTTGCCGACTGCTAGCGGACGAAGGCTCTGACCAAGGCGGGCAAGAGGATGAGGGCCCCGAACAACGATCCCAGTAGCGCAAACCCCACCAGCAAACCGAACTCAAATGTTCCCTTGAAATTGCTCGTCAAGAGCAAGGTGAAGCCGGTCAACAAGAGGAAGGTCGTGATGACCACCGGACGACCCGCTGTCTCCAATGACCCTGTCAAGGACCGATTCAGACTGATCCCGGCGGCACGCTCTTCGCGATACCGGGCCAGAAGGTGAAGCGTGTCATCGACTGCCAAACCAAAAGCAACACAGAAGGTGATCACCGTCAGCGGTCGCAGCGAAATTCCAGCACCGGACATGAACGCTAGATTGGCAACCAGAGGAAACATGCTCGGAATCATCGCGATGATGCCCAACCGGAAGCTCTTGAAGACAATCCAAACCAACAGCAAGATCACCCCCAGAGAGCCCAAAAAAGAGCGTCCGAGAGTCATGGTCATGCGATCCACGAGTTCGGTCGCCACCACTCCGATGCCGGCAACCCGCACCCGCAAGTTCGGCAGGCTGCGATTCTTCTCCTCGACTTCGGCGATGAACTGGCGCATGTACTGAGTTCCGAGATCGGCCTGGAACACCAGAATGCGTGCGGTCTTGCCATCACGCATCAACAACCCTCGCCCCTGAGCAACCGACGGCAATAACAAGCTTGGGACGCCATCGCGTTTCAAATCGAGGATGGACAGGCTGCGAGAAATCGACTCGCGAGCCTCGAGCCACTCGATCAATTCGGCAAAGGTTGACCGAGTCTCGGAATCGCCGAACCCCTTTTCAGAAGTCACCAGGACTTCGGTCGGCGAAACGCTGACAAAACGACTCTCGTAGTAATCGGTGCTTTGCTGAGCTGGTGAGTCGGGCCAAAAGTTCTCGCGGAGATTCTGATTGCGATCCACCCCCATCGCGCCCCAACCGCATAGCAGGAGCAGAAGCCCCACCAGCATCAGAATCAAGGATGGCCGAACCTTGCCGATGCGCGTGGCCCAAGCTGTCATCACCCCAGCGAAATCGAATCGCTGACGCCCGGGAACACCATGCACGAAGGACAACGCCGCCGGCATCACCAGCACCGTGAAGACATAGGCGAAACCCACACCCAGAGCTGCAAAGTACCCCATGTGCTGCATGTCCGGAATCGAGGTGAAGGTCAGGGTAAAGAACCCCACAGCCGTCGTCAGAGAGGTCAGAAAACATGGGGACAACAACTCACGGATGGCCGTCTTCGCAGCCTGTGGCGGCGCAAGGCCACGTCTGCGTTCCTCGACAAAACGCCCGACCAGATGCACGCCATCAGCAGCTGCCATCGCCATCAGTAAAATCGGCAAGGTCGACGTCCACAGGGTGATGTCGATCCCCATCAAACCCATGACTCCAAAAGTCGACACCAGAGTGAAGGGCACCACGGCCAAGGCCAGCAACGCAAGAAGCATGTGCGGGATCAGCCAGAGCAAAAGAACTGCCGTCACCGCGAAACCAAGCGGGATGAATAACTGCTGATCGTACTTGACGTATCTGATGATGGCGTTGCGCTGGTGCGGGATTCCTGCAAGCTTCAAATCGGTTCCGACTTCTCCAGCCAACTTCTGAAGCTGGTCAAAGAAATCCTCTCGGCCGACGCCCCCGGTCTCCGTGTCGGTCAGCTCCATCATGCCACCCAACGCATCGCCGCTGCGAGAAACGAACATATCTCGCCAGGTGCTAGAGCGCTGGACCGACTCTTGTAATGGCTCACCCCGTCGCCCGAACATCGGCGCCGAAATGAGGGAATGAACAGCTTTGACCTGGGGCATCCCATCAAGCCCCTCGACCAATCTCTGCAGGGTGGCCTGCGAAGGCTCGCTGAATGGGTCCTCGACAGGAAACGCGAAGAGAAGAAGATTGTCGGGAACAGACAACTGAGCGTAGTGCGCAGATGCCTCCTTCAATTGCGGTTCCTCGCTCGCCAAAAAGGAGCGAATCGAGTAGCCCACATGAAGTTCGCTCAAAGGAATCGAGAGCGACGCGGTCGTCATGATGACCAGCGCCAGAACCACGATTCGCCGTCGGATGAGAAAATCAGCGAGGGCAGACTTCAGACTGCGGATCGCCACTCGACCGGATGCTGAACGGCGGCCAATGGACCGATCAAAATCCTCTGATTTCATCGCCCGCCCATCGACCCAGGGCGGCGGGCCCAGTCAAGATCATCATCTGCAACGATCCGCCAGTATGCCATGCTTCATGAGCATACAGACCGAAGCGATGATCCGTTGTCTTGGCTTGCCGGGCACCCGCGCTATGCTCCAGCAAGATGCCCGCAGACGAGCCGAGATCCCGACAGATCCCGCGTGCCCAACTCGGTGGAAAGCTATCCTTCCGCCGGCGTGTCTTGGGCATCGAGGACCATCCTCGCCTGTTCATCGATAGCAGCGAAAACCCCCCAAAGCTCGACTCCCTCGTACCGAAAGAAGCAGAGACCGTCGAAATCGAAGTCGGCCCGGGCAAGGGAGCATTCATGCTCGCAGCCACCGAAGTAAACCCTCAAACCTTCCTGCTTGGCATCGAGGCCGCGCCCGCCTACGCACGCTATACGGCACAACGCCTGGACAAGGCTGGCAGGGACAAAACCCTCGTCTTGGTCGATAACGCAAGACTCTATCTGAGGGACAGGGTCTCCACGGGAAGTCTCGACCGGTTGCATGTTTACTTTCCCGATCCCTGGCCCAAGCGCCGACATCGCAAGCGACGATTCTTCAACGCTGACATCGCCGCAATCATCCACCGAGCACTTCGTCCCGACGGCCTGCTTCTGACCGCCACCGACAACGCTGCCTATGCCGGACAGATTGCCAGGCTTCTCGGCGCTTCGGACCTACTCACCCGAGACGAAAGCGAAGAGCAGAGGTTGATCGACCTCGGCACCGGCCACGCGTTTTCCCCAACAAATTTCGAGCAGAAGTACCTGAAGGAAGGACGGGTCATCCGGCGGTATGCGTTCCGCAACGCCTGATCACAACGACTCGATACTCAGCGGCGGCGCCCCGATGGTGCTGCATGAAGGACCGCCGGAACCTGATAAGACGAACCGTCCGCTTCTCTCACCGTCTGCAGAAACCTCTGCGTGAAGCTCCCATCCTCGTGCCACCAGGTTTCCCTGCCCAGTTCATCAAAGCCACTGCGCACGACCGGAATCCCTGCATAAGCCTCGGGGCAGGGTCCTATATTTTGAGGATCGTCGCCCCCGGCATCGGGATCCTGTGGGGCATCCTGAGGATCTTCCAGCGATTGTCCGTCCCCCAAGCTCGTGGGCACACCCGAGTTTGCAGCGCCGCTCGCATCGATTGGAACCGCCTCGCCGGCAGGACCGCCACCCTTGGAAGTGGGCATTCCTTGCGAATCGCGGCCTCTTGAGTCATCTCCCGACTCTTGCCGGAGGAAGGGGTTGCCCATACACAAGGCAACGATCAGGACCAGGGCAGCCCCGGCAAGGAGAATCATTGATCGATTGATGACCATGCCCCGCTCCTTCTCAGTTGAAACTGAACCGAACGACATTGGTCGTGTCGATCGGCGTCAAACCTTTCGTTATCAAGCCCTGAAGCCAGAGAACCTTACCCTTCAAACTAACATTGGCTGGAACAGTGATCCGTGGCGTGGCATAGCCACCCAATTGATCTTCGTCGAAACCCACCGCTCCCTTGGCACCATAACGATCGATCTTACCGAATAGACCGGCTTCGATGAAAGCTGCCGCAACTGTCAACTCGCCCAAATTAACTCGCATTCGCGCAGCACCCAACTGCAGAATCGAGGTCGGGCCCCCCGACGAAGTCGAGACGATGAAAGGGAAGATCGAATGCGTCGGTGCCTTGCCCTGGGGGTCGAATTGCTCGGCCTGCGCATAGAACCCGAAGAAGGCCGGATTGCGCCGACTTCCCATGTCGGTCGCGTAAGCTCCCGGACCCAGGTGTGTCTCGAACATCTTCGGGTCCTTGAGAACACCACCGGCGCAGTCCCCGTAGATCTGCAGGGTCGGATTCGCAAAGAACAGTCCCGTGTAGAGTTCGCCTGACGCGCTGGGTTGCCCGGTCTGTCCAAACATCGAGATCATCGCCCTCGATGCGTCATAGCTCCCCGAGTAACTTTCGCGACCAGGCGAAACATGACGCTCCTGGTAGCTCGACTGGAGTACCACCCCTGGATTAGCCGCCCCTTGTTTGTCACCCGGCGTGGCCAGAACCAAGAGTGCGAGGCCCGCACGACGGCCGTTCACCAGTGCGGGGACCGAAAGCAGACGCCGCAGCTTGGGGTCACGCGCCTTGGCATCGAACCGAACCTCGACGATCCAGGAGTCGTCCTTCGGAAGACTGATGGGAATCGGGTCAAATTTCGGCCCCACCGTAGTCGCCATATCAATCGTCTCGTATGTCTTGCCGCCGATGGACCGCGCCGATGTCCGATGCAACTGCAGGCCGGGGATCTTGATACTCGCGGGGAAGCTCCCGACATAACCATCATCGATCGACAGAGCGATGCGATAGCCCGAAACGAGGTGGTTGCCATCTCGCTCGAGCAATTCGGCCGGCAAGACCTTGAACAGGCCATCCCCGCTGCCATTGCCGGATCCGAAGTTCGGGAACCGATCTTCTCGATTTTCCAGCCACCAATTCGAAAACTCGATCCTGTTGTGCGCGAAACCCTGTGCCGACAGAGACCCGGCGAGCAAGGTCAGGACATACAGGAAGGATGGGGATAATCGCATGACCGGAAACCCAACAAGTCGATGCCAGGGGGCATCAGAACATCAGGGGAATCGTATCACTCATATTCTCGCTAGCGTTTCTTTCTCGTAGGCGGGCCCATCTCCTATCCTCTCAGCACCACACAGGCCCGAGAGGAATGACGACAACCCCGTGACCGACAAGATCGACCAGGACCGACTCCAAAAGCTCCACGCTCTCATGGAAAAGGGTGTAGCGCCCTTCCCAGCGAGAGTTCCCACACCAACCCCGATCGCTGACTGCCTGACCGACTTCGACCAGCGCATCGGCGAACGGGTCACCGTGGCCGGGCGCCTGACCCAAATCCGGGATTTTGGCAAGCTACGGTTTTCCCACATCTTCGACCGCAGTGGTCAGATCCAGGTGGGCTTCCAGCGCGACCGGCTGGAAGCATTCTGGCCCGACCGCAAAAAGATTGAGGCCAACGACCTCGTGGTCATCAGCGGCGAACTGGGCAAGACCAAGAAAGGTGAGCAGTCGATCTGGGCCGATGAGGTCACGCTGGCAACCAAAGCACTGCGGCCAGCCCCGGAAAAGTGGCACGGGCTTCAGGATGTCGAAACGCGCTATCGCATGCGCTACGTCGACCTGTTTTCCAACGCCGATGTCCGCCAGACCTTCATGACACGATCGAAGGTCGTTGCCGAGATTCGCAACTACTTCAACGGTCTCGGTTACCTGGAGGTCGAAACGCCTGTCTTGCAATCCATCTTCGGCGGAGCGGCAGCAAAGCCCTTCATCACGCAACACAACACGCTCGACATGCAGCTGTTCCTGAGGATCGCCCCCGAACTCTATCTCAAACGACTTCTGGTCGGCGGCCTTGAGCGCGTCTACGAAATTGGGCGAGTCTTTCGGAACGAGGGAATAAGCACCCGGCACAATCCCGAGTTCACGATGCTCGAGAGCTACGAAGCCTGGGCCGATTTCCGCACCGTCATGGAGAGAGTCGAAGGTCTCTTCGCCCACCTGTGCGATACCGTTCTCGGTGGCGAGGGCCGAATCAGCTTCCGCGACAAGGAATACGATCTCCGCCCACCATTTGCGAAGGAACGCTACACCGATCTGTTCACCATACTCAATGACGGGCTCGACTTCTTCGACGCCGAGGGGGTCACTGCCCGCGCCAAAGCCCTCGGCTTGAAGACCGATGGCTTGAGCAGTGAAAAGATCGCCAACGACATCTTCGAAGCCACCGTCGAGGAGACGCTCGATGGCCCCATCTTCGTGTACGACTACCCGGTTGCGATCTGCCCATTCGCAAAGACGAACCCCGACGACCCCCGCATTGCCGAGCGCTTCGAATTGTTCGTCGGCGGTATGGAACTCGGCAATGCTTTCTCCGAACTCAACGATCCGATCGATCAGGAAAAACGCCTCGCGGCACAGCTCGACCTGAAGGACGACGAATCGCCGTCCGAACTGGATGATGACTATGTGAGCGCTCTGGAATTCGGATTGCCGCCAGCCGGCGGACTCGGCATCGGCATCGATCGCTTGACGATGCTCTTGACCGGTTCCGCATCGATTCGCGATGTTGTCCTTTTCCCCCTGTTGCGCGAGATCAAGCAACCCACCCATGAAGATGCTGATGTGCATCCCGATGACTGACAGCTGACGGCTCATGCCCGACAGTTACTCGTGGTTTCTGGCGTTCCGCTACCTGGTCACCCGCTGGGTTAACATCCTGGGAGTTTTCGGAGTCGCTCTGGCTGTCTGGGCTCTGATCGTCGTGATCGCGGTGTTTTCGGGATTCATCGATGAAATCCGCAGTCACATTCGTGGCGCTTCGGCCGACCTGGCTCTCACCGACATCGCCGCGCCAGCGTCTTACGAAGCTCTCGCCGAGATCATCGAAGCCGATCCAGATGTCATCGCCACCGCACCACGACTGCAGCACTACGGCGTCTTGTTCCCCTACGGGGGGCTTCGCCAAAGAATCATCCTCACCAATGCGGCTGACAGTTCGCCTCTAGAATTCAATTTCGTGGACCTGATCGGCGTCGACTTCGAACGCGAGCAACACGCGACCGACTTCGCAACATGGCTGAAGCGACCGACCGATGGTCAGGCAGTCGTCGATCTCGAGACTCCCTTCACGGTATCTGACAAAATACAGACCCAGAGCTGGCAAAGGCGAGGCCTGTCACCCGACCAGGAACTCTTGCGCGCATCGCCAGGCCTCTTGATCGGTCACTCACGCATGACCCGCGGCGAGCTTTTGTTTCGCGGGCAACTGATCGACCTGATCAGCGCCAGATTCGAACATGATTCGAACACCGATGACCCGGAAGACAACGAAACTCTGATCCGTATTCGCAAGCCCTTGATTCTCTCGGGTTCCTTCGAAACGCGACACCGGCTATTCGATGACACCAGGGGCTTCGTGGATATCGAGGTCATGCGCTCGCTGATGGGACACGACGAACTCGATCCAAACAGCATCGACATCGTCACCGAAGTCGCCATCAAGGTCGCCCAAAGCGCTGACCTTGAACTTGTCCGCGACCGTATCGAAGCCGCCATCAAACCCACCAGCGGTGAATCCAGCACGGTCAAGACATGGGAAGAACAGAATGCGATCTTCCTCGGCGCCGTCGACCAGGAACGCAACATGATGAAAATAGTCCTGTTCGCGGTGATGCTGGTCGCAGGATTTCTGATCTATGCAACGCTGCACATGATGGTGACGCAAAAGATCAAAGAGATCGGAATCCTTACCTCGATGGGTGCCACACCCACCGGGATCGCCGGGATCTTCTTGATCTCGGGCATCACCGTCACCATCATCGGATGCCTGCTCGGCACCACCACCGGCTGCCTGTCCGCTCATTACCTCAATGATGTGAACAACTGGATGAAGGCACAATTCGACATGGAGTTGTTCCCCATCCAGATCTACAACCTATCCCGGATCCCCTACCGACTCGACAGCAGTTGGATCTCGCAGGTGGTAGGAGGCGCGCTTCTGCTGTCGGTCATCGTCGCCTATCTTCCTGCCCGTCGCGCTGCCCGACTCAACCCGATCAAGGCACTGTCATACGAATGAGCGCCCTCCTCGAAGCTGAATCACTCGAAAAGAGCTATCGCCTCGGCAAGCGCGAGATCAAGGTCCTGCGTGGCGTCGACCTGCAACTGCACTCGGGCGAGATGCTCGCGCTCTTGGGCGCATCGGGTGCCGGCAAGTCAACGCTCTTGCACCTCTTGGGCCTTCTGGATCAGCCCACGCAGGGCCGCGTGCTCTTCGATGGTATGCCCGTGCACGATCTCAGCGCCCCACAGCAAGCGGCTCTCCGCCATCAGAAGATCGGCTTCGTCTTCCAGTTCTACCACCTGATCCCCGAATTGACGGCCCTGCAAAACGTCAAGCTCGGACAGATGATGTTCCGTGGCCCACTGTCCTATCTCAAGCATCGGCGAGATGTTCACCAAAATGCCATCGAACTCCTGGAGAGCGTCGGTCTGCTCGATCGGATCGAACACCGCCCCGCAGAACTCTCCGGCGGCGAGAAGCAGCGCGTGGCCATCGCACGCGCACTCATCGCACGCCCACAGGTCATCCTCGCCGACGAACCGACCGGCAATCTCGATTCCCGCACGGCCGAAGAGGTTCTGGATATCCTGTTCCGCATCAATCGCGAGCAGGGTATCAGCTTCGTCCTGGTCACCCACAACGAGGATCTGGTCCGCAAGTGCGATCGGGTCGTCCAACTCAAGGATGGTCGGGTGGTCAGTGAAACCGCAGGCCTGGCCAAAGAACCACTGCCCTGATGTACCGGTATTTCCTCGCCCTGCGCTACCTGGTGAACAGGCCGATCAACCTACTCGGCCTGTTCGGCGTGACCGTGGGAGTCTGGGCCCTGATCCTCGTGCCCTCGATCTTCTCGGGCTTCTCGAAGGAGATGCGCGCCCATGTTCGCGATGCAACCTCCGACTTGATCGCCTTCCGACTGCCCTGGCCCTGCAGCTACGAAGATTACGAAAAGCTGATTCTCAGCGACGAAAATGTCGAGGCCTGCACTCCACGGATCGTCTGGTATGGCCTCTTGCATGCCTTCGGCAAGACTTCGGAGACACTCCCGATCCGCAGCGCCAGCAATGAGCCTGGTGCTAGTAGTCCGCTCGTCACGGTGCTCGGCATCGATGCGCGCAAGGAAATGGCGGTGACGGCACTGGAGAAGTGGCTGGGCCAGGTCAAGGACCCCGCCCTGCGCGTCGACAACTTCAACACGCCGCTCCAACATCAAGCCGGTGATCTCCCCACGATCCTGATGAGCGAGCGACGATTCCAGTTCGCGAACAAGGGCAAGCGAGCCAAGATCACGTCAGCTCGACTGGAGGGTCCGCCTCGCCAGGAAATCCTCAACCCCATGGATAGCAGTTTTCGGATCGGTGGTGCCTACAGCACCGATCACACCGGCTTCGATGACATGCATGTCCTGGTCGACATCGACGTGCTACGCGAGTTCCTGGCAAAGGGCAAGGGAGACGTGGTGACCGAAATCCCGATCAAGTGCAAGGACCCAGCCCGCCATGTCGAGACCGCCCAACGCCTCGGAGCTCTTCTCAACGAAAACCGTCCGCCGCGCACCGCTCCCATCCATGTCTGGACCTGGGAAGAACGCAATCGCATCTTGCTCGACGCTGTCGATCACCAGAAATCCCTGATCAAGCTCGTGATCTTCGTGATCATGGTGGTGGCAAGCTTTTTGATGTACGCCACCCTGTCGATGATGGTCACCGAGAAGACTCACGACATCGGCATCATCACTGCAATGGGTGGAACACGACTCGGTGTCCTGCAGGTCTTCCTGGCCTGCGGGCTCACCTTGGTAGTGATAGGTACCGCACTGGGCGTGGTGATCGGATGCCTCTCCTCAACCTACCTCGATCCGATCAACACCTGGATGCGCGACAGCTTCGGCATCGATCTGTTCCCCGCGCGCATCTACAAGCTCAGCGGCGTGCCCAGCGATCTCGAACCCCTGTGGATCGGTCAAGTCGCGCTGATGGCCACAGGCTTGGGGATCGCCGTATCAGGAATCCCGGCGTGGCGAGCCTCACGGCACAACCCGGTAGAAGCCCTGCGCTGCGAATAAAGGAGGGCTTTCCTTACACCCCCCTCTGCGCCGATACTGACGTCATGATCCGCAACCAGCGGAACCTCCTGCTCGCAATGGCTTTCCTCTCGCTACAGGCCTGCAACAGCCTGCCGGAGGATCATCTGCTACGACTTCGATCGCAGCAGATCACCAAAAAGCTAGGGGACAAGTTTGACCGGGATCTGCCGGCTCAAACGCTCGCCAGATCCTTCCGTAACATCTCCGCCACGGCACAAAAACTGAACCCGTCACACCGCCGGAGCATCTCCAAGCTGCGGCGCAACATCAGCAGTTACACGAAGTCGGTCGGAGACGGGTTCCGGCGAACGCCATCACGGACTGCTGCCCAGACCATGGCGATGGCCAGCGACATGAACAGACGCTTACGCAGCCTGTGGTCCGAGAACGGGACTCTGGCCAAGATCGTAGCCCCGCAACGATCAATCCAGGCCATGAAGCATGCAGGCCAAACAGCGTGGGTCGTGCTGGGGATGGAGCGAAGGATCCTGCCGGGCCCAACCGATATCGAACGCCGCACGGACACGCTGCCCGTGGCCAGACGCGAAACCTGGCCCGAGCGAATCATCCGACGCGTACTGAGATAAGACAGTTTTGGTCCGTGGGGCTGGCCCACAGCCCTGGCTGCGGTTACGAACTATCGCCATGCGCTACGACCTCCCCCTCGTCCTGCTGGCTCTCAGCATGGGCCTCACGGCTCAATCACAGCAATCCTTGAGTCCCGACCGAGCGGCGGGCGCGGCTTCGGTCTCCGAAGAGAACCAGCGCGAAACGAAGGGCAACCACGACTCAGAGGAGAACGTCGGGAGCGGCAACGGTCAGATAGGCTTCTAAAAGGCCGCCGTCCTGGTCCGCGATCATTTCAAGGCTCTTGGGCTCGAGGCTCTCGACAAGAAGGGTAGCTACTGGCAACCACTGGGCTGGAAGAATACCGGAGCCAGCAAGGACTCCCACCTGACGGTCAAATCCGGCAGGAAGGTCGTCTGCAAGCTCACACCGGGCCAGGGGCTGCACGGTCGCGCATCGGCCAAGGCCAAGGGATCGGGCAAGGTCGCGCTGGTCGTGATCAGAGAGGCCGATGCCACCGGACTCGACAAACTCGACCTCAAGGGTCGCATAGTTCTGGTCTACCTCCCCGAAGGAACCGGCAACGACCGGCAAAGCTACTCGACCATGCGACGGATCCAGAGCAACCTGCGCAAGGCCGATCCAGCAGCCCTTGCCATCGTCGATGACGCCCAGGCCACCGGCGAACTCATCGGTACATCGGGTGCCACCGGCGGCCGTAACAGAGTCTTCCGCGGACGCAACCTGATGCCGAACTCCCTCTACGTGAGCACGGCAACACTCGACACCATCCTCGAAGCCTCTGGTACATCCCGGGAACAGATCGGCGAAGAGGACTTCCTGATCAAGCTCCCCAAGCTTTCGGCGCAACTCGACATCAAGATCGCCGAGACCGATGCGCCGGCATACAACGTCATTGGCGTCTTGCCTGGCTCTGACCCGAAGTTAGCCAAGGAATACGTGGTCATCGGCTCACACCTCGACCACCTCGGACGCCGAAACAACACCTACTATCCCGGCGCCGACGATGATGCCAGTGGCAGCACCGGCGTGCTGGCCGTCTCACAGATGTTTGCCAAGAACCCGACACGGCCACGCCGCAGTATCCTGTTCGTGACCTTCTGTGGCGAAGAGATGGGCCTGCGGGGATCAGATTACTTCGCCAGAAACCCACCCATCCCACTGTCTTCCATCGTCGCCGAGTTGCAGATGGACATGATCGGGCGAGACGAGGAGAGCAACAACGAAAAGGCCGAAGACAATCTCAACAGCCTCCATCTGATCGGCACCCAGAAACTATCCAAGGACCTGCACGATCTTTGTATCCAGCGCAACAAGGACTTCGCGGGCTTCGACTACGAATGGGACGAGGAAGACGTCTTCTACCGTAGTGATCACTGGAGTTTCGCAAAGTTCGGCGTCCCCATCGCCTTCTTCTTCACCGGCTTCCACGCGGACTACCACAAGGCCACCGACACACCGGACAAGATCAACTACGCCAAGCTCCACCGTATCGCCAAGCTGGTCTACGACATCGGCTTCGAACTCGCCCAACAAGATCAGCGGCCACTGATCGACCCACAACGATGGACATCACTCCAGCGCAAGGCGAGCGGAAAGCCCGCAGCACCTTTGCGCAAGACAAGGTGAGCAAGGCCTGATGATAGCAAGTGCCGCTTGGCGTTGGATCACTCAGGCACGCCGTGTCACTCAGGATCGCGAAGGGCCTTGGGCGGTCCCATGATTTCCATCATGATGATGGCCTCCGCAGGATCACCGATCCTCGCGAAGCGACTCCGCCTGCGTCTCGATCTCCGCCCCTGAACGGCAGCTTGCCCACCAAACTTGGCCCGGCCAGCCAGTGATCCGAGACCTTCGCTGGCCTTGATCCTCGAACCCTCGTAGTCGACGATACTCGTTACCAGATGCTCGTCATCGATCGTGCGGTGAGCCGTTCCGGAACCCAGTTCTGCGCGCTCGGCCAGACCGTGTGCGCGAGTCGGCTCGGGCTCTGACAACTCGGGTTCGTCGCTCCAAGGATCATCATCGTCCTCCCAGGTCGAAGCTACAGGCTCGGGCGACGGTGCGAGGCCCAGCGCCCGACGAAGTTCAGCAGCAACTTCTTCAGGATCGGGCCCGCGACGCTCGGGTGCCGGGCGCGGCGCTGCCACCGGCCCACGCGAACCCCTCGGATCGGCCGACGCCTGGCCCGAACGCTGCTGCTGCACGGCACGCTTGGCCGCCGCCTTCATCACATTGCCGAGCAGGGAAATCCCCCAGATCCCCAGAAAGATCAGGACAAAGGGGTTGTTGAACAGAAAGTCCAGGAACGGGTCCATGGTGATGAGCTAGCTAGCTCAGATCGCCTCCGTCACCCGAACCCTCCTCGTCGGTAGCGATCGAAGTGCGCATCTTGGTGTCGGAATCGATGTTCTTCATGCGGTAGTAATCGAACACACCGAGTTGACCCGACCGGAAGGCATCGGCCATCGCCTTGGGCACCTCGGCCTCGGCGAGAATGAGCTTGGCGCGGTTCGACATGACCTCGGCGGATTGCTCCTGCTCGGCGGCAACAGCCATCGCCCTCCGCCCTTCGGCAGCAGCCTGGGCGATACGCTTGTCGGCCTCGGCCTGATCGGCCTGCAGCTTGGCGCCGATATTGTCACCGACATCCACATCGGCGATGTCGATCGAAAGGATCTCGAAGGCCGTCCCGGCATCGAGTCCCTTGTCGAGCACCGTCTTGCTGATCTTGTCGGGGTTCTCGAGCACATCCTTGTGACTGTCGGATGAGCCGATGGTCGAAACGATGCCCTCGCCGACACGAGCGATGATGGTCTCCTCGGTAGCACCGCCCACCAGCCTGTCGATATTGGTCCGCACGGTCACCCGGGCCCTGGCCAGAACCTGGATACCATTCTTGGACATGGCAGCCACCTTCTTGCCGCTGGTGAGATCGGGACAGTCGATGACCTTCGGGTTCACGCAAGTCTGCACGGCTTCCAGCACATCCCTGCCAGCGAGATCGATCGCTGCTGCCCGCCTGAAGTCGAGACCGAGATCAGCGCGGTTGGCAGCGATCAGGGCATTGACCACGTTCAAAACATTGCCGCCGGCGAGATAGTGGGCCTCGAGTTCACGCGCTGAAGGCATCTCCTGGCCCTCCTCATCGGTCAAGCCCGCTTGCACGGCTGCGATCTTCGCACGCACGATGATCGTCGGATTCACCTTGCGCAGTTGCATGCCGACCAGCGCGAAGAACTTGATGTTCGCCTTCGAAAGGTAGGCCTGGATCCACAGGTTGATGAACCGCAGCAGAATCAAACCCACCAGGAAGATGACAAGCAGGATGCCGACGATCCACCAGATCGCGTTGTTATCACCCTGCGCCAAGATCATTGCTGAATACGACAACATGCTTATTCCTTCTAATCAGTTCCACTCGGCTCGGTGTCGTGATCTTCGGCAACCACGACCCTGTTCCCCTCGACCTCGATCACCGTCACGAGGACATCAGCCCCAAGCATCTCGCCTCGGGTGATCACATCCACCTTCTTTCCTTCGATTCTGGCAAAACCGGCAGGTCGAAGATCGGAGAGTGTCCGGCCGCGCTGCCCGAGCAGCTTCTCGATGCCAGGTTCGCGGCTGGCCTTGTCCATGTCCAGTTCGGTCCCGGACAGGATCAGGGTCTTGCCCAACCCCGTCTTCGGCAAGAGCTTCAGAGCCATATAAACCGCCGTCGGCAGGCCCGCGGCAGCAACAGTCAACATCACGAAGCCCGTTCCCTGGCCATATTCAGTGAAGGCCAGGAACACCGAGGAAATCAGCGAAACGGCAGCGAGGACCGCCAGGATGCCAAAGGAAACGAAGAAGACCTCGGCGATGACCAGACCCAGGCCGATCACCATCAAGAAGATCAAGAAGCCGATCGTCACCTCGCCCGCCTCGCCATCCTCCGCGACCACGATCCGATTGCCTTCGATCTCGACGATGCGCAACCTTGCGCCGGCAGCGATGAAATCACCATCGGCAACCACATCCCAGCGCTGGTGACCCGAGGTCATGATGCCAGCAGGCCGAAGGTCGGTAGCAGCCTCACCGGTACGTCCCAGCAAACTGTCCGAACCAGCGCCGGCCATCGCCATGGCAAACTGCGTCGAAGCTCCCGTGCCCCGGTTCCCGGGCGGAGCCAGGAAGGCGCGTCCCAAGATCGGCACTCGCGGCAGGATCTTCCACATCAACACGGCACCTACCACCGTCATGATGATGACCATGAGCATGTTGATCAGGTTCGACTGCAAGATGTCATACTCGGCCGGACTCTGCGGGATCACGAAGGGCTGCTGAGACAGGATCAAGCCGAAGACGATACAGGTAAAGCCAGCGATGCCGAAGACGAGCATCCCCGGCATCACGAAGACCTCCACCGCCAGCAAGCCAATACCGAAGAAGAACAGCAAGATCTCCGTCCACTCGGCGACACCGACCAGGTAGCTGCCGAACATGGCCACACCCAGGGTCAAGATGCCCAGCACACCCGGAATCGCAAAACCGGGCGTCTTCATCTCGAGCAACAGAAGGATGAAGCCAACCACGAAAAGTAACGGCTTGAGGCCGCTGATGAACTTCACCAACCGCTCCGACCAGGACACTGGCAAGGTCCCTATCGCCTTTGGTGGCAGTCCCCACTCGTCACGCACGAGTTCATGCAGCGAGCCGATGGTGCCCGCCGAAAAACCAAGATCCTCGGCCTCACGCGCGGTCAAGGTGAGCGGCCTCGATCCGCCGCCGATGCGGGTTCGCTGGATCACGCGGTGACCCTTGACCTCAATGGCGCGGATATCGTCTACATCGAGCACCTCGGTCCTTTCCACGCCCGTGGGATCGGCATGAGTGACCTTGAACACCTCGATCTGCGGATCGACCATCGCCTCGGCAACGCGGCGTGCCCAATCCGGCATGTTCTCACGCCTGTCCAGCAAGGCCCTCAGATCGGCCTTCATCGCCGAATAAGCCTTCTTGCGGGCATCATCGTCACCGATCTGCTCGATGCCTAACGGACCCATCAAGACCGGTGTGATGGCGCCCATGGTCGCCGATGGTGCCATGTAGGTCTTCTTGGCAGCGAGCGCAATGTAGGCGCCGGCCGAGAGCGCCTCCTTGGCGACAAAGGCAATGGTCTCGATGTCGCTCTCGGAGAGCATGTTGAGCAGGGTGCCGATCTCACGCGTCGAGACGATGAGCCCGCCAGGTGTATCTATCTGCAGGACGACGTAACGAACACCATGACTTTGAGCCTCTCGCAAGGCCCTTTGCACCAGGGCGACGGTCGCCTCGTCGATCATCTCCTCGATCGGCACCACCAGAACCTGGGTCTCGGCATTGGACTCTGCCTGTGACACTCCTGGAGCGACGAGGCTGAAGAAGCCGAGCGCCGCCACCAGCCATCTTCCAAATCGATGCTTCATGGTGGATTCCCTCGCCAGAACCTAGCAGAACCAGCACGCCCGAGGAATAGCGGTGGGAGCTACCTTGCCCCTCTCGCCCGCCATGCTCACCCACCCACCTCTTCCCAGACCTCATATCGAGTCATCGCCATGGGTTCTGGATCGAGAAGGCTCTGATAGGATGACCCACGCCATTCTCCGGGGATGATCCATCCCGCGTGGCCCTGCACATACCATGCACCCCATTCTCCTGTTCGCAACGTGGATCTGGGCAGCCTTGCCGCTGCCAGCGCAAACCCCCCAAGCGGCCCCTCGTGGACCCAGGCCGCCGAACATCGTCTTCTTCCTGGTGGACGATCTGGGCTGGCGCGATGTGGCCTGTTACGGCAGCAACTTCTACGAGACCCCCCACATCGATCAACTATCCAGGGAGGGAGTGCGCTTCACCCAGGCGTATGCAGCCTGTCACGTCTGCTCGCCGACCCGCGCCAGTATCCTGACCGGTAAGTATCCCGCGCGGCTTCACCTCACCGACTGGTTGTCAGGCCGCAGGGATTTTCCGTTCCAGAAACTCGAGAATGCCGAGCATCGCCAGCACCTTCCCTTCGAAGAGAGCACGCTGGCCGAGGCTCTCGCAGCGCAAGGCTACGCAACCGCGATCTTCGGCAAGTGGCACCTGGGTGAAGAACCCTCGGGACCCTCACAACATGGGTTCGATCTGCACATCCCCAGGTGGAACAAGGGCTGGCCGCGTGCCGGATATCACGCGCCCTTCCGCCTCGAGGGTCTGCAAGGCGCCAAGGGCGATTACCTGACCGATCGCCTGACCGACGAGGCCTTGGTCTACATCGAAAAACACAAGGAACGGCCCTTCTTCTTGTATCTCTCACATTTCGCGGTTCACGATCCGATCCAGGGCCGCGCCGATCTCGTCGAGAAATACCGCAAGAAACTGGCCCGGTTGCAACCGCCAAAGGGGCCGGCCTTCGCCCTGGAAGGAAATCCCGACGACACCGAACCGCTGTCCCGGCAGGCGCTGCAGAACCTCATCACCAAGCCCTCTCACCAGGGTTTTTCGGTCTTGCCCCAGCGCACGGTCAAGATCAAGCAGCACCAGGACAATGCGCAGTTCGCCGCCATGGTCGAAGCGATGGACGAAAGCCTCGGGCGGGTGATGGCCACGCTGAAAAGGCTCGAGCTGGAAGAACACACGATCGTGATCTTCTTCTCCGACAATGGAGGCATGTCGGCAGCGAACTTCGGCAATCCAAAAAGGGTCGTGGCCGATTCCAGGCTGGATGCCGCCTACTCGACATCCAATCTTCCCTTGCGCGGTGCCAAGGGCTGGCTCTACGAGGGAGGCATCCGCGTGCCGATGATCGTCAAATGGCCACAACAGGGAAATCGAGGCTCGGTTTGCACCGAACCCGTCATCAGCACCGATTTCTACCCATCGATCCTGGAAATGGCAGGCCTACCAGCGCTTCTCGAACAGCACGTCGACGGAATCAGTTTCGTACCCGCGCTGAAGGGCGAACCCTTCGAGAGAAAGGCGATCTACTGGCACTTCCCGCACTACAGCAATCACGGCATGCAGAGTCCCGGAGGAGCCATCCGCCTGGGCGACTTCAAGCTGCTGGAGTATTTCGAGAACAACACTGCACAGCTGTTCAATCTGCAAACTGACCCGGGTGAACAACACGATCTCGCAAAAGCACGGCCGAAGAAGACTCGAGAGTTACTGGCGATGCTGCACGCCTGGCGCCAAGAGGTCTCGGCCATGGCGATGCCGCGGAAGTGAGGCACAGATCCTGACCGTGAGGGTCACTTGCCGGGAGTCATGCCGGAGAGACCGGGGAAGACCGAAAGTCCGACGAGGCACACGAGTTCAGGACGGACAAGGCAAGAGCTGAAATGCCCGAGCAAAACAAGAAAGGGCGGTGTCTCATCGCTGCCTCCTTTCCTGTCAACTGCAAATGCTGATGACCACTGGTGGTCAAAACACTGCTTGAAACTGTAGTCTGACCGTCAAATGCACATCTTGATCATTCTTGTGTCGCTGGCGTGCTTGGCCCCATCGTCTTCGGCGCAGACGGTTGAGCGGCCGAACATCCTTTTCATCATGTCCGATGACCATACCTCGCAGGCCATCGGTGCCTACGGGAGTCGGCTGGCAAAGTTGAATCCGACGCCGACGATCGATCGTCTGGCCAGGGAAGGGATGCTCTTCGAGAACGCCTTTTGCTCGAATTCCATCTGTGCACCAAGCCGGGCGACCATCATCACCGGCCAGTACGCGCATACCTGCGGCGTGCATGACCTGCGCGGACGCATCGAGGCAGAGCGGCAACACCTCGCCAGAGAGATGAAGCAGGCTGGTTACCACACCGCGATGATCGGCAAATGGCATCTGAAAGAGGAACCTGCGGCATTCGATTTCTACAGCGTCTTGCCGGGTCAGGGGAAATACTACGACCCCGTCTTCCGCGTGCGCGGGGACCAGAACTGGCCGAAAAACACCATCGAGTTCGAAGGGATGCATTCCTCGGACGCCATCACCGATCAGACTCTCGAGTGGCTGAAGAAGGGTTGGAACCAGAACAAACCCTTCTTCCTCATGCACCACTACAAAGCTCCGCATGATTTCTTCCAGTTCGCCAAACGCTACGAGAATTACCTCGAAGATGTCGACATCCCCGAGCCCGAGAATCTCTGGGAACAGCCAGGCTTCGGATCGATCGCCACGCGCGGCCATCTCGACGAACTGCTGCCCCATATAGGCACCTCGATCGGGCGCCGGAATCCGCGCCGCAACTACGTCAAGCACTACAAGGTCAGCGCCGACCTCACCGACGACGATGCCAAGCGCGCGGCCTACAACGTCTATCTCAAGCACTATCTGCGCTGCGTGAAGGGCGTGGATGACAATCTGATCCGGCTATTCACTCACCTCGAAAAAACCGGCCAGATGGACAATACCGTCATCATGTACACCGGTGATCAGGGCTTCATGCTCGGTGAGCACGATTACATGGACAAGCGCTGGATGTACGAGGAAGCCATGCGGATGCCGCTTCTGGTCCGTTATCCGAAGACCATCGAGGCCGGTAGCCGGACGGACGCGATCGTCGGCAACGTCGATTTCGCAGCTACCATGCTCGACTTCGCCGGCGTCAAGACGCCGAGCTACATGCAGGGTCGCAGTTTCAAGCCCATCTGCGAGAGCGGCGAAGAGCCGAAAGACTGGCCGCAGGAAGCCTATTATCGCTACTGGATGCACATGGCCCACCACGACAATCCCGGCCACGTCGGTATCCGAACCAAGCAGCACAAGTTGATCTTCTACTACGGCTGTGACTACAAGGGTGGGCAACGCACGCCACCAGGATGGGAACTCTACGATCTCACCAAGGATCCGAGCGAAGTCGTCAACCAGTACGACAATCCCGACTACGCCAACATCGCAGCCGAACTCAAGCTCCGCCTCGCCAATCTGCGCAAGAGAATCGGCGACCATGGCGAAGATTTCCCCGAGGTCGAAAAAGTCCTGCGGGAGTTCTGGAATGACGATGACGCCAATCGCAAGAAGGCACGTGCGATCTCCCGCACCTACCTAGATCAGCGGAATGAACCGCGGTCAAAGCGGCGGAGTAAGAAGTGAGCGCCTACCTCATCGCGTGGCCGCAGTCGGCATCACGTATCCCTCAGGAGTGATTCCACGGCCACCGTGTTCCACTTGTACCAGCGGCGCGAGTCTTTCAGTGTGCCGAACAGGATCTTGCCGTAATACGCCGCCTTATGCTTCACGGGGATGCTGTTGCTGCGCTCCGAAAGCAACAGCAAGCCGCCGGTCAAGAAACCGTGAGCTCCTCCGAGTGGGCTATCGCCCCACTTGATGCCCAGCGTCTTGTCAAAGAAGTCCGCCGGGACATTATTGGCGCCAATCGAGTAAGGAACGTAGTAGCGCAATCCGTTTTGCACGAAGCCGAACTTCGGGTCCTGATAGTTCGTCACCCAGGAATACTCGACCGTGGTCACAACATCCTCGGCGATCCGAAGACATGCCGGATCTTCGAAGAACTCATGAGCCGCCAGGAATCCATAGAGTACGGCACCGTGCTGCCACGGCATGAAGAAGGAGCTGTTGCTGGGATATCCAGCCCCAGGGTAGTTCCACTGGTTGATCAGAACCTTGCTCGGGTGGGTCTTGCGACGCCGCGCGTCGATCACCTCGCGCACACGGCGTAATGCGTATTCCTTGATCGAACTATCCTGGGTCGCAAGGTAGCTCTGCACGAAACCAACCATGCACCACCCCTCTGCCCGCGCAGCTTGCAGACTGGAAGTCGCATATCTCTTCAGACGCATCAAAGCCTTGAGACTTTCGCCAAGCTGGCGGAGTTCCTCCTTCGCCCAGGCATCCCCGGTCACACTCCAGTAGTCGAACAAGAGATCTGTCGTCCAGTGACCATGATCGAAGCCATTCCACCCATGGTTCTTGCCATTCTTGAAGTCCACCCGATTGCGATAGCTCCCGAACGGATCGCTCTTCCAAAGAGCTCGGCGTCCCAACGACTGGCGCGACAGATCTCGACTCCCTGGATAATGCGGAATGGGATCCCACAAGAGAATGTCCTGCTCGGATCCCACTTCGAGTCCCCATAGATGGTAAGGGCGCATTGCCTGTGCCCAGGCCTTCTGCTCCAGCGCCATCAAGAGCCGAGGTTCCATCCCCTGCACAGCATGCGCGAGTTCGGGGCTGACCGGAGCGTTGCGCGGTGTGCCGGTCGTGCTGGTACGCTTGACATCACCGAAACTATCCCAGGTGCCGAACCGGCTCGCCCCGCCTCGCCAACCATTGTATTCATCCAGCGCCATCTGCCCTGCATCCAAGGGCCCGGTGATCGGTCCTCCATGAAGGCCGAACGCCCCGCTCTTCTGCCAGGTCTCGAGTTGAGCCAGAGGGCGAAAGGGGTCCTGAGCAAAGGGCCAGAGACCATCGGCCCACTTCTTCTTGGTGAGATTTGGCGCCTGCGGATCCTCGATCCGGGCGAGGAATCGATAACGCCGAGTAGCACCATCAGCAATCCAGGTGTCCTTCATGACGTCAAACCGAACCCAGCCTCCCGGCTCCAGCTCCGCATCGGCAATAGCATGCATGTCTGACTGATACGAATTTACCCCGGCAACACTCATGATGAGGAAGGAGGCTTTGTCGATATCGATCGCCCCCAGCGGGTAGAGATTGGGATCTTGATTACCCTCTGGATCATCGATGCCGAGATAGTCATTGCCCAAGATCCAGTCGACACACAAGAAGGGAACATCGCGGAACTCGGTGAGATAGAAGGTCGAAGTCAAAAAGTCCCGGCCCATACCTTTGCCAACCGCAGCCTTGTGGTAGACCCTGAAACGCTGCACACGTACCAGCGGCGTCTCCTGAACAACTTCGCCGGAGTTGCTGATTTCGGCCTCATAGCTCACACCGAAGCTATCCGTCACGCGCGCTCCGATGCGCATGTGGCTTCCGAAACGCTCCACCCAATCGTTCGGCATGAAGCTCCCGGTCTTAGCCTTGACGCCCTTCTCAACCTCGTAAACCTTCTTCTCGTTACCCGCGAAGGAATCGGTGAACTGAGCCTGCGCCAATCGAACCGATCCATCGGACCATTTCTGCAACGGCAACCAGGCCGTCTGAAAGCCCTTCACCCCGTAGGAGTCGAGACCGAACACCTTTCCTTTCGGGAAAGGAACGCTGATGCGGATCGTCTCTTCACGCGGCCTGCTGGAGAAGTTTTCGACCTCGAAGAAGGCGGGGTACCCCAGAGAATTGCCGCCATTACCTCCGCCGTTGCCGCCGTTACCACCCTTGCCGCCGTTGCCACCGCCCGGATCGACCGGAGGCTCGCCGGAACGGCCATTCTTGCCACCGCCTGGATTACCGCCGCCACCGCCACCGCCACCGCCACCGCCACCAGGGTCACCGCCACTCGCACTGCCTCCGGAACCGCATCCAGCCAAAAGCAAGAAGAGCAGGGCGGCATAACCAGGGGCGTGAAGGAGCCACCGGGCCAAATTCCGCCTCGGTGGCGCTGCGCTGAAACATGTTTTGGACGAGGACAAGCACTATCAGATTTCGGAATCACCCCCCTCCCGGCTACATAGCCCTTCAGAGACTTGTCTCAAAGCTGGCCTCTCTGTTCCTCGACTGAGCTAGACTTCCCATGCCAGCGAGAGTGGCGGAATTGGCAGACGCGCAGGATTTAGGATCCTGTGGGGTAACCCGTGGGGGTTCGAGTCCCCCCTCTCGCACCATTACCGCCCATCCTGGATATCTCCCGCCGGGCCACCAGGCAGTTCGGGTCAAAATAGACACTCCGAAAAGCAGGTCGATCATGGCGAGTTCGGCTTGCCGATGACGTGGAAACTCCCCTTCCCCTGAACCTGCCCAGGGGCTAGGCTCTGGAACCTGTCAAGCGCGATCAGCGCCTCGGGATAACCTTTCAACCAAACCGATCACCCATGACCCACGTCATCGCGGAACCCTGCGTCAGCGTCAAGGACAAGGCCTGTGTCGATGTCTGCCCTGTGGATTGCATCCAAGGCGGCGACGAAGACCCACAACTCTACATCGACCCCGACGACTGCATCGACTGCACCCTGTGTGTCGAGGCCTGCCCCGTCACAGCGATCTTCGCCGAAGAAGATCTGCCGGAGGAGTGGACATCATTCACTGAGTTAAACGCTCAGTTCTTCAAGTCCAAAGACAGCTGACGCCATTCCGCGGCGATGGGCCGCACAGGCCCCACCGATGAACCTTGAGCCGCGCTTCTCCCGGCAGATTCGCTTCGCACCCTTGGGAAGCGACGGGCAGGCCCGGATCTCCAGCGGCAGCGCCTTGCTGGTCGGCGTCGGCGCGCTCGGATCGCACATAGCAACAACCCTCGTGCGAGCCGGAATCGGCGAAATCTGGCTCATCGATCGTGACATCGTCGAACTCGACAATCTGCAGCGGCAGATCCTCTTCGACGAAGATGATGCCCGCGCGCACACACCCAAGGCCATCGCTGCAGCAGCACACCTGCGCAAAGCCAACAGTGCATGCACGATCCATCCCATCATCGACGACTTCTCGGCATCCAGTTTCGCCCAACTCGGTGGCCGACCCGATGTCATCCTCGATGGAACCGATAATTTCGCGACTCGTTTTCTGCTCAATGATCTCTCTCTGCGCGAGGACATCCCGTGGATCTATGGCGGCGTCCTGGGTGCAGCCGGCACCGCGATGGCCATACTGCCCGGCGAGTCTCCTTGCCTGCGCTGCATGACTCCCGAACCACCCCCCACGGGCGAACTCGGCAACTGCGAAACCCACGGTGTCCTGGCCTCCGCGGTCGCCACCATCGCTGCCTTCCAGAGCGCGCAAGCCCTAAAGATCCTCGCCGGACGCCCCGGAGACGTGGCTCGCGGCATCCTCACCATCGATGTCTGGGAAAACGTCTATGCCCTACGCATGGGGGGAAACTCGCCGCAACCCGACTGCCCGACATGCACACGCCGATCCTTCCCCGCACTGGAAAAACCACGGCCCGAACCGACCCAACTCTGCGGGCGCAAGGCTGTACAGGTACAGCCTTCGACCGGAACCGAAATCGATCTCGACCGCCTGGCCGGCCAACTTCGAAACAAGGTCGAGGATCTCGAACGCACCCCGCACCTGCTGCGCTTTTCCACCGAAGGCTGCCAATTCAGCGTGTTCCGTGGTGGTCGGACCCTCTTGTTCGGCACCGATGATCCCCGCCGTGCGAAAACCCTCTACGACCGCTGGATCGGCGCCTGATGATTTATCTCGATCATGCTGCGACAAGCTTCCCCAAGCCAAAAACTGTCCTCGATGCCGTGTCCAGGTGGTTTTGCGAGCAAGGGGTCAGCGCCGATCGTGGCGACAGTCAAAGCTGCGGCGACGTCAGCCACCAAGTCGCGAAGGTGAGAAGAGAGATCGGCAATCTCTGCGGCGTTCCCGCGCAACACATAGCTTTCACTTCAGGTGCCACCGAGTCGCTCAATCTATGCTTGCGCGGTCATCTGCGCCAGGGAGACCGCGTGCTCACCACCGCCCTCGAGCACAGTTCGCTCGCACGACCCTTGCGGTTACTGCAAAAAGAACGCGGCATCGAAATCGAAATCTTGCGCCCGGACGCACAAGGCCGCATCGATCCAGAACTGTTGAACGATGCTCTGCGTCAGCGCCAATACCAGTTGCTGGCCTTCTCACACGCCAGCAATGTTCTGGGGACAGTCCAGGATGCCAGTCGACTGTGCAAAATAGCCACCGAACACGGCGCCTCCAGCTTGCTCGATGCCAGCCAAACAGCGGGACTCCTGCCCCTCGACGTCGGCGCTGACATGGTCGTGGCATCCGCCCACAAGAGCCTGATGAGCCCCCCCGGCCTGGGCTTCCTGGCCACAAGACCTGGCGTCGAGTTGACACCCACACGGGTCGGCGGCACAGGCTCTTCACACGCGCTCGACCAGCAGCCTGAAGACTGGCCCACACGCATGGAAGCAGGCACACCAAACACCCCTGCCATCATGGGGCTGGGTGCAGCTCTCGACTGGCTGGCCACGAACGGTTCGCCGCTCGAGCATGGCCTGCAACTCCTGGACAGCTTGCGCGAAGCACTCGCTCGCAAGCCCGATCGCGTCAAGTTGCTCGGGCCCGCACATGGACCACGAGTTCCGATCTTGAGTTTCACCTCGTGCGACATGGACCCGGCGGAAGCCGGCTTGGCCCTGGCCGAGCAGGGGATCCACGTCCGGACCGGATTCCACTGTGCGCCCTGGATCCACGAAGTGCTCGGCACCGGAGTCGGTGGAACGATCAGGGTGAGCCCGGGCCCCTTCATACAGAAAGCTGAAATTCTGGAAGTCGCCAGCGCCCTTCTCTGGTGAAACGCCGTCACCGGAACTGACCGTGCGCCCCAGGCGCGGCGGCTAGCGCAACCGCATGTCCTCGGGGATCCCTGAGCCGTGCCCTTCCTTCCACCACTCGAAGAACTCATATGCAACTTCGAAGGCCATGGAGCCCGGCTCGATGCCTCGCGGCAAGTAACCGAATGGCCTCGTGCGAGCCTCGCGAGCCTTGGCGTGATCACTCCCCGAAAGCAGAAGATCCTTCACCAAGGCCAAGCGAGCCTCTTGCAAGGAACAGCCAGGGTGGCTGCCGGCACGCCAGAGAGCTTCCTCGATTTCGCGCGCCCCGGCTTCATCGGACAGTCGACCCCTACTCGCCAGCCCATAGGCAAGGTCCAGGCGAGAGTCGGCGAAGGTTCCCGGTTCAGCGTCGAATTCTTCGCCCAGTGCAATGCTCAGCCAGCGACTCTCGGCGATGGTGCCCAGAACCGGGACACTGTCCTGGTCGATACTCTTGTCCCCCGCGAAGACGCGCCAGGCCAGAGTCAGGCAAATGCTCGGAGCAAGCTCCTTCAACCCTTTCCACTCGGGCGCAGCTTCCACGATCTTTGGCATGGGTGCGGCCAGTGCGTACAGAACGGCCAGGCGTCGTCGCAACGAGGGATCGTCGATCAGGAATGATGGGTCCGCCTTCAGCCAGCCATGGGATAGAGCTGCCGCCCGTCCTGCGGGTGTGAAGGCCAGCAAGATAAGAACTTGTGCCACCGGCACGGAAGGCCTGTCCGCCACAGCAGAAGGCAGGCTCGCCACGACCCGGCGCAGGCTAGGCACCCGCGACAAGCGAGCAGCCGCAGCAGCACGGACCGGCAGGGGCACCGAATCATCGCCAAGGACGCCACTCAATTCACGGAGCAGCACCGCCGGAGGCAACGGGGTCCCATGCCGCGCCAGGAACAGTCCACGGCGTACCAGATTCCGACCCACGAGATCTTTTTTCTCGTCGAGCCATACTTGCAAGGTTCGCACATCGTCCAATCCGCCCGACAAGGTCACGGCCGCAACCAAGCCAGGATCATCGCGCCGATCCTTTGTTGAAAGGAAGTGGTCGATATTTTCGCCACCACCCTCGAAGCGTTCGATCGCCAGGAGGCCAGCAACCTGGACAGCCCGGGCAACAGACGTACGCCCCATGATCATTTGGTGGATATCCTGATCCTGGCTGCTGCGGGATTCGCCGAGTGCTACGGCCAGCATCGACATCATGCGTTCATTCGTTCCCGCTTTACGCAGCCAGTCAGCACCCATGAAGACCGATGCTTTGCTGGCAGCCGCGCAAGCACCGATCAGCACGAGCCGCTCCTTGGGATGCGTGCCGCGCTCGAGCAAACGCTCCAGCAGGGGTGACGCAGCAGGACCAATATCACGGGCAAGTCGCCAGCCTTTCGACCAGCGGCTGGACTCATCGGTGAGAAGATGCTCCGTGAACAGTTTCGACACACGGGACACCCCGGTATCCAAGGCGAGTAGTTCGCGTGAACTCTGTGCGCTCAAGAGCGAACTGGCGCCGAGCAGCCCAGCTTTCACCATGAGCAAGAGCTTGCAGGCGCCACCCCGGGCAATGATCTGACGGGCTTTCATCATCGAATCAGGCTGAACATCACAAGATCTATCGAGGATCGCTAAAGCCTACACCGGAAACAGCGCACCCTGACTTGCACATCTTTTCATCAAGACCGCCGGAAACATGGCGAGCCACGGAGAAAACGAATCCCGGGCTCCTTTTCCAACTAGGAATCTTCAGCGGCACAATCGCCCGATAAATAGGGAATAATTCCCTTTTTCGGCCAATCTATATTTGTTCAACGAAAAACAATTACGGTGCACAGACATAGGATGGTTTTTTTCGATATCATTCCCATGGCGATCGGATGTCTCCGACCCACTAAATCACATTCCGCTCCGGAATCACGATGCTCCCAAGAACAAGCAACTGTGTCCTTCTCCTCCTGTGTCTGGTCTTTGCCGCCTGTAGCAGCCGCTCGAGCTCTTCCAAAATTAGCCCGAACAAAAAAGTCTCCGGGCCAAAGAACCCCCCTCCCCCCATCGTGAAGGGCGATGACAAGCTCTTCTCCAGCATCAAACCGATCAAGACAAAACCGCTGCCCAGGACCAAGGCCGGTCCCCAGCCAAGCCTCGGCCGCAACACCGATACACCAGGAAAGGGAAGTGGCGGCGGTGGCGGCAAGCCCGTCCCCGAACCAGGCACGATGCTGCTCGTCGGATCAGGCCTTGCCAGCATGGCCCTCTACGGCCGGCGGCGGCGACTGAAAATCAAACGAACCGATGACCCGACCGGCTAAGCTGCGGCGATGCTCCGGCTCGCCGCCTGGCTCTTCCTGTTCACTCTTTCATCCTGCGCAACGGATCCGGACCCCGCCTGCCAGAGCCTGCTCGCCTCTCCTCCCAAGGACTGGAGCACCACACTAGCCCCCGTGACCGCGATCGGTCATCGTGCCGTTCCCGCCCTCATTCGCGCACTGCACGCCTCACCCGGGGCACCGGGAGAGCAAGCAGCGATCGCAGCTCTGAGCACCTTCAAGCATCCTCGGACACGACCCTTCCTCGAAAACTATCTGCGCGATGGCGGAGCGCAGGCAAGCGAGGCAGCTCTCTCGCTGGGTCGACTCGGTGACTCGCGCTCGCGTCCCTTGCTCGATGAGTTGTGCCGGAATACGAAACTCGACGGAGAACTGCGCACGGCAGCCGCTTGCGCCCTGCTGGACCTGGGCGAGACCCATACATCCCTGCCTTTCCTGCGCGCGGTCCTTCTCGCCGCAACCCCGGCAGGCCAGGAACTCGGAGAACAACTCGGCCTTTCGAAGAACAAGGTCCGATGGGCGCATGAGCGCTACATGGTGATCACCGCCATAGCCCGCTACACCGGCGGCGAAACCTTCGGCCTCGACACCGACGCGTCCTGGCCAGCACTCGAGGCGGGAGCCCGAGCCTTCATCGAACACGTCAAGGCCAAAGGCCGATGACGCGCCACCGCTAGGGATAGATCTTGTAGAGCATCCGC
Source organism: uncultured candidatus Brocadiaceae bacterium (assembly GCA_964542765.1). Classification (GTDB taxonomy): domain Bacteria; phylum Planctomycetota; class UBA1135; order UBA1135; family UBA2386; genus CAZIVO01. The sequence goes on along the minus strand of CAZIVO010000006.1, from coordinate 15,097 downwards.
GGGAAGGGGATGCACTCACGCAGGTGTTCGGCACCGCAGATCCATGCGAGCGTGCGCTCGAGACCGAGTCCGAAACCTCCGTGCGGAACACTGCCGTAGCGCCGAAGGTCGGTATACCAACGGAACGCCTCCTCGGGCAGTTCATGATCCGCGATGCGCTGCTCGAGCAAACTCAGATCATCCTCACGCTGGGCGCCACCGATGATCTCGCCGTAGCCCTCGCTGGCGATCATGTCGACACCCAACGCGAGTTGTTCATTCTCGGGATCACGCTTCATGTAGAAGGCCTTGGTCTGTGCCGGCCACCGATGCACCATCACAGGTCGGTCGTAGGCATCGCCCAGGAAGGTCTCGTGCGGAGCGCCAAAGTCTTCGCCATGGGTGAAATCCTGACCCGCATCGATCAACCGTTTGGCCGCTTCGTCGTAAGTGATCCGCGGATAAGGAGTGGAAGCAGCCGGCTCCAGCTTCGAGACATCCCGCTCAAGGATATCCAGATCTTCACGCCGGTGTTCCAGCACTCGCCCGATGATCGCCGCCACAAAATCTTCAGCGAGCACCATGACATCATCGAGGTCGTAGAAGGCAGCCTCCGGCTCGACCATCCAGAATTCGGTGAGGTGACGCCGGGTCTTGCTCTTCTCGGCGCGAAACGTCGGACCAAAGACATAGATCTTGCCCAGCGCAAAACTGCTCGCCTCGCCGTAAAGCTGTCCGGACTGGGTCAAGAAGGCCTTGTCGCCAAAATAGTCCACCTCGAACAGATTCGTCGTGCCCTCGCAAGCATTGGGCGTGAACATCGGCGAATCGACGCAGGCAAAGTCGCGCTCATGGAAGAAATCTCGGATCGCGCGAATGACCTCGTCACGAATGCGCATGATCGCCGACTGCTTGCGAGAACGCAGCCACAGGTGCCGATGCTCCATCAGAAAGCCAACACCATGCTCCTTGGGCGTGATCGGATAGGGCTCGGCGAGGTGATGAACATGGAGCCTGGAGACTCCGATCTCGACACCACCCGGCGCCCGATCGTCGCCCTTTGCGGTGCCGATGACACGCAGGCTGGACTCCTGGGTCAGGCGCGCAGCCTGTTCGAACTCCTCGTCAGCGACATCGCCCTTGAACATGACGGCCTGCACGATCCCGGTACCATCCCGGATCTGCAGGAAGTGCAACTTGCCCTTGCTGCGCATGTTGTAGAGCCAGCCCTGGACGAGAACCTGCTCGCCGACATGTTCGGTGAGCCGATGGATGGGAGTGGCACAAAGGCCATCGAAGCTTTGCTCGGTCATGATCGAAGAAACGAGATCATAGATGGGCTGGGTGTTTCAAGACTTCTGCTGACATGGTTGAGGGCGGAATCGGGTTTCTCAGGGAAAAAGCGGTGCGCTGGACCTCATGTCAATTTCACGAATCGCGCCGTTGCTGGTCACAACCTTGCCCTTGTAAGGCATCTCACCCTTCTTGCACTCCACCACTACATTGATCTCATCCTCCAGAGAAACCTTCGAGAGATCGGTGATGATATGGAGATCCGAGTAGCCAATCTCGAGCAATCGCGCCTCCACGAGGCCGCAGATCCTGGCACCAGCCGAGATGCTTTCCTCCGGTGAGTTGCTGGCGGGCACCGATCGTGATAGCGCCCTCTCGATATTCACCAACGTCTGACGCATGGCCTGGAAGTCTTTTTGAAGTTGCTCGATCTGTCCCTCGATGCCCTCGGTTCGCATGCCTTTCAATGCCTCTGACATGCTCTTGAGCCGCTCCTTGAGTTCCGTGAGTTCGCCGACCTCCTTCAGATAGGACTCGAACTTCAGCAAACGCTGATGAGCGATCACGAATCCAGCCAGCAAGACGATGAATAAAAGAGTGAGCAACACATAATCCATGACTCAAGTCCCTCTCGGGTAATCGCGGCCGCAGACCGCGAGAGACGCGCCGTTTCGAGGCCGCACAGGCACCATGCCGGAACAACACCGCCGGAAGATGGTGGCGCGTGACCGGTCAGAGTGTAGCCTGCCTGCCCATGGCCGGGAAACTGCGCTATTTGTTGGCGCTCGCTTTCGTGGCCGTCTACTTCCTGATACCAGCGGCAGACCACGCCCAACTCGCCTTCTTGAAAACGCGAGCCTGGCTCATGGATGCGGACGGCTCGCCCTTCTCCAAAGCTCTGGGGAAGGCTGACCGCGTACCGAGGCTGATCGTGGACTTGCGCCCGGCGCTCGAGGATGCGGCCGCCCAGCGCAAACGCGTCGCCGCCTACGAGCGCAGCGTGCGCGAGTGGGCCCGCGCCAAGAAAATCGAGGTCGATGCCGATCTGCCGCCGATGAATCTCCTTGTCCGCGTCGGTGACCGGGGCTATCGAACCGATCTTTTCCACGCCGATCCTGCGACCGGAGAACGGCGCGAACACTCCATCGAGGAACTCTATCCGGGCCGCGAGAGCCTGGTCGCCGCCTTCCTCGCCATCATCCTGGCGATCTTGTCGGGCAAGGTGATCCCATCCCTGCTGATCGGCTGCCTTGCCGGGGCGGTGATCCATGTCGGCCCACTCCAGACACTGAGCCACTTCGCCTGGGAAACCGTGGCCGTGAGGACCCTGGGCGATGACTTCCGCTTCCGGGTCATGCTCTTCGTCTTCTTCCTGTTCGCGGCTGTCGGCGTCATGGCCCGCTCGGGCGGAGTCCAGGGCATGGTCGAATGGATCCGCAAGTTCGCCAAGGGGCCGATCAGCACCCAGATTTGCAGCTTTTTGATCGGGATCCTGATTTTCTTCGACGACTACTCGAACTGCGTGATCACCGGATCGACGATGCGCCCGCTCACCGATCGGAACCGCGTGTCGCGCGAGAAGCTCTCCTACATCGTCGACTCCACCGCCGCGCCGATCGCCGGAATCTCCATCTTCTCGACCTGGGTCGCCTACGAGGTCAGCATGTTCGCCGGCCAGTTGCCCGAAGTCACGCGGGCCGATGGCCAGCCCTACGCCGCCAACGAAGGTTTCAGCGTCTTCATCCAGACGATGCCGTTCCGCTTCTACTGCATCTTCACCCTGATCATGGTGCCGCTGACCATCCTGCTGCGGCGAGAATTCGGACCGATGCTCACCGCCGAACGACGCGCTCGGATCGAAGGCAAGCCCGTCGCCGACGACGCCGAGCCGATGATGTCGAAGGGCTTCTCGAACCTCAAAGCTCCCGAGGGCAAGCCTCTGCTCGCCCGCAATGCCGTGATCCCCGTCTTCACCCTGATCACCATGACGGTCGGGCTGATCATCTATCTCGGCTACTCCGGGGCCGGCGGTGCCAGCGCCATGACCGGCAATTTCGGCGAGGATGCTCGCACCATCCTCAACAACACCGAGAGCGACAAGGCTCTGCTCTACGGTTCGATGACCACGCTATTCCTGGCAGGATCTCTGGCCCTCATTCACAAGGTTTTGAGCCTGCGAGAGGTCGTGAGCAGCGCCATCGGCTCGGCCAGATCCCTGCTCTTCGCCGTCGTGATCTTGATCCTCGCCTGGAGCATCGGCCATACCTGCAAGGACCTCGGTACTGCCGTCTTCTTGACCTCGGCTTTCCACGGCAGTTTCGAGCCCTGGCTCCTGCCGCTGGTCATGTTCGGGCTGGCCTCGCTGGTTTCCTTCTCGACCGGCACCTCCTACGGCACCATGGCGATCTTGCTGCCCAATGTCGTCGTGCTCGCGCACAGCATGGGTGAGACCGACCCGAACCTCGGTGGCCCAGCACTCATGATCATGACCATCGGTGCGGTCCTGGAAGGCAGCATCTTCGGCGATCACTGCTCGCCCATCAGCGACACCACGGTCCTGTCCTCGGTGTCGACGGCCAGCGACCATCTGCACCACGTCCGCACACAAGCGCCCTATGCAGTGTTCACCATGATCGTGGCGATGCTGGTGGGCTACCTCCCGGCCGCCTGCTTCGGCGTCTCGCCGATGATCTCGATCGCCGCAGGAGCTCTGGTCATCGCCTTGTTCTTGCTGATCGCAGGCCGGCGACCCGAACGGCAATCAGCGCAGGCGTAGTCTTCGGACCCGCGGATCCTCGGCCGCTCCCCCGGCCTCGCAATAGGCCAGCCACAGGCAAGCGAGGAGTCCGTCATCGGCACTCATCGCCAGACCAATCTGCCGCAAGGCCTCGTCAATACTCGCGGCAACCGGCTCCACCGACAATCGGGTCACGACCGGATAGATCACACCCTTTTCGGTCCATACCTTGAGCGTGACCTCGCTGCCGCGAGTGCGCACCACTCGCGCCTTGCTGGAAAATCCCTCGGCCTTGCTGCGCACCCGCCTGTCGGGCGCAAGGTCCTCGTCCGCCGGCGGCTCCGCGTCGGCTGCCAGTTCGGGGACCACCGATGCGAGAACCTCTTCCACCTTGGCATGAGTTGTCTCCCGCATCGCGGTGACGATCTCGGACGCCTCCAAGATCCTCCCGGTAGCGATCTTCTCCCGCAAAACATCCACCTGCCCGGCCGTGGCCTTGCTCAACTCGGCCTGGCCGGCTTCACGCTGGCTCCGCAAGGCCGGCGGGAGATCCCCGAGATCGCGGGCCTTCGTGATCGCCTGCCAGGCCTCGCCCAGACGCCCCGCCGCCAGCGCCGAGCGCATCGCGTAGAGTTGACCGCTCAGGTGATCGGCGAGGGCTGCCTCCTCGCTCGGGGAATCCGTATCCCGATGCGATCGATCAAGCTCCGACACCGTATCTGGGGGCATTTCGCCGGTATCGGAATCGGCGCCCGATGTCGAATCCCCTCCCACGAACAAGGCCTCGCTACCGATCCACACCAGCAAGGCCAGCAAAACCGCCGGCAGCATGATCGACCTGACACGCCTTCTTACGGACATGGTCCGACAGTTTCTCCGAATCCGGCGTGGATTGCACCGTGGAAACAGCCATCGGGTTCGCCCTTGCGAAGACTCTCAGGGGAAAGTTTCTCCAGGGTTCTCCCTGGGCGTCCAGCCACAGACATCGATCGTTGCGCAGCCGCCATCGTAGGTGATCCTCGATATAGAGCCGGTCGGGATCCGGTGGACCGTCCAATCTTCATATTCCAGACCTGCCACATCAGCCAGGATCGCGAGGATCGGGTAGGAGTGGGCCACCAGGCCCCAGTCCTCTCCGGGATGCGACGAGAGGATGTCGGTCCGAGCCTCGATGACCCGCTGCCTGAGATCACCGAGTGACTCTCCACCGTTCCCTCGCCAGTTCTCGGGATCCGTCCGCCCCGCTAACAGGTCTCCCGGAAATTGCTGCTCGACCTCCTCCGGAGTGAGGCCCACCCAGCGTCCGCGGTCGATCTCTCGCAACCTCGGATCAATCACCACCTCGACGGCGCCGCACTCTTCGGCGATGTGGTGGGCTCCCACGCGTGCGCGCTCCAGCGGACTTGCAACGATGCCGTCAAAAGCAACACCGCTAAGCACCTTCGCAGCCTGCCGGGCCTCTATCTCCCCCGCCGCTGACAGGCTCACATCCGCACAGCCATAGAACTCCCCCTTACGGGGAACTTCAACGGCCCCGTGCCGCACCAACCAGAGCCTGTTCATCATCCCAACCGAATACCCCCTGCCATACCTTATCAAACGGCACCGGCCTCCGAGAAGGCCACAGGTTGAAGCTTACGCCCACCGCGGCAAGTGACCACAGTTCCGGTGCCGGCCGCAGGAAGATCCGATCTCGACTCACGCGGAAAGGATATGCGAAACAGCCTCCTCGGGTGTCGCCACGACTCGCACCTGCGGGTCGACCTCCCAGGAACCGATGCCGGCTATGGGCTTGCCACGCTTGAGGGCGAAGGCGATCTCCGACAGGGTGCCATAACTCCCTCCCACCGCCACGAAAGCATCGGCCGTATTGGCGATGACCGCATTGCGTGCGTCACCAAGACCGGTAGCAATCGGCACGGTGACGTGTGGGTTGGCATCCTCGACACGATCGCCCGGCAAAATACCGACGACGGTCCCACCCGCCTGCGCAGCACCGCGCGAGGCTGCTTCCATGACTCCTCCCAGGCCGCCGTTGACGACCACGCAGCCGGCGCGAGCCAGGCGCTGCCCCACTTCGTAGGCAATCTCGCCGGTCGCCGCGTCACACTCACCGGCACCGATGACCGCCACGATCACCATGACTGCTGACGACTCCATCCACCACTGTCCGACATGCGTGCAGCGTAGCGGCGCAAGAGCCCCTCTACCCGCAAGCTCCCGTCGACAAGACAGGTTTTTGCCGAGACGAAAGCCGTGCGAAGTTCGGGCTTGCCTTGTGCCGTCGAACACAGGTTCCTAATCTGCCCGGCATGAAGGCGATGCCGCAAGACTCCGCAACAGGCTTCTTCGAGCAATTCAAGTGGCTCGACGACAATCCCGTCTGGGCCAATGTCATCGAAGTCGGTGCCCTGCTCGTCCTCGGTGTGATCATCTTGGGCGTCACCCGGATCCTGCTCTTGCCGGCCCTCCGACGACTGGTCAAGAAAACACGCACCACCTGGGATGACGCCTTCGTGGACGCCAGCTTCTTCCGCTGGCTCAGCATGATGGTGCCGGCCTACGTGATCCAGCTGGCCGTGGGCGCCACCCCGCACCTGAACGAAACCGTCCTCGCCACCGTCCTGAACGTGGCCTCCTCCTTCATGGCCTTCTCGGCGATGATGGCCGTCGGCGCCTTCCTTTCTGCGGCCAGCGACCTCTACAGCCAGCGCACCGATGCCGATAGCCGACCGATCAAGGGCTACGTCCAGATCGCCAAGATCTTCGTCTACGTGCTCGGCGGCGTTTCCACCATCGCGCTGCTGGCAGGCCAGGATCCGAGCAGCTTCATCGCCGGCATCGGCGCCTTCACAGCGATCCTCCTGTTGATCTTCAAGGACACCATCCTCTCGCTGGTGGCCTCGATCCAGCTCACCTCCAACGACATGGTGCGCATCGGCGACTGGATCGAGATGCCCAGCGCCAAGGCTGACGGCGACGTCATCGACATCGCCCTGCACACGGTCAAGATCCAGAACTGGGACAAGACCATCTCGACGGTGCCCACTCACAAGCTGATCAGCGACAGTTTCAAGAACTGGCGCGGCATGCAGGCGAGCGGCGGCCGCCGCATCAAGCGGAACCTCCACATCGACATGTCGACCGTCGGCTTCCTCGCCGCCGAGGACATCGAACGCTTCTCGAAGTTCGATCTCCTCAAGGACTACATCTCCAAAAAGCAGAGCGAGCTTGCCCAGCGCCCCCCAGATCCTGACAGCAATCCGGACGTCACCGCCAATTCCCGCCGCTTGACGAATATCGGGACCTTTCGAGCCTACGTGATCAGATACCTGCGCTCGAACCCGTTGATCCACAAGGACATGACCTTCTTGGTGCGACAACTCCAGCCCACCGAGTACGGCCTGCCCATCGAGATCTACATCTTCACCACCACCACTGCGTGGGTCGATTACGAGAATATCCAGGCGGACATCTTCGACCACTTCCTCGCCATCCTCCCCGAGTTCGGATTGCGCGTCTTCCAGCGGCCGGCCGGCAACGACCTCAGGACCGTCGCCGGACACAGCTAGCGTGTCACAATACCGATCGCCATGGCGGCGGCCCTGACAGCCCAAGCAGCGATAGCACGGCCGCTTGAATCCCGCCGGCTTCCAAACTCCGGAAAGCACATCCCTCCTGACGGGAAAACCTCACCGCTGGAGTACTCGACCAACCGCCATCACCCACTACACTCTCCATCAACCCTGTTTTCTCTCCCGCCAGATCAACAAGATGCTGAAACTATCCTTCACGATCTTCTCCGCCCTCGTCTTCGCGCTACCGGCCTTCAGCCAGGCCCCCTCTCTGCTGACGCCGATCGACAAGGTCGATCCTGCCGCGCATGCATGGGCACAAGCCGAACGCGCACGCAACGCCGCCATCACCCGGAGTTCCTTCGTCGAAGTGCACATTCGAGAGCTCATGTCTCTGCGCTCGAGCAAGATCGAAAAACTCACGATGGGGCTGTCGCTGCCCGGAAAATTCTGGCTCGTCGAATTTGAACGGAGCCAGCCGAGCCTGAAGCACGAAATTTTCGAAGGACGGATCGCGGGAATCGAAAGCCAGGTGATGCTCGCCATCGATCCTGCGGGTGTGACAGCTGGAAGCCTGCAGATCGAGGACAAGACCTACGCACTCGGCTACAGCGGCACCGGCAAAACCCATGTCCTCCAAACCCTCGATCAAACCCGCTACAAGCCTTGCGCAACCGACCACCGTCACGCCGTCGATGCCGGGCCCGAAAGCGAGACGCCGAACCCGCCGAATCAGGGTCCTGCCGCCAGTGCGGTCTCCATCCTCGATGTCTGCGTCTTCTACACGCCACGGGCAAAGTCCACCGGCGGCGGCAAGGCAGCCATCGAATCACAACTCGCCCTGCGGATCGCCAACGCGGCCAAGAGTTGCAGCACCAGCGGTGTTCAGGCCCGCTTTCGCCTCGTCTATCTGGCCGAGACCAACTACACCGAAAATGGAAGCACCGGTGACCTGTCGCGATTCCGCAATACCAATGACGGCTACATGGACGAGGTCCACGCGGCCCGCAACACCTATGGCGGCGACCTGATGGCCCTGATCACCCAGCCACCCAGCCTGAGCTACTGCGGCGTCGCCTATCTGATGACCCGCCTCTCGACAGGATTCCGCTCCTCGGCCTTCGGCGTCACCGTGCGCAGTTGCTTGGGCGGAAATACCCTTACCCACGAGATAGGCCACAATATCGGCTGCCACCACGACAAGAACAACGCCGGCAATGCGATCTACCCCTATGCCTACGGCTACCGCACTCCCGACAATCGTTACCGCACCATCATGTCCTACGCACCTGGGACACGGACACCCCTGTGGTCAGGCCCTAATGTCAAATACAGCAACTACACGATGGGCACGGCCACGGACGACAATGTGCGCACGATCAACAATACCCGCGCCACCGTCGCTCAGTTCAAGCCGACCAAGACCTATCGATGGGTCCAGATCAAGGGCGGTATCGCCGGTCAAAACGGCATGCCCACGATCACCGGCCAAGGCACGATCAACAAGACCGTCCCCATTCGTGTCAGCATCGCAAAGACGCGCAACGCCGCGCCCGGCGCCCTGGTCATCGGGGCAATGCGACAGAACCTCCCCCTGCTCGGCGGCATGCTGATCCCCTCACCTAACATCGCCGCATCGATCACCGGTAATGGTGGCAAGTTGAACTTCAACCTCTCTGCCATGGCAGGCGTCAAAGCTGGGGCCAAGATCTGGTTCCAGGCATGGTTCCTCGACAAGGCGGCTGCCCAGGGTGCCTCAGCATCCCCCGGCATGGTAACCACCACCCTCTAGCATCAAGCCTACGCGGACCGGTCACGAGTCGGCCTGCGCGTCACTGCCGAAACGTGAAGCGAGCGATCCGTCCGCCTGCGCCGACCGCCCAGCCACTGCCGTCGGCCGCGAAGGCAAGCGCGTGATAACCAACCTCGCCCAGGGCTCTCCAGCTGCGGCCACCATCGACAGACAGATCCGATCCTGATGTCCCGACCGCGACCAGAGATGATGCCATCTTCGGGATCCAGGCTACCGCTGATCGGTAGCCGCGCGGCGGTCGCGTCGAAACTCGCCAGCTCATCCCGCCATCTTGCGTCACACAAGCATTGTCTCGCCCCAGATCGGGCTTGAGGTAATCGCCACCGACAAGCACGCCATGGCGCGCGTCGCGAAAGGCCACCGAGAAGATTCCCGCGGAAGCCGCACCCTGTAGAAGCGGCGTCGGCACCACCGACCAGCTGCGACCGCGGTCGCCCGAATGCAACACGCGTGCCACGGTGCCCCCGGTGCCGATCCAGATCTGCCCTTCCCGCACGCAAACGCAGGTGCCGCTGGCCGCAAAACCAGCCTCACCCTCCAGCGGTCGCGGCAAACGCTCGCGCGGAACCTCGCGCCAGCTCCGGCCAGCATCCTCGGTGACGATGATCAAGAAGGCTCCCTCGATGGGATCGCTGAAGCCGACGCCAAATTCACCCTCGAAGGCAAAGGAATCGAAGAACACACCCGGATCGCCGTTGCGATAGACCAACCGCCAGTTCACACCACCATCCTCGGTCGCGTAGATCCGCGCCGGCACCCCCGCACTCAGCAAGAGCGCGCGATCCGCTCCGAAAGCGTGAACATCCCGAAAGTCCAACTCCTCGGCACCCGGCACCTGGCCGCCACGCCAGGTCTTGCCACCATCGCGGGTCATCACGAAGGTCCCCGCCGCGCCACTGGCCCAAGCCAGTTCGCTGCTGACCGCGCAAACACCGCGCAAGCTGGCATCGGTACCACTTCCCTGAGGGACCAGAGCAAGCACTCCCATTTCATCCGTGGCCCTCGAATGTTCGAGCGAACTGACACAGGCTGTCAGCAGCAGGAGAGATGAAATGCTCATCGAGTTTCTCATCATGCACCCGGCTAACGGACCAGCCGGCCCTCACAGGAGAAGTCATCGAAGGTGATGTGCCCCCATCCTGCCTTGCTGCGATCGACGACGCGCAAGAAAAGCTTCCGTCCCCGCCATGCGCTCACGTTCCAGTGACGGCGAACCATCTGCGGTCCCTTGGCGCCGCCGGCACGGATGAGTTCTTCTCCCTTTTCGTCGCACAGAGCCACGTAGGTCAGCGGAGCCTGACCGCCACCGACCAAAAAGGATGCGCGATCGCCCAGGAGTTCGAAGAGCGGCGAGACCATCACCCCGGCCTGCTTGTCCGATGCTCCCTTGTCGGCAGCCATGGCAGCGGTAGAGAGGTGAAAACCGCCGTGGCGGCAGAACGGCTTTTCCTTCCAGCGCGGCAAGGACACTGCCGAACTCACAGGCTGTGCGAAGGCGCCTTGCTCCACACGCCAGCCCTGCAAGTTTCCAGCCTCGAAGTCGAAGTGCAGCGAACCGAGCGGCTCGAAGCCGTCGTGCCCCGAACTTGACGACGGCCTCTTCGTCATCTTCGGACGTCGCGGGCCATCGTCGAAGAAGCGTGCGCCCTTACCGATCCGATCATGGTCACCGAGATCTCCGCGCACCTGCTCGACAAGGGCGGTCAAGCGGGCCACGACTTCGGGATGTGCGGCGGCAACATCACGCTGCTCGCCAATGTCCTCACGCAGATCATAGAGCTCAGGTGCTTTCACCTCGTCGATCATGCGACCGTACCAGGAGGTCCAGGGCGGGCGAGCCGGGCGCGGCAACACCAGTTTCCAATCCCCCTTGCGAACCGCTTGCAGGTGGGTGAAGGCGTAATAGAAGAAACTGTCGCGAGGGCTTTTGTCGGCCTTGCCCTGCCAGAACGAGGTCATGTCATGACCGTCGATGATTCGGTCTTCAGGAAGGGATGCTCCCGCCAGCCGTGCAAAGGTCGGAAACAGATCGAGCGTGGTGACGATCTCGTCGCTGACTCGATCTTTCGGGATCACGCCGGGCCAGCGCACAATCGCCGGCACGCGGCAACCACCCTCCCATGTGTTCATCTTGAAGCCACGTAGAGGCGCCGCACTGCCGCCATGATCGCCGATATTCTCCTCGATCCATGGGCCGTTATCGCTGGTGAAGAGGACAAGGGTCCTTTCATCGAGACCGAGCTCTTCGATCGCATCGAGGATCCTGCCTACACTGTGATCGAGTTCCTCGATCGCATCGCCATAGATCCCGCGCTCGGACCGCCCCTTGAAGCGCGAAGAGGCGCCGAGGACAACATGCACCATGTTGAACGGGATGTAAGCGAAGAAAGGCCGCTCGCTGTTCTGCTTGATCCAGGAGATGGCCTCGTCAGTGGTCCTCTCGGTGAGCCGGTCCATATCGGTCGGCCGCTCCACCAGTTCCTCATCACCGAGCAGTTCGGTGATGAACCTCTTCAGGTCCAGTGTTCGTGTGAAGCCATTGTGGGCCGGCGTTCCGAAGAAGCGATCGAAGCCCTGGCTGTTGGGCATCAGTTCCTTTGGCCAGGGGCCCGTGCCGGGACCATGCTTGCGGCCACCGTTTCCGGCGAGGTGCCACTTCCCGAAGATGCCAGTGGCATAGCCGGCCTGCTTGAGCATCTCCGCGATGGTGATCTCGCGCGGATGCAAGATGGTATGCGGGTTCTTGCGGTTGTCCGGCTCCGCTGCCCGGATCGGATAGCATCCCGTCATCAAGGCTGCCCGTGACGGCCCGCAAACAACCTGGGCATAGAAGGATGTGAAACGGGTACCTTCCTCGGCCATGCGATCGATTCGCGGCGTGCGCAAGAGTGGCGACCCCTGGCAACCGAGATCGTTGTAGCCCTGGTCATCGGTGAAGATGACAACGAAGTTCGGCCGTTGCGCCTCCAGGAAGGAAACGACTCCGGGATTCGCGAGTAAAAGCAACGCCAGCAAACCAAAGCGTTTCGGAACTCGAGGGGTCCTGATCATGCCCCTGATTCTAGGTTGCCATGGCCGACATGGAGAGGTTCGTAGTATTTCCCGGCAGCGAAATCTCGATTCGATGACCATCGATCAACCTCTCCGAACAATCAACTCCCTCACCTCCCACACAAGCCCGGTTACACTGGACGCATCGTGATCAACGTGCGCCACATCATCTTGCTGGGATTACTGTGCTCCTCAGGGCAAACACAGATCCAGGTGCAGATGGCTCAGGCGACAGAGATTCTGGCGCTGCCCTACACCCGGGTCGAGTTGAGCCGGAAGTACTACACCGAAGGTGCGGCCATTGCCGACATCAACCGCGACGGCAAACCCGATGTGGTCTCGGGCCCGTTCTGGTATCCCGGTCCCAAGTTCGACAAAAGTCACCCCATCTACGCGGCGCGCGCCTTCCCGATCGGTGGCTACGCTGATCGCTTCTTTTCCTTCCCGCATGACTTCAATGGCGATGGCTGGATCGATGTCATGACGATGGGCCAGCCAGGACAACCGGCCTACTGGTTCGAGAACCCGCGAAAGACCGGTCCCCTGTGGAAGCGCTGGACCATCTGGGCAACCTGCGGTACGGAATCACCCATCCTCACCGATCTCGACCGAGACGGCATGCCGGAGATCATCTGCGAGACCAGCAACTACCTGATCTATCTGAAAGCTGACCCGAAGGATCCGCGCAAGACCTGGGCGCCGCATCGTGTCTCACCTCTGCGCGGCTTCCCGGTCTACACCCACGGAATCGGCGTCGGCGATATCAATGGCGATGGACGCGTCGACATTCTCACCCTGGTCGGGTGGTTCGAACAGCCCAAGAGCTTGGTAGGCGATCCACCCTGGCCGGCCCACCCCGGTCGCTTCGGTCACCAGTGGGGTGGCGCGCGAATCTTCGCCCATGATGTCGACGGTGACGGTGACAAGGACATCATCACCAGCATGAATGCCCACGGCTACGGCTTGAGTTGGTTCGAACAGACCAAGACAGGCAACACCATCGTGTTTCGCGAACATGTCATCCAGAAAACGACCAAGGATCCCGCTGATCCCCATCAATTCTCCCAACCCCACGGCCTGACCCTGGCCGATATCGATGGCGACGGCCGACTGGACATCGTCACCGGCAAGACTTTCTTCGCACACAACGGCACCGATCCCGGCGCTCTCGATGCTCCCGTCCTCTATTGCTTTCGCTTCGACAACACCGCCGGCATACGCTTCATTCCCTCTCCGCTCGACATCATTTCGGGTGCCGGACGCCAGATCGCGACCGGCGATCTCGATGGCGATGGGCGCGTCGACATAGCGGTCGCGGGCAAGAAAGGGCAATTCCTCTTCCTCAGCGGAAGATGATAGGACTGCTCTGATCTGGTACCATCCCTGATATGAACAGCGAGGCAAGCGACGCCGCCGACTGGGCAAGGACCCTCAAGTCCGACTGGCAGAAACGTTCGCAATCGCCTTCACGCGACTTCTTCATCGCCTCACACCCGGGATGGGACAACCCACAGCGATGGCAAGAAGAGGCAGTGTCCGCCGTCAACAGTTTCCTTCTCGGCATCGATCGAGATGGGCTCCGCAATGTGAACACCCTCGAAATCGGCTGTGGCGTCGGTCGACTGGCGCCCGTATTGCTCGACGTGGTCGGCAGCTACACGGGGATCGATATCGCGCCTGGCATGATCGAGGAAGCCCGGCGACGCTGCGCCGACCTCGACGCTGCTCGCTTCTTCGAAGGCGATGGTCTCTCGATTCCCGCTGCAGCGCGAGATCGTGAGTATGGTCTCGTGCTGGCGATCGCGGTCTTCATCCATTGTCCACAAGAAGTGATCGCATCGATCCTGCGCGACGCATGGGAACTGCTAGGTCCCGGGGGTGTCCTCCGCGCCCAGTTCCGCGGTGATTCGAACGATCCCCACGGCATCGATCCTGGATCTGCCGAAGCTACCGCGCAGATGCAAGAGACTGCTGCCCAGGTACAAGAGGAAGTCACGAAAGAACAGGCTGATCTGATCGATGATCACCCCTACATGGGCCATACCTTTGCCCACGAGGAACTTCGCAGTTTCCTGTCCAGAGAATTGCCTGCAGCCGAGGCCACCCTCTTTCGGCCCGACCCCTTTTGTATCTATGCAGCCTTGACCCACGCCACGGCAGGAAACCCCGACTAACGCTGGATGCGGGCAGATCCGCCCTGCGCGAAGTTCCGAACCTGCTCGAGACTCGCCATGGTGGTATCCCCGGGAAAAGTGGTGAGCAACGCACCATGTGCCCAGCCAAGCCGCAGCGCTTCTTCAACGGACTCGCCGACCATCAAACCATGAAAGAAGCCCGAGGCGAAGCCATCGCCACCACCGATACGATCGAACACGTCCAACTGGCACGTCGGTGCGCAGAAGGTCTCGCCGGACGCCCAGCAAACAGCGCTCCAATCGTGGCGATTGGTCGTGTGAACCTCGCGGAGCGTCGTCGCCACGATCTTGACACGGGGAAACCGCGCCGTGACCTGATCCATCATGGCCAGAAACTTGCTCGGATCGAGCTTGCCGGTAGATTCCACCTGAGGACCCTCGAGGCCGAGTCCGAGTTGCAGATCTTCCTCGTTGCCGACCAGAACATCGACATGTTCGACGATGCTTGCCATGG
>CAZIVO010000005.1:0-68089 GCA_964542765.1 uncultured candidatus Brocadiaceae bacterium | reverse complement strand
CGGCATTCGGTGGGCAGGCAATCTACCCCTCATCATCGCAGTTTCAAGGCCCACCGACCTCTTCCCTGAACACAGACTACCGGTAGTTCATCAGCGTCCGACTCATCAAGCGCAGGTGGCGCGGTTCCAAGACGATCTGCACGTAAGAAGAACGAAACAAGCGGACCATCGCCAGGATCTCGAGCACGCTGTCACGAGATCCCGCCGTGAATGCTGTCATCTCCTTCTTCCAGGCTGCATCCATCTCCTCGGCCACGTCATCATCAAATCGACGCTGTGACACCCTGTCCCTTTTCAGGGCAGCAATCGACGCGAACTGCCCGGCATACCGCGCCCTGAAAACCTCGCTCTCGATACGAGAGCGGTTTTCGAATGCCCACTCAGCATCCGGCGTACTGGTCGCGTCATCGCGAATGAACTTCTCGTAATCCAGGAGTACCTTCTCGAGTTCCTCTGCCTGCAAGAAGACAAAGCCATTGAGAATGTCCGGCAACTCCTGGCTGAACTCGACGAATGCATCGCTCTGAGTGATCGACGGCTTGTCGCCATTTCGAGTACGGAACATGTCTCGAATGAACGGTCCGGAGTTACTGACCACCAGAAACTGATCGTAAATAAGGGTTGCGATCTCACCCGTCGCCGGAATCTGCGGATTCGCGAACTCAAGAGCGGCATCGCCACCCTTACCGGTAAGACCCAGCGGCAATTTGAAAGCCTGCGTGAAGCCAAAGCTATGCCGATGGTCTTTGAGCATGCGTATGAAGTCGTACACCACCTTCTCGCCACCCTTGCGCAGCCAGAAGACCCACGCCACCTGTGGTGCTGGAGAAGGGTTGGCCACCTTGATCTGAGGATCTGGAACATTCTTGCGGAAAACAAAACCTGTTCGGGGCAGCAGGGCAACTTCCAGCTTCTTGATCAGCTCCTGCGCGCCCCGGTATTTGCCCGTCTTGCGCAGGTTCTCGTCGAGCAACTCTTTTTCTTCCCTTCCCAGGGACCGGTACATCTCACTGATGAACTCACTCGCCGGCATACGCATGCCGGCACAGGCGCAAGCCGTTGCCGGCACCATCTTCAGGAACGGGTCCAACCATTCCTTGCGATGCTGTGGTTCGGTCTTGAAGAACTTGGCCTGGAACGCTGTATGCAAGTTCTGATTGATCTCGAAATCGGCTAGCAAGGTCAGTGAGCCATGTTCAAAGATCGCCGACCCCGTCAGGAATAGCCAATTTTGCAGGTTGAGAAAGGACGCCATCACCCGCTCGTTCATGTCATCGGGATGACGAGGGTCAGGCCAACCATCATCCCAATCAACCAGAGGAAAGTACCTGTCCGGCCGCATGTAGAATTCGACGGCATTGGCCGGCTCACCGACCATGTTCTCCCAATCACGAAGACGCTTCTCGACGCCATCGTGATAGCTCGCCGAGCGGCCGAAGGAATCCTCCACGCCAGCGCCAGATGCAAGGCCGAGCGACGAGTTCAAAAGTTGCTTGTCGTTGGAGAGCATCAAGCAATCCAGGTGACGCGCAGCGAACAGGGGCCCCGGCATCTGGTTGGATTCGAGGGTCGCAACCGCGCCTTCCCATGACAGCTGGATCCCCTGCTGCATGAATTGTTCCTGTGCGAAACCATAGCCAGCAACTCCCCACAAGAACTTGAGTGGCCAGGTAACCCGTGTGTAGACGCACCAGCTCTCCCCCCCGGACGGTCCAACGCCAAATCGACCGGCGATCTGTAACTCGGTACCGATCACATCCTCGAGCACATCGACATAGCCCCAGCTCTGATCCTTGATCAGGTTCGCCTGCTCCCCGATAGCTTCGAGCGCACCCTCGATCGACCGGTCCCGATTGAGCGATCTGAAGTTCGGGCCGCCGCGCAGTTGCTGCCAGCCATCGCTGGCCACGAGATCCTTCCAGAAATCGGGCTCCGGAAAATTGGTGAAATCCTCCGCGAGATCGGTTTTGCGCAAGAAGAAATCGACATCGCGAGGCACAGCATCTCGCATATCCGGCAGCGAGCCTTCAAATGGGTTGAAGATGAAGGAAGCGACGAACAGAACCATTAGCAAGGCGATCGAGACCAGGGTGATGGCGATGACCTTGAAGACCTTCTTCTTACGCATAGAGTTGAAAAGTAACGTTCCGCGACCTGGAAAAGGAGAAAAGGAACCGGTTACTGAGACTCCCGGTCACCCTGTCTTCTTCCCATGTTTGGCATCAAACCGCCCATGTGACTACTCTTCGGGCCGGCATCATGAGATCTGTAACCCCTAACTCAAGAACCGCTAGCCTCGCCGAATCAGCAACGCTGGCGATCTCAGCCCAGGCAGCCAAGCTCCGAAGCGAAGGCCAGAACGTCATCTCCCTGAGTGCGGGCGAGCCCGACTTCCCCACCCCCGAGACGATCGCCGAGGCCGGAATCCAGGCAATCCGGGAGGGCCGTACCCGCTACACGGCCGCCTCGGGCCTCCCGAAGCTCAGGCAAGCAGCAGCCGGGTGGTTCCAGAACTGCTACGGCCTGACCTATGCACCCAACGAGGTGATGGTCACATCAGGAGTCAAGGCGGCCCTGCACATGGCACTGATGAGCCTCGTCGAACCCGGCGATCGGATCCTCCTGTTGGCCCCCTACTGGGTTTCCTATCCATCCCTGGTCCATGTCGCAGGCGGTGAGCCGGTCATCCTGCCAGCGACTCCCGATCAAGGATTCCTGCACAGCCCCGAACAGATCGCCGAAGCCGCGAAAACCACCGGGGCTCGCGGCATCATCATCAATTATCCTTCCAATCCATCAGGAGCCGTGCCGGACAAGGAGTTGGTCCAGGGAATCCACGATGTGGCGGAGGCTGCCGGAATGTGGATCCTCTCCGACGAGATTTATGGGAGCCTGGTCTACGACGATTGTGAGCACATCTCACCAGCGAGCTTCGATACGGAACACGACCGCGTCGTCGTCGTCAACGGCGGCACCAAGAGCCACTCCTTCACTGGATGGAGGATAGGCTTCCTCGCCGGCCACGCAGACATGATCGCAGCTGCCGGCCGCCTTCAGAGCCAGGTGATCGGCAATTCCTGCACGATCAGCCAAGAGGCCGCAATGGAGATCTGCTGTGGTGATTACACCGAGGAACTCGCAGCCCGCAAGAGCGCCTTCGACCAGCGGCGGCGATTCCTCGTCGAACAGATCAATGCCATCGATGGCCTGTCAGCAGAACTGCCCAAGGGAGCTTTCTATGTCATGGCCAACGCCGGCGAAATCTGCTCCCGCCTCGACACCAACGATATCGGAGTAGCCTCGCGCATCCTGCATGACCATCTGGTCGCCACCGTGCCGGGCAGCCCTTTCGGAGCGCCAGGATTCTTGCGGCTGAGTTATGCGGTCTCGATGGAGGAACTCGAAATTGCCACTCAGCGTCTCTCTGAATTTGCATGCTCGGTCGAGATAAAGGGGTGAGCGATATCTCCGAACACGCGGATATCAAAGATCTCGCCTCGGTCGAGGAAAGCCCCGATATCCTGCAGATCGCGCACGCCCTGGTTCGCTCCATCGAGCGGCGCAAGACCTCGGCCGGCAAGCCCTACTTCGACCTTGAGCTCGGCGACTGCTCGCGGACCTTCCCGGCAAAGATCTGGGGCGATCGGTCGGAAGAACTCCAGGCAGCCGGCGAACTCGAACCCGGCATGGTCGTCAAGGTCGCCTTCCAGGCAGACCGCTATCAGGGCTCCGTTCAACTCAACATCAAGCGACTACGTCGCGTGACCGACCTCGACGAGGATTACGACGAGGAAAAGGTCTTCGGTGCCGGATATCCCCTGATCAAGGATCTCGCTTGTGAAACCCTCGTGTTCGATATCGAAACCGTGCCGCGATGCGACCGGCGAGACCTGCCCAAGACCGTGGCCGAAACAGTGGCCAAGCACGCCGAGAAACACAGTCAGGACGAGTCGATGGTCATGGGACTCTCGCCGTACCTGGGCAAGATCGTCTCGCTGGCCTTCGGCGATGGCGAAAAGTCCGGCGATGATCAGGCCATCACGGTTCTGGCAGTGCCTCCCCAAGGGCGTGAGGACGACGACTTTCCCGAGTGGATCCGCCCGATGTCGGAAGCCGACCTCCTCCGCGCCTTCTGGTGTCTTGCAGCACTGTCCAAGCGGGTTGTCAGCTTCAATGGAACAGGCTTCGACGTGCCTTTCCTGATCGGCCGTAGCCTCATCCACGAAATCGATGTCCACGTGGACCTCGTCTCCCGACGCTGGTCAAATCAACGACACATCGACCTGCTCCCGATTCTCGGCGGAAGATGGCGAGGCCCCTCGACTCTCGATGTTGTCTGCTGGTCACTGGGTATCGAAAGTCCAAAGGGTGAGATGGACGGATCGATGGTTGCCCCCGCCTACGCACGAGGCGAAATCGAGAATATCGCCACCTACAATGCTCATGATGTTCGGGCGACCAGCGCGGTCTACAACTGCGTTCGAGACCGGTTGCTGCGCTTCACTCAAAGCTCCTAGCCACAATGACCAGCACCTCCACACAGTCCTCTGCGCCCCGCGGCGGGCGTCGGCATACCGCAACCCTGATCACCGGCGCTGGCGGCGAAGTTGGACAAAGCTTGATTCGATCGCTCCACGGCGCCGGCCAACGCGACATCATCGCTGTCGATATCCGCGAACTCGATGCAGAACTGCGCGAACTGTGTCTGGAGACCTTCATCGGCGACATCTGCGACCGCTCCTTGCTCGGCCGCCTGCTCGCGATGTTCGAGATCCGGGCCATCTATCATCTGGCGGCCTTGCTCTCGACGAGAGCCGAGTTCACCCCGGAAACAGCACACGAAGTCAATGTTGGCGGAACCCTCGAACTCCTGCGTCTGGCTGCCGAACAAGCCCGCTCCCACGGGCAGAAGGTGAAATTCGTCTTCCCCAGTTCCATCGCCGCGCACGGACTCTCCGATCTCGAGACCAAGCAGTCCGCCGGAGCCATTGGTGAAGACGATTACCTCCATCCAATCACCATGTACGGCTGCAACAAGCTCTACTGTGAACACCTCGGCCGTTACTACGCACGCCACCACCGACAACTCGCGCAGGATCGCATCGAACAAATCTTGGACTTCCGGTGCCTGCGCTTCCCCGGACTGATCAGTGCGGAAACCCTGCCCTCCGGAGGTACCAGCGACTTCGCCCCGGAGATGATCCATGCTGCGGCAGAAGGAAAGGCCTACGCCTGCTTCGTCCGCCCTGACACCTGCATTCCATTCTTGACCATGCCGGATGCTGTCCGGGCCATCCTCGCACTTGGCAAGGGCAAGGCAAACTCGCTAACACAATCCGTCTACAACGTCCGCGGCTTCAGCGCCAGCGCCGGCAAGCTCGCAGAGCTGGTGCTGTCCCACTTCCCCGACGCGCAGATCGACTTCGTATCCGACACACAGCGTCAGGCCATCGTCGATTCATGGCCAGCCGATGTTGATGACACGGCCGCACGCAGGGATTGGGGTTTTGCTCCCGCGCACGACCTGAAGCAGGCCTTCGACGATTACCTGGTGCCGCAGATCAAGGCTCGCTACCAGAGCTGACCCTCCGCTACCGGATCACAGTTTAAGGGCGTTCTCACAACCCCTGGGGAGAGCCTCGAGACAGATCTCCTGGAGCCGACGGCGAACCAATGGGTCGTTGCTCGACGTGAAGACATAAAGTTTCCACAGGCGCAGGCAACTCGCCTCGATATCCCGAAGGCGCGGTATCTCGGCAGCAAAGTTGGATAGAGGAAGAATCCTCCCCTCGCTCTCGGGCAAGCTCACCAATGTATGCGCCTGCTTGAGCTGCATACTGCGCGCGGGACAGTACATGATCACGTCCAGGTCCTGGTCGAACTCAGCCCTGGCCCGATCCTCCATCTCCGTCTCCCAGGCAAAGCGTTTCTCGGGCGAACCGGGCTGGAAATACTCCTGCAGAAGCAGTTCCTGGATCTCGCGATTCTGGTAGACCGGCAGGACCAGAACACGCTTGGGCAATTCTCGCCGTGAAAAGCGAGCCGCAAAGCGACGCATCTTCTCATTGTCATCGGCATCGCCAAGATCCACATGCGCCAAGGCCTCCAGGAGGGACTGGTCCGTGCTGCTCTGCAGATCCTCGGCCGAAAGCCCGCCCGAGCGCAGTGCCAACTCCACCATTCGCGCGATCAACGCACCCGCCGAAATTTTGGCGTGGTGATAGTAGACGCGCTCCGAAAAGTGATAGCGGGTCTCCAGCATGCGCAGCAGCTCGGACATGATGTCCTCGCGCAGCATGCCGTTCTTTTCGCAATCGACAAACAAACGCCCACTCGATCGGTCAATGCGAAAATAGTCTGCCACCCGCTGGTCGTAGCGAAGTTCCAAACCCGTGTAGTAGGCATCCCGCTTGAGGTAGTCCATCAGATCACAGTCGATCGTGTCAGAAAGAACCTGATGCCAAAACTCAGGGATCTCTCCTCCTCGGTCAGCGAGGATCGAGATGATTTCATCGCGAACACCGAAGCCCTCCAGAACCGATCCAATCCGGGTATCACCGAGAACCTTCTCGAATCGCGAAGGCTCGTCGTGCCTGGATAGCAACCCCGTCTGATCCTCTATATTGTGACCGAAAGGGACATGAGTGATGTCATGCACCAGCGCCGCCAGCCTCAGGACGCGCCGCTCTTGCGGTGTCACCCCCAAGCAACGTTCCGGGTCACGGGCGGCATTCTTGTTCGCTGCCTCGAGCATCCTCTCGGCCATGTGCAGGGTCCCGATCGAGTGCTCGAATCGTGTGTGCACGGCTCCGGGAAACACGAGATAAGCCGTGCCCAGTTGCTTGATACCACGCAACCTCTGGAACTCAGGGGTGTCGATGACCGCGACCTCTTCGCGTGTCAGTTCGATATCCCCATGAACGGGATCTCGCAAAATAACAGTGCCGCGGCCAAGCGATGACATATCTGCCACGATAACGCCAAGTCAGCCAGATGGTGGCAAAAGGCTGAGGCCGCAGACAGCGTCATGCCATCTGCGGCCTCGAACCTCACACAACAGAAAAGAACCGGCTGCCGTCACCCACCAAGATTCCGGCAGCACAACGCATAGAACCACCCACCCGGCTCGAGAGCCGTTCGAGGTGGCCTGGAAACCCCGATCCTTGCCCGAGGTTTCCACCTCAACACTACCTCGAAATCAGAGGCCGGGGCCATCGATCGATGAGCATCGCTCCTCCCGGGCCAAAGCTCCATTCACACGGGGCCCAGGAAGTCTCTCGATCCGAGACCAATGGGTGAATCCTTCCCGCAGACTTCTAGTTCGGCACCTGCAGCGGCACACGGCCGACCACCGCAACATCCTTGACGGTGACGACTTCGTCCCGGCCATCAATCTCGATATCCACATCCATCAGGACCGGCTCCTTCAAATCCAGGTGATACGGTCGGTCCGGCGTCCACGGAAACCAGGTCGTCAAGCTCTGGGCCCGTTGCCAGATGCGCATCCGCACCGGACGACCCACCCGAACATCCAAGGCCGGGCCATCACCCGACTCCACGCCTTGTGCGACATGCGGCAATACGAACTGGCGATCCAGATTTTGGGCTCGCCCCATGATCTTCTGCTGGATGCCGTGACAGCCCGGCGCAACCACGGTGACGTAGCTGTTCGTCTCCGAACGCGCGAGCAGGAAACGGCCATCTCCATCGGCCATGGCCCAGTCACAATCCGACAGGAATACAGCCGGTGGCAGGACCCAGCCAAGGAGTTGACCATGCGCGATGAACTCGCCATCACGATCGGCACTACTGACCACGGAGGCTCCCGGCGCTGGCTGCCCGGCCAAATCGACGACGCGTCCGGATAGCAGCGGAGCCTCCGCCCCCTTGACCATCGCGTAATTCACGTCATCACCCAGTTCAACAACGACCGATGACTCGATTCGCAAACGAGGATGATGAGCAACAACGCGCACCTCCACACCACGGGGCAAGCCTTCGATCTTGCAGGTTCCTTCGGAACTCAAGCTGATCCCGCCACCATGCTCGGCAAGAAAGAATGGGTAGTGACGCAAACGACTGTCACCGCCCTGATCCGCAGGCATGAGATACACCCGACCGAGCGGAGCATCGCCCGAGATCGGAGCTGCCAGTTGAACGTGGAGACTGACGCCATCCTCCAGAGCGTGCGCCGGAAGATCACCACGAAGATGTGCGTCAGCGAGATCGAGAATACGAAAGAGCGTCGCCTTCCCCTGCGCCCGGATCACCATTGGTAAGCCTGAACGAATGGGTAGATTCTCGACCAAAAACCGCCCGTCGCCATCGCTCTTCGACTCACGACCTGCAAGCCAAACCCTGGCATCGGCGATGGCGTGGCCATCCCGATCAACAACCCTGGATCGATAACTGAACGGTCCGCCCAGAACGACTGTCGGAATCTCTTCCTCGTCGGGGGAGAGGGTGACCACCGCATGAAATTCCTCGCCGGTGGGCAGACTCACACGCACGAGCTGCCGACCCCTCTTGCGATGCGGCCCTACCGGCAAGGCCGCAGAACCCGCGACCCAAGCTACTTTCCCTGACACTTCTCGCGTGCCGCGCAGCAAGCGGCAAGGCGGCGAGGCACGGGGCGGGAGAACACGAGCCTTCGGCCGCAATCGAATCGTCACACCGGGCGGCGAAGCGCCCACTTCTTCGGGCGAAGATTCGGGCAGCAGCACCGGCTCCACGAGGACGCTCTCATCGGGGAAAGAGAAGGCCGGACCTTCGGTCGCGAGAACGGTGAGACCAAACCATGTGCTCGAAACGGCGAACAGCGCCGCCAGAGCGACCAGTAGGAAGGGACGGTGGACAGACATGTGCTGGAAGAACCCAAGGAAGCATATCCCGGCAGGAGGCATTCGTTACATCGCGGTAGCAGATGTCCCATGACATCGCCCTTTCGAGCACCAAAATAGGCCTGCCCTCCAGCCAGATGCCCGATCACCGCCAAACCCCCGGAGCATGGGCCGGATCCGGGACATCGTGCCGGGGCGACACCCTCCCACCCCGGATGCGCAGAAAACGCCGCAGGATCGGGTGATCACAGCCGTCGAAGCAAACCCGGCCGATCGGCCCGTCGTCTTGTGGCTTCCATCTGTTATCACTGTCATGCGGCCATGCGCGTTGGCATTGATTATCGACCTGCGGTCCTCACCACATCCGGCATCGGGCGCGCCGTGCGCGAACTGGTTCGCGCCCTGGCAGCAAAGGGTGAAATCGAGCCGCAACTCTTCGCACACAGCATGGCGCGCGCGCGCGTGCCAGCCACGGTGCCGGCAGGAGCTCGCCTTCATCGCTGGCCCGTCCCTGGCCGCTCCCTGCCAATACTGTCACGGCTCGGGCTTGGCGCGGAACGGTTATGCGCCTCGGTACCCGTGTTCCACTGGACAGACTACATCCACCCGCCCATCGCCAGTAGCTCCGTGGTCTTGACCCTGCACGATCTGGCTTTTGCCGAGGACGAGAACTACCACGGTGCCGAGCAGAGTGCTGTCCTTCTGGAACGGTGTCACCGTGCAGCGCAGCAAGCTCGCTTGATTGTCACACCCACGAGGGCCACCGCGAAATCCGCACAGCGGCTCCTCGGCCTGCCCGAGAGCAAGCTCGTGGTCGTACCCTTCGGATCGGATCACGTGCCAGCCCAGCCTGGACCCAACCCCATCCCTGAGCGCTCATTCGTGACCTGCGTCGGCACCATCGAACCGCGCAAGAATCACCAGCGCTTGCTCGAGGCGTGGCAACTCTTGCCGGACCCCCGGCCACTGCTGGTCGTGATCGGTCGCCCCGGTTGGGAATGCCACGAAACGGTAGACGCACTGCGGAAAGCCCAGAGCCAGGGATGGCTTCGCTGGCTACAGCAGGCCGATGATGCAACGGTCTACGCTCAC
This sequence comes from uncultured candidatus Brocadiaceae bacterium, assembly GCA_964542765.1. Lineage (GTDB taxonomy): Bacteria > Planctomycetota > UBA1135 > UBA1135 > UBA2386 > CAZIVO01. The sequence continues at coordinate 58,157 of CAZIVO010000005.1, read as the reverse complement.
ATCGCAAACGCACGCGCACTCGTTTACCCATCCCTCCTCGAAGGTTTCGGCTTTCCTCCTCTCGAGGCGATGGCTCTCGGGACACCCGTTATCGCAGGCGATGCTGAGGCCTTGCGGGAAGTGCTGGGTACGGCAGCTCACTACTGCGTCGCAAACGAACCGGCAAAGATCGCACAATCGATCGGTGCGGTCCTGAACGATCGAGACCTCGGCAGGGAGCTGGTACAAAAAGGTCGACAGAGGGCAGCCCGATTCTCATGGGCAGACACCGCGAACGGCTACGCCAGGGCATACCGGCAAGCCCTTGCTCCTGAGGTTGCGGGGAGCCCCCTGTGAAAGCTCCCATCGTGTTCGACGGAACGATCCTGGGCGATGGACCGGTGACGGGTGTCGGCGGCTCCTTCTTGACCTCGCTCGAACACTATGCGCCGCGAGCCGAACGAACATGTGTGCTCCTCCTCCCCGAAGGGGCCGACGAGCCACGGTTCGAAGGAATTGAAATCTTGCCAGCACCCCGGCCAGGACCACTGCGCCGGCGAAGGCTGGCAAAAACCCTCGGGCAGATCGGCGCCGCCTTGCTCCACAGTCCCGTTGCCGCACTACCGCGACAGTGCCCCTGCCCCACCGTGGCAACGGTCCATGACCTCCCCTGGATGTCGCCGGTGCCCTTGCGCGAAGACGGTTGCCGGATGCGTCATCGCCTGGCCGTGCAACGCGCCGCCAGGAAAGCTTCCGCCGTGATCGTCCCATCGCAGCGGACCCGAGATGACCTTCTGCGTTGGGCCGGCAAAGAGGCTTCCCCTCGTTTGCATTGCATTCCACACGGAGTGCCACAACCCGAAACTCCGGCTCGTCCGGAGCAACTCTGTGGCCCCTTCCTGGTTCTCGCAGATCAGCGGCCACGCAAGAACCTTGAACGTGTTCGTCGCGCCCACGAACTCGCCCGAAGGCACGACGACGACCTGCCATCGTTACGCATCATCGGACCGGGACACGAATGGCTGGAGGAAGATGAGAAGATCCGCGCACTACACTCCTGCCGAGCCCTCTTGCACCTGACGCTCTTCGATGGGTTCGGCCTCCCCGTTGTCGAGGCCTTCGCCACTGGAACCCCGGTCCTGTGCAGCCGCACCGGAAGTCTCGAGGAGATCGCCGGGGGCGCGGCCCTGCACGCTGACCCGCTCGACCTCGACGACATGGCAGCAGCGATCGGCCGCATCCACCGAGACATGGAACTGCGGGAGACTCTTCGCCGAAACGGGCTCGAGCGAGCGCGGGCCTTCTCGGTGGAGAACAACGCCGAGGCCTGGCTCACCATCCACAGGAGGCTGGCAGGGTGACTGCGATGCACGCCGTGGTGGCTGGCTGGTTGCTCGAAGATCGTCCGTCTGGCGCCAGCCGACGACTTCTCGGTCTTCTGGAAGCAGCCTGTCCGCACCTGCAGGAAGGCGAACGCCTCACCCTGCTCCATTCTCCCGATGGATCTCCACCGACGCTTCCTGACAAGATCGACCTGCGGGCGATCGACATTCCAGCACAACCGACCTGGCGGCGGGCATGGCGGGAGCGACGCCACCTGCCGGCAGCCCTGCGCTCCCTCGGCGCAACGGTGTTCGACCTGTCCTCTCTGCCGGTACCAGCGGGGCTGCCTTGCCCGGCCATCCTCACCATCCACGATCTTCGCGATCTGACAGACTTCAGGCGTCGTCCACGCACGATCTCTCGGCGTATCCTTCGCCGATCCTTGGCGCGTGCTCACCGGCTGATCTCGCCCAGCGAATTCACGGCGAAGCACCTGCGAGAATCCTTCAAAAGGATCGCGCCGACCGTCAGCGTCATACCGGCGGGAATAGATGAGGACTTCTTCAGGGAGGATCCTCCGCCTCTTGCCGATCCGCCTTTCTTCCTGCACGTCGGGCATCTCGAACCACGCAAGAATCTGGAACTCCTGCTCACCGCCTTCGCCCAATTCACCAAAACTCACCCGAGTCGGCACCAACTGTTCCTCGCAGGCGCAGATCACGGCGATAGCCACTGGCTGTGCGGGCATGCTGCTGATCTCGGAATCAGTGAACGAGTTTCCTTTCTGGGTGTCGTGACCGAACAACGACTCCGCGATCTCTACCAGGAAACCAGCGCCGTCTTGACCCCTTCCCTCTACGAAGGTTTCGGGATGACACCACTGGAAGCCCTCGCGGCAGGAAAGCCCACGCTGGTCAGCGATCGCGGTGCGCTACCGGAGGTCGTTGGCGAAGCGGGCGTCGTTCTTCCTGGCACTCAGGCGAGCGCGTGGGCGACAGCGCTATCCTCCCTCGCCGAAGGAACCGACCGCCCCGAAGACAGAGCCCGGCGGATCGCCCGAGCCCGAGAATTTTCCTGGCAACGAGCGGGCGGCGAGCTGGTTTCCCTGTGGCGCGAGGCCTCGGCCCGAGGCTAGCCGGAAACAAACTTCATCACAAAATAGCCCAGCACGAGCGCTGCGATCAGGGCTGCGATCAGCAGGCCTGATCGAAACCCCGGCGACATCTGCGCCATGTCGTCACCCAGAAAGCCACGACCCTGGTCGCTTGCCTTGGCGTGCTTGCTGAACTGGAGAACTCCACGGTCGACACGGGGTTGAGCAGCATCATCAGGGCGCGGCATGCCCGAAGGCACCTCGCGGTGCCGGACTTCCACCACTTCATCGGCAAACTCAACCCGATCGACCTCGGGCGCCTTCGCCGCTGGAGGAAGAGCCTCTGGCGCACTCGGAGGCGGAGCGGCCTCGGGAGGAGCTGCGTCGGGCGCGGGCTCTCGGATCTCGATCCGGCCGGGCACATCGGCCTCGCCGATGCCACCCGCCCCATCCTCCAGTTCTCGGAAAATAATATCGGTAGAACCGATCTGAATCCTGTCCCCATCGCGCAGCAATCGCCGGCTGATCTCCTTGCCATTGAGCCTGGTACCATTGCTGCTGTCGAGATCTTCGATCTCCGCAACCCCGCCCTGAAGGACCAACCGGGCATGTCGTCGCGAAACTTTCGCATCGTCGAGAACAATATCGCAGCCCTTGACGCGACCCAGCACCAGGCCATCCCGAACAGCCTGGCGATCTCCATCGGGCATCTCAAAAAATAATTGCACAGTCAGCAGCCCCATGACGACATGAGAAAACCTGAGTCTTGGAAGATAACATGCCGGATGCTGACTACGAGATGGAAGCCTTTATCCTTGCCGAAGCCCTGTCCCTGACCTATCGGGGATGGTTCCGCCATCCCCCGGTCACCGCGTTGGACAAAATCCAGCTCGCCGCCTCACCGGGCGAAATTGTCGGCATCCTCGGACCGAACGGGTCCGGGAAGACCAGCTTGCTGAACATCCTGGCCGGGAGCCAGCGACCGAACGCTGGTGAAGTGAAGGTTCTCGGCCACCACCCCACCGACCGCGCCCTGATCGGAGATGTCGGCTATCAGGCCGAGGGCCCCCTGCCCTTCCCTGACTTCTCGGCAATGGAGTTTCTCAGCTATCTTGGCGAACTTGTCGGGATGCGACGATCCCTGGCACGCGTCCGCGCCGACCTCTGGGCGGAACGCCTCGGCCTCGATCCTTCAAAGCGACAACCCATCGGCACCTACAGCACAGGGATGACGCGCCGTCTGGCACTGGCTGCCGCGCTCCTGTCGGAGCCGAAGGTCCTGCTCCTCGATGAACCGACCTCCGGACTCGATCCGAAGGGCTCGCTGATCGTCATGGATCTCCTGCAAGAACTCCAGAAGGAGGGAAACTGCGCCATCCTCATGGCCTCACATCACCTCCAGGAGGTGGAACAGATCTGCACCCGCATCTATCTCCTGGACAAGGGTCAATGCCACGCCCAGGGAACCCTCGAGGACCTTCTCGGAACTGGCGACCGCTCGCTGGTGATCCGCGGGCTTGATGACGCAGGCCTGGCAACGGTCGAGTCCGCCGTGACCGCCGCCGGTGGCGAGATAGTGAAGATCGGGCGCGAACGCGAACATCTCTTCGCACTCTTCAGGAAGGCCAGGCCATGAGAACCCTGCTGCTTTGCCTGCGCATGACGATGAGAGGCTTGGCCTTGCCACTGATCTTGTTGCTTCCCGTCACCTGGGGGTGCCTCTACAGCCAGCCTCCCCTGGAAGGCTCCGGTGAAGGTGCCGCCCTGATCGCGGGCTTGTGGCTCCATCTACCAGCCTTCACCCTCTCGGCCGTCGCGCTGATCACGGTGCTCAAGGACTGGCCCCTGTTCAGCCGCGATCAGCCCGGGGCTGCCATGATCCGCCGCTTGCGAACAGGGCCACTCGATGGCTGCCTCGCCGCCGCTGCCGGCGCAGCGGCAGGACTACTCCTGGCCCTGATCGTCACGGCCACCGCTTTCCAGTTCCTTCTCGGGCTGGCCGGTTTCCCCCCCATCAACGCTCATGATCACGTGAACTTCTCGCCGGTATCAGGACAGGAACTGGCCCCGGGGCCCGACGGCTCCAAACGGCTACGCCTGCAATGCGATGACAATGAGCCGATCAAAAGCTTGCGACTCCGACCGCTGGCCGCCCTGGCGAGCAATTCATACAAGCCCGCGCAAATCCTCGTCCATGCCGGAGCCGACCCCCTGACTCGCCAGCCGGTCGCCATCACCGGCAGTCGCGAAAACCTCGAGATCACCTTCCCACCGCGGTCCATCAGCACCCTCGATATCGAGATGTTGCCGGGTTCCGGGCTCCTGCTGACGTTTGGCTCCGAGGCCGTCGAGGGGGTGGCAGCCAGCCCGCACCCTCCCTTGCCCAATGCCATGGTTGCAGCCGCCAGCTACCTGTGGCCCTTCCTGGTGGTCCTCGCCTGCTGCTGGCTGGGTCGACGGCACCTCTCCCGAGGCGTATCGACGATTCTCGGCCTCGCAGGGCTACTGCTCCTGACCCTGCTCGGCCTGACACCCCATTCCAGCGCCATTGCCGGATTCGCCGAAGGACGCTGGTTGGGCTATCTCGACACGATCCTGGAGGGAGTTCCTTCCTTTTTGCTCGTGGTTCTGTTCGGCTTTGTCGCGAGATTCCTTCCGGAGCATAAACAGTGATCCACTGGGCGATCTATTTCATGGCGGGGATAGCTTGCTATGCCGGGGCCGCGTTGACCCCACGCCCCCAGCCTCCCATACCCACAGCGCTGGTCCGCAACCTCACCCGCCCCCTGTTCCTGCCATTCCTGTGGCCCGGCCTCGAAACGGCAAGGCAGTTCGGCACCACCGGCCAGCTGGTGGAACGCGGCAGGTTCCTCCTGCGCTTCATCCCCCAGTGGGCAGACGGCCACATTCTCTTTGCGAGCGAACTGGCCCTCGAAGCATCACGCAAGGCGCCCAACACCGAGCAAGCTCTCGACCGCCTGCTGGCGGCGATGCAATTCCTCGAAGAAGCGGCCGCCATCTGCCCGCGAAAGACGGACGAGATCCGCATCGCCATGGCCCTGCTGCTCGAACTGCGGGCAGACCAGGACAAGGAACTGGCCACAGCTCTTCGACTCAGGACCGGAATGGAAGTGAGCGAGCTCGCAGACGTCTATCTGAAGCTCGCGGAGAAGGCCAAACCCTCCGCATCTCTCCATGACCGCCGGGCTTTCCTGGCGAAGCGACTGGTCGGCACGGCCCTGGCCACGGGCGACGTTTCTCGCGCCAACGAGTTCATCTCCCGCGCCCTTGAGATGCTCGCGACAACCCAGAACACCGGACTCGCAGCGCCACATATCGCGGCGCTCGAGCGCCTTCAAGCCTATCTAGGTGGTGACGTCAGCATCACGAAAGGCGACCTGTTAGCAGATCCGCTCCTCACAGGCATCGCCCATTTCTTGCCCGAATAAGCATCATGTTCGACTGGCTCGTCGAGATCTTCACCAACTATCCCTACATGGGGGTTGCGGCGATCTATCTCCTGGCCGGTCTGGGGTTCCCCCTGCCCGAAGAACTCGTGGCCATTTCTGCCGGATACATCTGCTTCAAGGACCTTGCCGATCCCTTGCCGATGATGGCGACCTGTGCAGCCTCGATCCTCGCGGGTGACGTGATCCCCTTCACTCTCGGGCGAATCTTCGGCAGCCGGTTGCTGCGTCTCAGGCCCTTTCGCCTTTTGATCACCCATCAGCGCCTGGCCACCTTCGACACATGGTTCCGCCGGCGAGGGGATCTGGTGATCTTCTTCGCGCGATTCTTCCCCGGCCTGCGGATCGTCGCCTACTTCACCGCCGGCACCATGAAGATGCGCTGGCGACGATTCCTCACCCTTGACCTGCTCGGCATCCTGCTCGTGGTGCCTTTGTTTGTTTGGGTCGGGATGGAATTCGGGTCCATCATCGACGAGGTGGTCGAGCAGATGCAGAAACTCGAACGCGGCCTCCTGATCACCCTGATCGCTGCCGGGATCATCGTCATCACCACATACTGGCTCCGCCGCCGTCGCCGCCGCAAGGCGCTGCTGGCGGAAGGCCCCTCGGAAACCTACGTCGAGCCATCGCCCAACTCCGAGAACAAGTCCTCAGGCGCCCTTCAGGCCGAGAGTTCCTCCGAAGCTCTCGGCCATGAAGATGCCATCGCGGCCCTCATCGCCTTGGGCTACAGCAAGAAGGAAGCCCGGAACAAGGTCCTCCAGGCATACAAACGCGATCCCGGCGCAAATACAGAAACCCTGCTTCGAGCCATCCTGCGCGACTGATCTACTCGGATACTGCACGCGCCCGTGCTCTCACATTTCCTTGGCACCACGCTAAACCGTGGCTATGGTGCCGTACCCATTGGCGGGGCACCTTGAAAACCGCCTCGAACCGCTAACCGATCTCTATCGACGGACCCCAATATCATGACGTTCTGGAACCTTCTCGGACTTGGCTGCGCGATCGGGTCGATCGCCTATGCAATCACGCTCTACATACGGATCATGAGCAATGACGCCGGCGACGCGACCATGCAAAAAATCGCCCGGCATATCCAGAACGGTGCCAAGGCCTTCTTGTTCGCCGAATACAGATGGCTCGCGGTCTTCGTCGCTGCAGTCTTCGTTGCCATGCTCGCCATGGACGAAACCTTCGGCTGGCGTCAGGCGATAGCCTTCCTGTTCGGTGCCGCCTCGTCAGCGGGTGCGGGCTACTTCGGCATGCACACCGCGACGCGCGCAGCGGTCCGGACAACACAGGCCGCCAAGACATCCCTGCCTCAGGCACTGACCGTGGCCTTCAACTCCGGCACGGTCATGGGGTTGACGGTCGTCGGCCTCGGCCTCGGTGGCATTTGTGCCTTGATGCTGCTCTACGGCGAACATGTCCGTGACATCCTCGCCTTCTCCTTCGGCGCCTCTTCGATCGCCCTGTTCGCACGCGTCGGTGGCGGCATCTACACCAAGGCTGCCGATGTTGGCGCCGACCTCGTCGGCAAGGTCGAAGCCGGCATCCCCGAAGACGATCCACGCAACCCTGCCACCATCGCCGACAATGTCGGTGACAATGTCGGCGATGTTGCCGGTATGGGTGCCGACCTCTTCGAGAGTTACGTCGGTGCGATCATCGCCACGGTCTTGATGGGAGGCGTGTTGGGGGCCGCTGGTGGCGGCGATGTGGTAGATCTCATGGCCTATCCGATCGTCCTCGCCGCGCTCGGCATCGCTGCGTCGATCTTCGGCACCTTCCGGGTGCAGGCAGAAGATGAGTCGGACCTGCACGGAGCGCTGTTCAACGGGTTGATCTCCGCGTCGGTGCTTCTGGTCGGCCTGATGGCCGTGGTGACCTTCTTCTTCCTGAATCCGACCCCTGAAGGACACGGCAAGTGGAATGTCTATCTCAGCATGGTCGCCGGCCTCGCCGCAGGCGTGGTGATCGGCAAGATCACCGAATACTACACCTCGGATCAGGCCCCTCCCGCCCAGGGCATCGCCGATCAGAGCAAGACCGGCCCCGCCACCAACATCATCTCGGGCCTGGCCACCGGCATGGCCTCGACCTGGGCACCGATCCTGGTGCTGGCGCTGACCGTCTTCCTGTGCAATCACTGCGCCGGGGTCTACGGGATCTGTATCGCCGCTGTCGGCATGCTCTCGACCCTGGGAATCTCGCTGGGTGTCGACGCCTACGGGCCCGTCGCCGACAATGCCGGAGGACTGGCGGAAATGGCAGGCCTCGACCCGGAGGTTCGCAAGCGCACCGACGCCCTCGACGCCGTCGGCAATACCACCGCAGCGATCGGCAAGGGCTTCGCCATCGGCTCGGCAGCCCTGACCGCGCTGGCCCTGTTCAACACCTACCAACTAGCTGCCGTCATCCTCGCGGAGGAAGCAGGCAGCGGAAGCTTCGCCATGGACCTCGCCAACGCCACCGTGGTCATGGGGCTGCTGATCGGCGCGATGCTGCCCTTCCTCTTCTCTTCCATGGCGATGAAGGCTGTCGGCAGCGCCGCCAATGACATGGTCGAGGAGGTTCGCCGGCAATTCCGCGAGAAGAAGGGCCTGCTCGAAGGCACCGAGGAACCAGACTACGAACGCTGCGTCCTCATCTCGACTCAGGGAGCACTCCGCCAGATGGTGGCTCCCGGCTTGCTGGCGATTCTCTCCCCCATCCTGGTCGGCATCATCTTCGGCGCCCAGGCCGTTGGCGGACTGCTGGCCGGCGCCCTCGGCTCCGGCGTCCTGATGGCTCTGTTCATGGCAAACGCCGGCGGCGCGTGGGACAATGCCAAAAAATTCGTCGAGGGCGGTGCCCATGGCGGCAAGGGCTCCGAGGTCCACAAGGCCACTGTCATCGGGGATACCGTCGGCGATCCCTTCAAGGACACGGCCGGACCCTCGATCAATATCCTCATCAAGCTGATGTCGATCGCTTCCGTCCTGGCGCTACCCCTTTTCTTCTGATCTCGCCAACGCCCTCCACCTCGATCTGAACCATCGCACGCGAGTCCTCGCCATCGAACGGTAGCGTGAGTGATGGCTCCAACTGGGGTCTGTAGACCTCTCCGTGGTCTACAGACCACCGAGACGAAACGCCGATTCGCTGCTATTCTTTTACACTCCCCCCAAACACCATTTTTTGGAGACCTCCCCCATCGAAGCAAGAGAACTGGCTCTCGACATCGCCGATTTCCTCCACCAGAACCAGGCCGAGAGCATCGCCATCCTCGATGTCTCGGTTCCCCTGGCGATCACTGACTACTTCGTCATCGCCAGCGCTCGCAATGCGCGCCACGCCCTGGCGATGTCCAGCGAACTCGACTTCACGATGAAACAAGCAGGGCGCCTGCGCCGGAATCTGGCCGGCAATCAGGTAGAAAGCACCTGGGTGCTCCTGGATTTCGACGAGGTGATCGTCCACATCTTCGTCGACACAGCCCGCAAGTTCTACGACCTCGAGATGCTCTGGGCCGATGCACCCCGCCTGGAATTCTCGCCACGAGAGCCCGAAGAACAGCCCGGCTCCGGGGGTGAAGGAACACCCCCCCTCCCCGAAACTCATCCCGGATCAACAGATCCACACTGATGTAGGGGTGAAATAGCCGGGCAAACCTCGCCGTGGGCGGCCAACCTGATACGGTTTCCCCGCCCTCGCGCTGGGTCTCCGAGCGACCGCAGTCGAGTGCGCGGCCATGACAATTCACTGGCAAGACTTCGACTCCAACACCTTCGAATCCGGAGGTGCCTCCGACAAGCCTGTCTTGCTCCTGATCACCGCCCCCGGATGCGCAGACTGCAAGGAGTTCCTCGCCACCACCCTGGCAGCTCCCGAAGTCATCGACATGATCGAAACCGGCTTCGTGCCCGTCCGCATCGACTCCGAGAAGCGACCGGATCTGGACGATCGCTATGGGTCCGGTAGCTGGCCGACGATCACCTGCCTCACCCCCAGCGGCACCGTGATCCGAAAGGTTGACGACCTCGACCAGGCTGGATTCCTGACCAGCCTGAAATCCACTATCGATTCCTGGCGATCCGTACCAGAAGCCATCGGGAGCGATGATGGAACCGAGCGGACGAGTAGAGATCAAGGTGTGCTCGACAACCGAATGGTCGAACACATCGCCGAAACGATCTACGAGAAATTTGACACTCGCTACGGCGGCTGGGGAGACAAGTCCAAATTCTTCCACTGTCAAGCCATCGATTTCGCGATGGTCCGGGCCGCGAAACATCAAGATGGGCGCATGCGCGAGATCGTCACCACAACGCTCAACCGCGTCCATCAGTCCGCTCTCCACGACCCGATCGATGGTGGTTTCTTCCGCTACTCCCATACGGTCGATTGGCAGACACCTAACTACGAGAAGACGCTGGAGACGAACAGTCAGCGGCTCCTGTGCTACCTGGAAGCCTACCAACTCTTCGGTAACGACTCCTACCGCTCAACCGCCGAGGGCATCGTCGGATGGATGTTGAACTTCATGCTCGACACCGAGACCGGCGCCTTCTTCGGAAGCCAGGATGCTCAAATCGATTACTACCAGACCGATCCTGAGATGCGAGCAGGGACAGCACCGCCCTCTTTGGATCAGACGATCTACACGAGCTGGAATGCCGTCGCCGCCTCGAGTCTCCTCAAGGCTTCACTTGTCCTGGACAGGCCCGAGCTTCGGGATTGCGCCATGCGCGTTCTGCGCTTCCTGCTCGAGCATCTGTTCGACGGCCAGGGCACCGCCTATCACTACTGGGACGGCACCTATCACCTGCCCGGCATGCTGTCGGATCAGGCATATCTCATTGGCGCCTTGATCGACGCCTCGCAGCACACCGGCAACGCCGATCTGCTGCTGCCGGCCGAAGCCATCGCCGAAAGGGTGTTCGAGCAGCAGAGAGCACCGGGCGGCGGTTTCTTCGACATCTTGCATGACCATGGCTATCAGGCCTCGGGCGGCCACCGCAACCGCAGCATTCTCGACAATGCTGTCATGGCCGAAGCACTGGTCCGACTCTCTCACCTGTCACGACGAAACGAGTTATCCGACGAAGCCGTGATGACCCTCGAATCCTTCGCCGATGACTACAAGGAATACGGCTATTACGTCGCTGGGTATGGGCGCGCCATCGATCTGATCTTCTACCCGCCACTGACCATCACGATCATCGGCGATCGTGATGGTGAAGCTGCCGACAACCTTCGCCGCGCCGCGCTATCGTGCTACGTACCATCGCGCATCGTGCAGATGCTCGACCCCAAACACGACCCCATCCTGATCGAAAGAAGCGGCCACCGCATCGAAGAAACGCCTGTTGCCTACCTGTCCATCGCCGAGACCACCAAGGCCACCGCACGCTCGACCGATGAACTGGTCGAAAAGATGACAGAGGTAGAGCAACTGCGCCGATAGCGCTGCGAACAGAATTTTCGGCCGGATCAGAACCAGTCCGGTGCGTCCTCGACCTCAAAACCCATGGACTCCATGACCAGCATGGTCACGTAATCGGGATCGATCGAGAATTCCTTCAACGTCTCGTAACAAGACCCTGCCTTGACCGAAAATATCGCGAGCGCCATGTGCTCGGGTTCGACAATATCCGCACCAGCCTGATCAGCAGCTTCCCTGGAACGATCGAACACGGTCTGGCTGTGACGATTGAAAGGAGCTCCTGCTGATGACTCCTCGGGTTCACGCGGCAAGGACTGGACATAGCCCGAAAACATGTCCGGGTCGACATTGAGGTCCTTGAAGATGTGGTGGAGGCAGACACTCTCATCGATCGTCAAACCATAGATGAGATGGCCAGTAGCCACGGATTCGTCATTGAGCTGTTCAGCGAGCTGTTTCGCCGTCTCTACAGCTTTCAACGATTTCTCGGAGAAACGCTCGAACATGGTGTGGGAAGACTCTGAGGACTTGGGCTGAAGAAGCAAGGGCGAGAACTGTAGCGATCCTGCGTCCGAGAAAAAATACTGCCTGCAACAAGCGAGGATTTCTCCCATTCATCCCCCCTCCCACCAAGAGCCGCGCGCCCCTCCTCGAGGCCGGGGAGTATCACCAATGCCCCCGAATGGGCCTCTTTTCGACGATGAGGGAGGCAGACAGGCTGAGCGTGGCGGAGATGACATCGGGAGGAGATATGGCAAAAGTGCTTGGAGAAGAACGGGAGTCCCGCAACGCGAGGTTTCCCGCTGCAGTTGGGAGATGAGTAGGATCGGGGAATGAGGTTCTCCTTCATCCTCCTGTGCTTGTGCACCCTGCCTCTCGTCACCTCCTGTCTTCCACCTGGACAGAAGTTGTTGAAGCTGGAGATCTCTCAGGGAGGGGAGGTCATCCTGGCCACCCTCTTCGACGCTGACGACAGCAGCACGGCCAGCGAGATCTGGGACGCTTCTGGTGAGAGGCCGTTTGCGACGGAGGTAGCTGCAACTTCTCTGGGTCAGAGTGAGGCGAGTCCGTTGAAAGCAGAGTTGACCGGGTCCGTGGAGATCAAGATCACACATACCACCAACCTTCAAACGAGCGCGACCTTGACCGGTCTGACACTGGTGCGGAGCGCGCCAGCGTCAGACGATTGGCGACTCCCCGCTGCGGAGATCACTCGCGCAAAAAAAGCTGCCGGGCTCTGACTAAAGGTGTGGAATAGCATGCGCAACACCTCCTGCTCCTCTCCCCCCGACCCCATACACAGAGTCCCGACCTCTCTTGGGACTCCGCCTCAAATGAGTAGGGTGGGGAAATGGTGAGGGCATGTTTATGTCTACTTTTCGGTGTCGTGATCGTGGCTCTCTTCTTTGCTTTTACCGGTTCCACCGACCCCTCACCGAAGCAGTCGATACCGCCCTGGCAGCGGAACTGGAGCCAAGGAACCCCGGGTGGGTCCTTCTTGAACTACGGTATTGGCTGCGGCAGCGGACCCTTGACCATCGTTGGAAATGGAAGTCCGGATCTCGGCGAGGAGTTCGGTCTCAAGATGATCAATGGCCGCGCAAGTTCCGGAGGTTTCATCTTTCTGGGCGCGGTGCAAAAGAGCCTGGGTTTGACAGTCGCCGGGATGACAGGTTGCACGCTTTATCTCGACCCGATCTTCTCGATGGAGGTAGCCTTCGACCCCGAGGGCGTATCGACAACCTCGAGCTTCGGGGTGCCTGATGATCCTTTTTTCGTTGGCAAAACAATCTTCGCTCAGGGTGCCAACATGGATCCTGACAGCAACCGCTTGAACCTCACCGCGAGCCAAGGGCTGACCATCACCTTCGGCAAGTGACCCCCGCTTCAAACCACATCTGGCCAGAATGCGAACATGGGCATGCCGAGCCAACGGGCGGTGGTACATCCACCTTGTCGGCATCGCCAGCAGGGCGCGTACGAACGTCCGGTCAGCGGGTCCGCAGGCTCGAGAATACCTTGCCGACAGGTTTGGCGGGAAGAGTGGCCCGCCATTGATCGAGCATTCGAAGCAGTTCCTTCACCACCTTGGGGTTCTTCGCCTTGAGATCGTTCTTCTCGTAGGGATCGGCAAGGAGATCGTAAAGTTCAAGGTGGTCGGCATTCCGGTTGGCCACGAGTTTCCAGCGCTGCTTCACCACCACGTAGGAAACCCAATGATCGGGTTTGGTCTTCCGAGCAGGCCATGGGGCGAGCGCTTTCCAGAAGAGGGGTTTTTCTCGGAGGGCCTCGCCTTCACCCTTGAGGGTCGCCACCTGACTGACGCCATCGGGTTCATAGGAGGTGGGTAGCTTCACCCCCGCGATTTCGCAAAAGGTGGGCAGCAAATCCACGGCGGAAAAAATCGATGTCTTGTCCTCCTTGCCCGCAGGAACCTTTCCCGGCCAACGAGCAATGAAGGGCACGCCGACACCTCCTTCGAAAAGCGCCGCCTTGTAACCTTTGCGCCCACCGGTGATTCCTCTGGAGGCGGCGACGTTGAACCCCTCACCCGTGGCCGAGTCGTACATGGACTTGAGCTTGGTGCCGGAACCTGCCCGAGCAGGGCCGTTATCGGAACTGAAAATGACCAGCGTTTCATCGGCCAACTCCAGACGATCGAGCGCATCCAGCACCTCACCCACCCGGTCGTCAGCGTGTGACAGGACAGAGGCATAGATATTGTCGCGCTCTTCGAGGTCGGAGAAACGTTCGCGGTATTTCGGCACGGTGTGAAATGGCGTGTGCGGCTCATGCAGCCACAGATTGACGAAGAATGGCTTCCCTTCGCTGCTACTCTTCTCGATGAAGGCAATGGTGCTCTTCGCATCATCGTGCACGGGCATTTGCTTGCCCGAACAATTGAAGGCGCCGTAGGCGTCGAAGCCATACTCGCTCGGGAGCGGTGAATCAGGGATCATGTCATTGGACAGATGCCATTTGCCGAAATGGGCCGTGGCATAGCCGGCCTCGCGGAGAAAACGCGAGAGAAGCGGAGCCTTCGGATCCAGCCAGTCGGGCATGTTGCGCTTGGCATTGCTGGGCACCCAGGCGAAATGACCATCGATGTTATAGCGAGCCGGGAAATGTCCCGTCATCACAGCCGTCCGGCTGGGCGAGCAAACCCCGCTGGCCACGCTGAACCGATGAAAGTCGGTCCCCTCCCTGGCCAGTCGGTCGATATTCGGGGTCTTGACGTAAGGGTGCCCATGACAACCGAGATCCCCCCAGCCCCAATCATCGGCGAAAATGAAGAGGATGTTCGGCGGCGTGACAGCGTGAACGGTAGATGTCGATCCTGACTCGGGGCGGGTAGGAGTTTGGGCGAGAAGCAGACTGCACAAGAGAAGGGCTGCCACGGAACGATTCATGACAAGGGAAGATATCATCGGGCAAGGGGAAATACGTTTCGGCGCCGACACCCGGGACAGGATACCGCCGCCCACACCCGCTCAGGACAGGATGTCCGTGACGACACGGCCATGGACATCGGTGAGGCGATAGTCGCGGCCCTGGAACCGATGGGTCAGGGCCTCATGATCGACGCCGCAACAATGCAGGATGGTCGCGTGCAGATCGTGGATGTGCACCGGGTCGCGGACGATGTTGTAGCTGAAATCGTCCGTCTCACCATGGACATGGCCGCCCTTGACGCCGCCGCCGGCGAGCCACATCGAGAAGCAACGCGGGTGATGGTCCCGACCGAAGTTGCCCTTCACGACACTGTCTGGATTGCCCTGCCCGTAGACGGTGCGACCGAACTCGCCGCCCCAGACCACCAGAGTATCCTCCAGCAAACCCCGGCGAGCCAGATCCGCAACCAGAGCGCCTGATCCGCGATCCGTGTCCAGGCACTGCTGGCGATGCTCCTTGGGTAGATTGCTGTGACTGTCCCAGCCGCGATGAAAGAGCTGAATGAAGCGCACACCTCGCTCGGCCAAACGACGGGCCAGCAAGCAGTTGGCAGCGAAGGAGCCCGGAACCCGCGCCTGTTCGCCATAGAGTTCGAAGGTGCTCGCCGGCTCGTCCGAGAGATCGGTCAGATCGGGCACGGAGGTCTGCATCCGAAAGGCGAGTTCGTATGCCCGGATCCGCGCGTCGATGGCCGGATCGGCCACTGCGTCTCTACGCAGGCGGTTGAGTTCGGCAATACCGTCGAAGAGCTGGCGCGTGCCGCCACGAGAGTCGCCAGCGGGGTCGTTCAGATAAAGCACGGGATCGGCTCCGGGCCGCAACTTGACACCTTGGTGATTGGCCGGCAAGAAACCGCTCCCCCACAGTCGCGAGTAGATCGGCTGAGCCAGGGGCATCGTGTTGCGTGAGAGCAGAACAACGTAGGCCGGAAGATCCTCACTCTCACTTCCCAGACCGTAACTGAACCAGGCACCGATACTCGGACGCCCCGGTTGCTGATGGCCCGTCTGGAAAAACGTGATCGCGGGATCATGGTTGATCGCCTCGGTATGCAAGGTGCGAATCATGCAGATCCGATCGGCAACCGCACCGATGTAGGGCAGGGTCTCTCCCATCCACATGCCCGACTCACCGTAACGACGGAAGGGATAGATGGAGCGAACCACGGGAAACTTCTTCTGGCCCGAGGTCATTCCGGTCAACCGCTGACCCTTGCGGATCGAGTCCGGCAGTTCGGTGCCGTGCAGTCGGTCCAGTCCCGGCTTGTGATCGAACAACTCCACCTGCGATGGTGCGCCGGACTGGAACAGATAGATCACACGCCGCACGCGCGGCGACGGCGTGCACGCGCCCGGGTTCAGCAGTCCACCCAGAGCGAGGGAGCCCAGCCCGAGACTCGACGAACCCAGGAAGTTCCGCCGTGTCATCGCGCGTAGAAACTCGTTTCTCTGCAGGGGGTCTCGCATCGATCAGTTCCTGGTGATGGTCTCGTCGAGATTCAAGAGCATACGAGCCACGCTAACCCATGCGGCCAGTTGTGCCGGGCTTTCGCCTGCACCCGGTGTCGTCGGTCCGCTATCTCCGACCGCAAGCAACTTCTCGGCACTGCCGGGGTCCACCGAGAAAACGGCCTCTTGATCCTCGAGCAGACGCAGCAAGACCGTCAGTTCCTTTTGTTCGGGGGAACGGCCGGTGGCGGCCCTGAAACCAAAACCGAGGCCGGAGCTACGGTCTCCTCCACCCGCAGCGCGCATGCGGACCGCGAAGTGCCGCGCCGCCTCCACGAAGGTCGGGTCATTGAGGAGGACGAGCGCCTGCAAGGGTGTGTTGGTTCGGGAACGCTCCACCGTGCAGAACTCGCGTTCGGGAGCATCGAAGGTCACCATGCTCGGCGGCGGCAGGGTCCGCTTCCAGAAGGTGTAGAGACTGCGACGATAGAGATCGTCCCCCTTGCTCTGGCGATAAGGCACGGAATAGCCCTTGCGGTTGTTGAGTTCTTCCCAGAGCCCCGAAGGCTGGTAGGGATAAACGCTCGGGCCGCCGATCGTCTCGACCAGCAATCCACCGAGAGCCAGGGCCTGGTCGCGGATTTCTTCGGCCGCCAAACGCAAGCGCGGCATGCGGGCGAGCCAGAGATTGTTGGGGTCGCGCGCCACGGTCTCTTGTACCCCGCTCGAGGCTTGTCTATAGGTCTGCGAGGTGACGATGAGCCTGCGCATCGCCTTGATGTCCCATCCGTTCTCACCAAACTCCACCGCCAGCCAGTCGAGAAGTTCGGGATGTGTCGGCCAAGCGCCTTGGCTACCGAAATCTTCGCCCGTCGAAACCAAGCCTCGACCGAAGGACATCCGCCAGTAACGGTTGACGGCGACGCGCCGGGTCAAAGGATGAGTTTCATCGACGAGCCAGCGGGCGAATCCAAGACGATTGCGAGGCGCTCCCTTCGGCAAACGCGGCAAGGCAGAAGGAACGTCGGCAGTCACCACGGCTCCAGGCTGATCGTAACTACCGCGCTGCAAGACATGCGCTGTCCGTGGTTTCGGCATTTCCGCCATCACCAGCGTCGGTGGGATGGCCTTGGTCACAGCGCTTCGCCGCGCCATCAGTTGCGTGCGACGAGAGAGCAGCTTCTTGTCTTCGGCGGAACCGTGATGCCGCATGTGGAACTCGGCAAGGGTCTCGTTCTGAGCAGAGGATCGCTGCCCTCGCGGAGTTGCAAGAATCGCGCTGACCTTCGTACGCTTCAGGGTCGCCGCTTCATCGGTGGCCGCAGTGTCGCTCGAAATCGACAGCCGCGGACGGCCGATACTGTGGCTGCCGAAGCCGGACTGGTAGCGCAAACGCATGATCAATCGAGCGCCGCCGCGCAACTCGATCGGCTCCTTCAAGACGAAGATTGCCGTACGTTTTTCTCTCCTGGTATTGCCATCGACAGCCCAACCGTTGTTACCCGCAACGGTACCATCGATCGCCTTGGCCACCTCGTAACCCTTCTGGGAATGATCGGCGAAGCTACGCCGCAGGGCGACCCGCTCGGGCTCGCCCTTGCCACCCTTGGGCGCCACCTCCAACTCGAATTCACTGAGCACGAAATTGCCATTATCGTGACGACCGGTGCTGCCGAATTTATTGCCGGCACGCGGCAAGGACGGATCGACCAGAGCCTCGAGGCGCACGGCGGTGATCGATCGCTTCGAGGTCTCGGCAACGATCTCGTGATCCTCGCGAGCCGGAGGCTGGCCGCCAGCGAGAACCGAACCATCGGGCTTGATGGCCAGGGGCGTCCCCGCTGAAGAGGTGGCCGAACGCGGACGCAAGACCTCCCATTTCGGCCCCGACCTGGCAGCGCTCTGCTCCCAGCGCCGGCGTGCCGATGCCGATCTGGTGAAGGCTCGCTCCAGATCGGCGCCGACCTCGGCGAGTTCGTCCTCGATGCGGTCCAGTTCTTTCCGCTGACTGCGACCGGCGACCTTCAAGGTGGGAGCAAAGCCGTTCCTCGGGCCGTTGCCGCGTTCGGGAACGTTATTGAAGAAGGCGTAGAGGCCGTAGAACTCTTCTTGCGTGATAGGGTCGTACTTGTGGTCATGGCACCGCGCACAGCCCAGAGTCAAACCCATCCAAACGGTGCCATTGGTGGCAACACGGTCGATGACGTATTCGGTGCGGTACTCCTCGTCGATGACACCACCTTCGATGGTGATGCCGTGATTGCGCTGGAAGCCGGTCGCGAGACGATCCTGATCGCTCGCATCGGGCAGCAGGTCACCGGCAATCTGCAGCAGCGTGAAACGATCGAAGGGAGTGTTGGATTGGTAAGCATCGATGACCCATTCCCGCCAGACCCATTGCATACGCTGCTGATCATATTGGTAGCCATGTGTATCGGCGTAGCGAGCGAGATCCAGCCAGTGACGCGCGGCGTGTTCGGCGTGGCGAGGCGAATCGAGCAAGCGATCAACCTGCGCTTGGTACTTCTCATCGGATGGATCCGCCAGGAAGGCGTCGAGTTCCTCGGGCGTCGGCGGCAGTCCGGTGAGATCAAGAGTCACGCGTCGCAACAGGGTCGCCGGATCGGTAGCGACCGTCGGCTGCAGACCACGGTTCTCCATCTCGGCGAGCACGAAGTGATCGATCGGGTTGAGCGGCCAGGAACGGTCAGCGACCGGTGGCAACGGCGGCCGCCGCGGCGGTACCAGGGACCAATGTTCGGCATAGGCGGCGCCGGCCGAAATCCAATCTTCTAGGATCTCGATCTGATCCGCCGTGAGCGCCGGGTGCTTGCGCGGCGGCATACGCTCGCCGGGATCGGAGTGCCGCACGCGCCGGATGACTTCGCTCCCCCGCGGACGCCCAACGGCGATCGCCGGCGGCCGCGAGCGACCCTCCTTGCCGCGGCGCTGGCGCGACAGGGCCGACTCACGTTGGTCGAGACGCAATCCTGCCTTGCGCGCCGCCGTGTCGGGTCCATGGCAGCGGTAGCAATGCTCGGACAGGATCGGGCGCACGTCCCGGTTGAAGTCCGGAGCCGTGGTCGCTTGAGCCGCGCAAACCGAGGCCAGGGTGGTCACCGAAAGGCTGAGCAAGAAACGCATGGCGACGCCAGCATAGCAGGATCGCACCCGCGAGCGCAGCCAACACAGACTCGCGCCCACTGTCCAGGCCTGGCACCTGACAAATAGCCCGGATGTGGCCGTCAAGATTTGCTGCGACATCAACCAAGTCGCCAGAGGGGGCGAGTCGACGGAGATGAGACCCCACTGCTACGAGTTACTCCGGCCAGCGAATCAGCTTCACCCGGAACACGACACCGAGCGCAGTCAGTATGGCTCCGGGAATCCTCCTTCGGCTCTCTCTTTGCTCGCAAAGCCCTTCAACAAGCAAGAGCAGAGCTTTACCGACCCATACCCCGCTCCATACCCTAGACAGAAGAACTTGGCCTGAGCTACAGTCAGATCCCGACCAGACCGCTGTAAGGAAACATCTCATGCGATACCTTCCTCTTCTTGTCCTCGCCGCGACAGCTCATCTCGGCGCTCAGAACAACTGCCACTACACGTGGGGCAACTTCCCCAATTCCGGCGTCTGTGGTGTGATCCCTTGGGGAACCACCAGGAGCAGTTCGACCTGGCGGAACGTGTACTATCAGACCAAGATGACGGCTCAAGAGCTCGGCCATAGCAAGCGAACCATCACGAGCCTGTCCTTTGCGCCATGTGGCACCGGCACTCACTCTTCGACTAGCCTCGTCATCAAGATGGCGCACCACAAGGGAGCCCTGACGCTCAACTTTGCGGCCAACCTCGGAAACAGTCCCGTCACGGTGCTGAACAAGAAGGGGCATACCTGGGCCCAGACAGCCGGTGTATGGAGCAAGATCGGACTCACCGGTTCCTTCAACTATGATCCCGCCAAGGGCGATCTTCTGGTCGAGATTCTGGTGATGGGCAACCATTCCAGCCTCGGGAACGCTTCTTGTCGTCACGGAGGGCGCCGCTCGATCTATGCCATCAACTGGTGGGGCATCCCGCCTGCGAACGGAACAATGGGTTCGCTATCGGCCTTGAAGATGAGAGTGTGCGATGGCCTCTTCGGCAACTATGGCAAGGGTTGCGGTAGCGGACCTCTGAGCATCGCTGGAAGCGGAGCTCCCAATCTTGGCAAGAGATTCGGCCTCAACATGGCCGGTGGCCGAGCGAATTCGGGTGGCTCGATCATGTTAGGAGCAACGCAAAAAAACCTGAACCTGAGCACCATCGGCATGACGGGATGCTCTCTCTATCTCGACCCAATCTTCTCGAAGGGTGTCCCTTTCGGCCCCAAGGGTGTGTCCGCAATCTTGAACTTTGTGGTGCCGAACAACCCCTATTTCGTTGGCAAGACGATCTATAGCCAGGGTGTCAATATCGATCTCGGCAGCAACCGTTTGGGCCTCACCTCGAGTGGGGGAACAGCCATTACCTTCGGCAAATAACGGGACCGCGAGGACTCCTGGCTTGTGCGGAAAACAGGACCGGAGTCACTCGGGATCGGATGACAGGACCTCGGCGAGCACGGCGCATGCGCGTTCTTGGTGACGCTGCGCCAAAAACAAATGGTCGCGACGAAAACCGCAAACCGCTCCGATAGGGATGCCCGCTGCTGCGAGGTGCCTGGTGACCAGGGCCAAAAACCCTACGACGTCCCAGCTCATGGGCGCGTCGAAGCGTACCCAGATCAGGTCACGCTCGACCTCCGCTTCGGGGTGGCGTCGCAGCGCCTCTTCGACTCGATCCGACGGAATCAGCAGGGTCGTTTGCTCCGCTTCCGTCACGATCTGGGCGGGGGGAACGCTCAGCAATTCAAGATCTGCGGCAGTTGGTGGCGTCTCGAAGCCGAGCAGCGCAAAGGTGCCGGGCTCGATCCGCCAACTCATCTGCGACAGGGCAGACTTGAGGTTTTCGTGGATGGGAACCATGCGCCGCCGAGATCAACTCAGCCGTAGGAGGGGAAGAGGGAACAGAGTCACAACGACCACGTATCGAAGCCCGGAGCCAAGCTTTCGGGCAATCACTTGCGGACATCGAGCATACTCTTTTCTTCGTCAGGCTTGCATCCCCTCATTCGCAGCAATCTCACCGCCCCGAATTTGAAGGGAGTCATGCTGGAAGCTGTCTCCCGTGACGCTCCTGAACTCGGCTTCAACATCACAATGTTCAACTTGCTGTAATGGTCCATCGAGGTGTCGATGAACTGGCGTCTTGTGAGTAGTTGCGCCTCACGAGGCCTCATCCCTTCACGAAGCAGTCGATTGCAACAACTCCCCCCTCACTCACACAGCAGGTCTGCGGGGATTCCTGGCTTGTCCGAGGTGGAGTAGCATGCGCGGCGCACACTTCTGGATACCAGCCATGCATCCCATCCCCACCTCAATCGCTTGTCTAGGTCTCGCGCTGGCGTGTTCTGCTCAGATGAACTGGACGCAGATCAAGCTCCCACCGGCAACCTCGCCCCCTATCCGAGGAGGTCACGCGATGGTCTACGACTCTGCCCGTCAGCGCACCGTGATGTTCGGTGGAGGGAACGGCAACAACTTGGCAGACACCTGGGAGTGGGACGGTATGAGATGGGCGCGGATCAAACCTGCCACATCGCCACCCGGCAGACACCAACATGCAATGGCCTACGACCCTGCACGCCGGCGCGCCGTGATGTTCGGTGGATGGAACGGCAGCAGTCCGATGAATGACACCTGGGAATGGGATGGTAAGAACTGGACGCAGATCAGACCGGCCACTTCGCCATCTGCCCGACTCAATCATGCAATGGCCTACGACTCTGTCCGCAGACACACCGTGATGTTCGGTGGATGGAACGGCAGCTACTTCTCGGACACCTGGGAGTGGAACGGTAAGAACTGGACGCAGATCAAACCGGCTACACCGCCACCTGCGCGAACGAGCCACACGATGGCCTACGACTCCTCACGTCGCCGCACTGTCTTGTTCGGCGGATACGCTCGAGGCAACGGCTACTTCTCAGACACATGGGAATGGGACGGCAAGAGCTGGGCGCAGAACTCCCCCGTCACATTCCCACCCGGTCGATCCGATCACGCCATGGTCTACGATCTGGCACGTGGTCGCACCGTGATGTTCGGTGGATACGGCAGAAGAAACCTGGCAGACACCTGGGAGTGGAACGGTAAGAGCTGGGCGCAGATCAAACCTGCTACTTCGCCATCCGGTCGCCAGCAACATGCGATGGCCTACGACCTTGCTCGTCGCCGCACCGTGATGTTTGGTGGGTGGAGTCCGGGCCCCTCGGCAGATATGTGGGAGTACGCCATCCCCTCGCCAGCAACATTCACCACCTTCGGCACCGGCTGCAAGGGCAGCGCGGGCATTCCTCAACTCACAGCGATGACGCAACCGGTCTACGGCAAGACCTTCACGACTACGCTTTCGCGATTGCAAACAGCTCCTGCCGCAGGCCCCTTCATCGCCGTTGGCATGTCGAACCAGCAGTGGGGAGCAATCAAGCTACCGCTGAACCTCGGAATTCTAGGGCTACCGGGATGCAAGCTCTTGGTGGGTGCAGATGTGACCCTGCCACTGAAGAACAACGCAGGCTCCGCGCGCTTCGACCTCGCGATCCCCGGCAAGAATCGCTGGCTTCTCGGCAAGAACCTCTACCTCCAGGGTCTGGCCCTCGACCTCAAGGCCAACCCGCTGGGCGTGGCCCTCTCCAACGCAGGCAAGGCAACCATCGGCTTCTAGCCATCGGGCCCATTCTCAGCGACATCTACAAAGCTGCAGAAAGCTCGAACCTCTGCCCAAGAATTACTCCCCACCTCCACCAAGACCGGATCAAGTTCTGCTGTCCAGGTGCGGGTGGTGATATGGGCCTCAGGTCAGGGCCGACGATTGGAGTCTCACCGCGCGGCGTACGGCTTCGATCCGCTCGGCGGGTACGCGCCTGAGCTTCCGCGTGAGCCCGAGGCAAGAGGAAGCCCATACCCACCACTTGGTCGGATCGAAGTGGTACCACCGAACGCCGTTGCGGTAGTCGATCTGAAAGCGGTGGTGAAAGTTGTGGTAGCCCTCGCCCATGGTCAGGAGCGCGACGATCAAGCTGTCACGAGCCGTGCCGGTCCGCTCGTATGGCTGACTGCCGATCAGGTGCGCGAACGAGTTCACCGAGAATGTCGCGTGCCACTGTATTACGAGCCGCAACCAGCCCGCGACCAGGAGCGCGCCGATCGGGTCGCCCCATGCCGTACCGATCGCTGCCGGCGCGACGGAACTGAACAGGAGCGCGAGCGGCAGGTAAAATCGATGCTGGAAGCGCACCAGAGGGTCCGCTTCAAGGTCGCGGACGAGGGAGCGGTTCGGATGTTCGTTGGACTTGCAAACGACCCAGCCGATATGCGCCCACCAGAACCCCCGCTCGATACTGTAAGGATCGCGATCGTGATCGGTGTGCGCATGGTGCGTGCGATGGTCGGCAGCCCAGACGAGTGCCGAGTTTTGCACCGATGCCGCCCCGAATGCGAGGTAGAACACGCGCAGCGGCCAGCTTGCAACATAAGCCGAATGCGAGAACAGGCGGTGGTAGCCGCCGGTGATCGATAGCCCACAGAATATGCCCCAAAGCGCGCCGAAGCCGATCGTCCACCACGAGAAGTGGAAGACCACCAGATAGACGATTGCAAACACGGCCACCAAGTGGGCGGCCGACACGAACAGAAAGTTGGTCCAGTGAAGACGCTTACGATTCATCGGTTCTCTTGAGATCATCGACTTATCCAACCCTTGCCGCCATTGCGATTAGCATTCCGATCACAGGGCCGAGACCGAGCATTACCATGGGAATTGATTTCAGCGCCCAGGATTTCGATCGCCCCCCTTCGCGGCGCAGATCATAGGAAGCTAGTCGTCGTTTACCCGATTGTTTCTAGGCATTTATGGCTGGCCCTGAATCATTACTTTGGCCCTGCCAAGAAGTGCAATCCGACATGATGGACCAAAGCTCTCCCACCATATTCACACACACCTGGACAGCAGGACTTGGTCTGAGCTAGTTGCTCTTACTTGTCGGGGAGGGGTGCGATCCGCTTGCCAGCTTTGTAGATGCCGCTGACCAGGGAATTGACGGTGCCGTCTTCGTTCCAGTAGGTCCAGAGCCCTTCTTCCTTGCCATTGTGGTATGCGCCCTCCGACCATTCCTGGCCCTTCTCGTACCAGCGCGTCCAGAAGCCTTGTTGCTTGCCGCCCTGGTATTCGCCTTCCTTCCACTTTTGCCCCTTCTCGTACCAGTAGGTCCAGAGCCCTTCTTCCTTACCGCCCTGGAATTGGCCCTCCTTCCACTTCAGACCCTTCTCGTCCCAGTAGGTCCAGGACCCCAGTTTTTGCTTGAGGCTATTCTTGAAGCCCTCGGCCATCTTCCTCCCATCGTCATACTTCTCGATAGCCCAGAACGCTTCCACCCCGGTCTTCAACGCCGGCCCTCCGCTTGGGCCCCAGTAGTTCCAAAGACCCTCTCTCTCGCCGTTCTTGTAGGCCCCTTCTTCTTTCTTCGAACCACTCGCGTACCACGCGGTCCAGAGTCCGTGCTTCTTTCCGCCGGCGTATTCGGCCGTGTTTTTTTGCCAGCCGTTCACATGGAAGGACTGCCACGAGCCCTCCTTCGTGCCATTGGGCCGCATCTTCCCGATCGATCGTGACCCGTCTGCGTTCTCGATCTCACGCAAGGCCCACTGGCGACCTTCGTCGATCTTCGATGTGACCGGTCGTTCGATGGATGTGCACCCGCCGACAGAGACACTGGTCAGCAGCGCCGGGAGGAGGAAAGGAAAGGCGGTGAGAGAGGGCTTCATGAGCCTCACCAGCCTAAGAACCAGCAAGCTTGCGGTCCAGAATCTCAAGAGAGTCGTGCTGGAAACCACCTTCCATGGGGTCCGTGAACCCCCCTTCAACGTCGCCATTGTTCCGCTTGTTGTGGTAGTCCATCAAGGTGTCGGTGCGCGAGAGTCTTGTGAGTAGTGCACCTTGTGCGGCACCATCCCCTCACGAAGAAGATTGCTCGCAAAAGCGCTTGCTCGACCCTTTGCTAAGATCTCTCACTTACTCAGCGAGCAGGAGATCAAAACATGCGAGAGGTAACGAAGGTTTGGGTGGAACTTGAGCAGGGAGGAGATGGCCCTAAATCCGAGGCGGCTTGGAAGGAGATCGCAGCACTGGTGGCAGA
Source organism: uncultured candidatus Brocadiaceae bacterium (assembly GCA_964542765.1). GTDB lineage: Bacteria > Planctomycetota > UBA1135 > UBA1135 > UBA2386 > CAZIVO01. The sequence continues at coordinate 32,683 of CAZIVO010000005.1, read as the reverse complement.
CGGTTGGGATGTGAAGGCAACCGCGAACATTGTCAACACCATCGGTGCGATAGATATGATTGCTGGCGGGTCTAGCCTAACCCGCGGCTACGAGGTGATCCTCCAGCGAAGTTAGCCTCACTTCCAATACCTGGGGGTAGGATGGGGGGATGAGCCGTGTTACCTACTCCCACACCCAACCAGGTACGGTGGTTCGAGTGACAACATCGGTCCCTGTTGTCGCTTTAGTTGCTGTGGGAATGGCGGGAATCTGGCAGGTCTACGCTTTGGCAGTCCTGTTCATCCTGATCATGCTCCTCTTCCACTCATTGACAGTACAGATCGATGACGCGGTCATTAGCCTGAGCTTCGGTGTGGGTTTGATTCGCAAGTCAACACCCCTCGACGAGATCGTAATGTGCCAGGCTGTGCGCAACAGGTGGATCTACGGGTTCGGAATCCGATACGTGTTCAATGGCTGGATGTGGAACGTCTCGGGTCTGGACGCAGTGGAGTTGACCTACACCAACGGAAAGCAATTCCGCATCGGTACCGATGAGCCTCAAGAGCTCGTGGCGGCGATCAACCAGGCGATGAGATCCACAGAACCCCACTTCTCTGGCGGGGATTGCGACTGACAGCACCATGCAGCCCACCTACTATCATCATGAACCACTCCGAACCTTCAGCACCCCAACCATGCAATCGCGTCACGTCGCCATACGCCCCTCCGCCATCCTGATGCTCTGCATATCGTTCGTGGTAGCGACCTTCGCGTCGGCACAGTCCACCGAGCCAAAGCCGCCGAACAAGCGCGAGCCACACCTGCAGAAGGCCGTCACCGAGATGGAGCCACTCGTCGAGAAATACTCCGGTCTGAAGTTCGCAGCGTCGCCAAAGGTGCGCGCGACGACACACAAAGAGTGGCGTAAAATCGTCAAGCGAGAGACCGGGATCGAGGACTCCAGCAAGTTGTTGGCCATGTGCCTCCAACTATTCGGGCTCTACCTCCCCAAAAGCAAAGAGATCGCCCTGTCGCCACTCGTCGTCGGGCCGTTGACCAAGGGTCTCGATAAAGACTCGACGCGACATGCGCAGAACGCGGTCATGCAACACAAACTCACGGTCGCACACGAGATGGTGCACGCGCTGCAGGAGGAACACTTCGGCCTACCTTCGAAGCTAGATGCGACCGAGGAGTTCGACGAGATCCGACGCTACAAGTTCCTGATGGAAGGACACGCCGTGTTCATCGAGGAGTTGATCGCGGAACGCGAGTTCGGCCTCGAAGACTGGATGGCGAAGGGGCCTTACCGCGGAATCGTCACCGAGCCGAGCTACGTGTTTGGCCGTCGTTACTTCCTGCATGTGCTACACAACGAGGGCATGGTCGGCGTCCATGCCAAGCTGCGGAAACCGACAGCTTACCGCCAGATGCTGGAACTGAGCCGCGAGAAGCTGCCCCTGGCTCCGGCCAAGCAGGCAACAAAGAGTCCCCCGATAGCGACCACCGATGTCGCGCCCCTGCGCAAGGTAGTGATCACGAAGCTCAAGAATCGCCTGCGGATCGAATTCGGCGAAGAGTCGCAAGAGCAGCGACAGCTCTTCACGGAATATAGATTCAGCGGTGGGCCCAGGCCCTTCTTCTACCCGGTCATCGGCGCCGCCGAACGACGAGCAACACGCATGTGGCCGATGGAAGAAGGAGACGAGACCGAAGCAAGGGACCACATCCATCACCGGTCATTGTGGTTCACGCATGGCGCCGTGAACGGCATCGACTTCTGGACCGAGAAAAAAGGTAACGGGGTGATCGTTCACGACGGATTCGATGAGATCACCTCGGGTGAGGAAGGCGTGATCCGCTGCCGCAATCTGTGGAAGTCAACGACCGGTGATGTGATCCTCAGAGATGAGCGGACCTATCGCATCCGCTTCGAAATGGGCGGACCAGTCCTCGACCACGAAATCACGCTGCACGCCTCGGAAAGCGAACTCCTTCTCGGCGACACGAAGGAAGGCACGATGGCCATCCGCCTCCATCCTCAACTCCGCCTCACCGGGAAGGTCGCGCAAGGAGAATGCATCACCAGCGAGGGAATCGAAGGCCGAAAGGCCTGGGGGAAGCGCTCTCGCTGGATCGATTACCACGGACCGGTCGACGGCGTTGTCGTCGGTGTCGCCATCCTCGACCATCCCGAGAACCTTCGCCATCCCACATGGTGGCACGCGCGACATTACGGACTCTTCGCGGCGAACCCCTTCGGCATTCATGACTTCGAGGGCAAGCCGCGTGGCTCCGGAGACTTGAAAATTCCCAAGGGCGAATCACTCACTCTGCGTCATCGTTTCCTGTTCCATCCCGGCGATGAAAAACAGGCCAAGATCAGTGAGCGATTCAAGGAATACGCCACTCCGCGCAAGGCGGCAGCACCGGACAAGGCCGACAAGCGCTAGCCGGACTATCCGCTTGCCAGGGCAAAGACGTAGCGGCCGACGACAACGGCTCCCACGCCGACGATGACATTTCCGAGAATGCTGGCCACGGCGGCCAGATACTGCGCATTCCCGATCAGGACAACACTCTCGCGGCCCAGAGCCGAAAAGGTCGTGAATGATCCGAGAATTCCGGCCATGACGAACAGCTTCATCTGCGGCCCGAAGAGTTCGCGGTCATCGACGAGATAGATCGCGCCACCGATCAAGAAGCAGCCCAGCACATTCACGACGAGCGTGCCCACCGGAAAAGAACCCGTGTAGTGACGGGACACCAGGGACGTCATCCCATGACGGGCAACCGCCCCCAGAAATCCACCTACACCAACCATGAGCAGCGTCTTCATTCGCGTCGTCCGTCAGTCCACATGCCCGAGGCGGTCGTTGCGACGATGCTCTGCCTGTGCATACCGACGCTTCTCTTCTTCTGTCTCGGCCAAGATCTTGGCCACTGCCTGTGGCTTTCCTGTCTGGGGGTCGAGAGACACGAAGGTGAGATAGGCGGACGCGACATGGTAGCGGTCCCCTGTCACCCGGTCCTCGTGCAGGACCTTCACACCGATCTCCATCGAAGTCCGGCCCGCATAGTTAACCGATGCGAACAGTGCAAGGACACTGCCGACCGGCGATGGACGATGAAAATCAATTTTGTCGACGCTGGCGGTGACGACCGGTGTTCGAGCATGACGACCGGCGGCGATGGCCGCACAGATATCGATCCAGTGCATGACCCTCCCCCCCATCACCGTGCCGCGTGGGTTGGCGTCATTGGGCATCACCATCTCGGTCATCTCGGTCCGCGATGCAGAAACCGGAAATTCGTCTCGTGTCACCTTCACTTCTCCTTGTCTGAAATCATGCCCTCAACATCACCGCGGTCCACAGCGGACTGCGAACCCGCCTTCCCGGACGCAGAATAACTGAATGGGCCAGGCTCCTCGAAGAGCAGGCTGAGAGCCTCCTTCATCGTGTAGATGCCGCGGAACACTTCCTCCATCGAAAAAGGTATCCGCTGGTAAACACGACCCTGCCGATCGATGAATCCGAGCCACTGTCCCTGGGCATTGTCCACCCGGAAAAAGCTGGCATCGCCATCGGGGCCCTTCATCTCCAGGAGCCGAAGCCAGCCCGCCAAGCGATCACCAGAACCGACTCGCCAGTTCGAGACCTCTTGCACCGGGCGCGCAGCAAAGCGCATCTCATCCCCATGCCATGGCGATTCACATGCAGCCTGCGGCAGAACCAGCGCGACCGACATGATCCGGAACAGCCAATGCATGGCGACGAGCATAGCCGCGCCAAGGGCCACGAGGTTGCGGCGATTGGAAGTCATCACCGGGAGAATCATCGAGACCCTCCTCTCATCGGGCCGCAGCGACTAGATTCTCACCATCGTGACGGGGCGCATGAAGGCAATCGAACTCCACGAACCGGCAGGGTTCCGACTCCGGCACGACCTGTCCATACCGACACCTGGCCCCGGCGAAGTCCGGGTCCGTGTCCTGGCCGCTGGCATCTGCGGAACCGATGTCCATATCTGCAAGGGCGATCCCTCGATCGCCGAGATCGTTGAACCACCCATCGTTCTCGGACACGAGTTCTGCGGCACCATCGATGCGCTGGGCAAGGATGTCACCAACCTCTCGGTCGGACAGTATGTGAGCGCCGAAATGCATGAGGTCTGCCATGCCTGCCCGGCATGCCGCGACGGCGCCTTCCACGCATGTGCCAACACCAAAATTCGCGGCGTCAATCTGGACGGTGCATTCGCCGATCACGTCATCATATCGGCTACCAATATTGTGGTGTTACCGGACACCTTACCCCACAAGGTCGGTGCCATTCTGGATCCTCTGGGCAATGCGGTTCATACAGCCTGTAAGGTGCCACTCCAGGACAAGACCGCCGCCATTGTCGGCTACGGACCGATCGGTGCCATGTGCGCCGAGGTCGCGCTCTTCGTCGGTGCGCGACATATCTTCATCCTGGATGTCAAGGAACAGCCCCTTGAGCGGGCACGCGAATGGAGTCGCCGCACCAGATCCGAAGATCGAGTCACGGTCCTCGATGCTCGCGACGGCGATGTCACGGATCGAGTCATCCATGCCACCGAAGGCGGCGTCGATGTCTCGATGGAAATCTCCGGCCATCCTGACGGCATCAACAATGCCATCCGAATGATCCGTGCGGCCGGCCATCTGGTTCAACTCGGGCTGCCACGAACAGCATCCGTCTCGATCGATGACTTCAGCAACAACATCATCTTCAAGGGATTGACCATCCACGCCATCATCGGTCGAGAGATCTTCGCCACCTGGGACCGCATGCTCGAACTCCTGGCAAAGGGCCTGGATGTGGAGCATCTCGTAACGTGCGAACTCCCGCTCGAAGAGTTCGAGCATGGCATGACTCGTTTCGGCGAAGGGCTGGAAGGAAAGGTCATCCTCTACCCGGACGAAGCGTGCCAAGGAGGATAGGCCGCTCCCGGCGAGCCGGAATCACGGCTCATGATGCAGCGTTCTGGCCCGGATCTGTTGCCCCGCCCCATCGATTGCGTTACATCGTACGCGACCGCTCCGGCACAGGCCCGGACGGCGAGTTCAACGCTCGCGGGAGACAACGACATGTATGGCTCTGTTCAAAAGCGCATCCAAACCGAGATTGACGAGATCCGCGAGGGCGGGCTCTACAAGGAAGAGCGCGTCCTCCTCACTCCTCAAGGCCCCCGCATCGGCGTTCGTGATGCCGAGCCCATCTGCTTCTGCGCAAACAACTACCTCGGTCTCTCCAACAACCCGGAGCTGGTAGCTGCAGCAAAGGAAACCCTGACCAGCCATGGATTCGGACTGTCGAGCGTACGCTTCATCTGCGGCACACAAGACATCCACAAGCAACTCGAAGCGAAGATCTGCGACTTCCTGAGCACGGAAGACACGATCCTCTACACCTCATGTTTCGACGCTAATGGTGGTCTGTTCGAAACCTTGACCGGACCCGAAGATGCCATCATCTCCGACCAACTCAACCACGCATCGATCATCGATGGGGTTCGCTTGAGCAAGGCCAAGCGCTGGCGCTACGCCAACAGCGACATGGCGGACCTGGAGCGATGCCTGCAAGAATCCAAGGACTGCCGCTCGAGACTGATCGCCACCGATGGCGTCTTCAGCATGGATGGTTTCGTTGCCAAGCTCCCGGAGATCTGCGACCTCGCCGAACAATACGATGCATTGGTCATGGTCGACGATAGCCATGCCAGCGGCTTCTTTGGCCCGTCGGGCCGAGGCACACCCGAGCATCACGGTGTTCAGGACCGCGTCGACATCATCACATCGACCTTTGGAAAGGCTCTGGGCGGCGCTTCAGGAGGGTTCACATCGGGACGATCCGAAATCATCGAACTCCTTCGGCAGCGCTCGAGGCCCTACTTGTTCAGCAACACCGTCGCACCTGCCATCGTCGGCGCGACCATCGCATGCCTCGACCAGCTCGCCTCATCAACAGCACTGCGCGACAAGCTCGAACAAAATACCCGGCGCTTCCGCCAAGCCATGACAGCCGCCGGATTCTCGATCAAGGAAGGAGAGCATCCCATCGTGCCGATCATGCTCGGAGATGCTCGGCTGGCTGCACAGATGGCAGCACGCCTGCTCGAACTGGGCATTTACGTGATCGGCTTTTCCTTTCCTGTGGTGCCAAAAGGTGAGGCTCGGATCCGCGTTCAAATCAGTGCCGCTCATCAAGATGACCACATCGATACGGCCGTCGAAGCTTTCGTACAAGCGGGAACGGAACTAGGCGTCCTTTGAGCCACGGATACACATCGATGGCCATGATGATCACAGGATTGATCTCGACATGAGGAGGATCGGAAAGCTGGCCTTGACGGCCATCGGTATCGCCTCCGTGGTGATGGCCGCTACTCAGCTCAAGCTATTCATCCCAGCACTCGGCAGCATCGGACGCTTACTCTTGCATCCTGCCATCATCGTCCTCCTGATTGGCATCCTCATCTTGCTACGGCTTCGGTCCAATCGTGTCGGAGGCAAAAATTCCAGGAGTGACCCGCCCCCATCCCCGTAAACTCTTCCGAGGAGGCCGCACCATGAACAGAAAGAATATCTGGCACCGCAGAGATTCCGCGATCACTCCCGAAGAAGCCTGGGTGAATCGCCGGCAAGTTCTGGCCGGACTCGCGGCCGCAGGACTCCTGCCGAGCAGCATCCTGGACCGAGCACTCCCTCTGAAGGCCTCCTTTCGGCAAGACCCCCAGGACGAAGATGGTCCCAAGCTATTCCGCGCTCCAGAAGGAACCTTTCCAGCAACCCGCAACAAGAGCTACGCGGTCGATGAGCGCCCCCTGACGGACGAAAAAGCTGCCACCTCCTACAACAACTTCTACGAGTTCTCGCTCAACAAGCGCATGGTCCAATTCAAGGTCAACAAATTCCAGACAGCGCCATGGAAGGTGGAGATCGCCGGTCTGGTCGAGAAACCGGGAATTGCTGATCTCGAAGACTTCTTCAAACACCTTCGCAGCGAGGAACGGATCTATCGGTTCCGCTGCGTCGAGGCATGGAGCATGACAGTGCCGTGGACGGGATTCCCGATGAAGAAGTTCCTCGAGTGGGTAGCACCAACCAAGGACGCACGATACGTCCAGATGTTCACCGCTTATCGCCCGGATGAGATGCCCGACGCAGTTCGAACAGGCTACGAATTCCCATACTACGAGGCGCTATCCCTGGCAGAGGCGGGAAATGAATTGAGCCTCCTTGCTCACGGACTGTACGGCAAAGAACTTCCGCGCCAGAACGGCGCCCCTCTGCGCCTGGTCACCCCATGGAAATATGGACTCAAAAGCATCAAGAGCGTCGTCAAGTTCGAGTTCACCAAGGAGAAGCCTCCGACCTTCTGGAACAACGCCCAGCCAAAAGAGTACAGCTGGCACAGCAACGTCGAGCCAAACGTGCCGCACCCCCGATGGTCTCAGGCCGAAGAGCGGCTGATCCCGGGCGGAGAAAAGGTCAAGACACTACCCTACAACGGTTATGCGGATCTGGTCGCCAAGCTATACGAGAAGTGACATGAACCCATGCAACCGTCGATGCATGGCCATCTTGCTCGCTTGCTTGGCAGTGACCGCGTGTGGAGAGGGTGCATCCGATAGTTCGGAATCCGACATCCAGAAGCCAACCGTCGAATCCATCAACGCGCACAGGAAAACTGCTGCCGCTGCCGCTGAAGTCAAGTCAGCCGAGAAGAAGCAAGACCCAGAAACCAAGAAGATTACCGGCTTTCGGTTCTACGGAGCCGATGTCGGTGAAGTCTATGCAAACGGCGTGTTCATTTTAGGACGCGACGAAAAGACCGGGGACCTCGGCTTCGCTTGTTTCTCGAACCTCCCCGCATCCGGCTCGGTACTGCCCGAACTACGCGCCGGAGTTGGCGCCGTGATGGTCGGCGCCCGACCAAACACCGCGTGGAAGCAGCGCGGCATCGAACTTCTCGAAAAGGGTATGCCGCCAGCATCGATCGCCGACCTGCTGGTTAGCGAAGAATCACATCCCCGGGCCCGACTCCTCCTCATCCTCGACAAGGACGGTCAACAAGCCAGCTATATGGGTATCGGTGTGCTGGGCTCTCCGCGAACGAGCTATGTCAAATCCGGCAAGCAATGCCTCACTGCTGGCATCCTTCTGGAGCCGGTCCCGGCGCTTGAAAAAATGATCGCGGTCTTCGAGGCCCGGAACGGACTGCCGCTCGCAGAGCGTCTGCTGATCGCCCTCGATGCTGCCTGGAGCAGTGACCCGCAGGGACCCCTCAATGACATCGCTCCCGCGTGGTCAGCCAGTCTGATGGTTACCCGCAATGAAGCCGGTTACGACTCTCGCTCCGACAAACTCGTGGATTTGCGCATCGACCTCGACCGATCTCCCATGGAAAAACTGAAACAGACCTACGCCACATGGGCGCAAAACGTGCTGACGGGACGACTCCAGGCTCAACAGCGCCGACTCTCGGATACCAGAGGGCCCGTATACAAGCAGAATAACGCCTGGCTCTATCGTCTCCGGAGCAAGCTGCCTCTGGGCAAATGACCTGATCACTCACCGAGGAACTGCAACGACAAAACTGCAGCCGCCCGCTATCGTCGCCACCGGTGAAACCCTCCGATCTCGACATGCTGAGGCGCTCAGGCCAGATCACGGCCACGGCTCGAGAAACCTGCAAGAAGATGATCAAAGCAGGCACTCGCCTCGAAGACATCGCCTGCGAGGCCGAACGCATCATTCGAGAGATGGGTGGAGGGCTGGCCTTCCCGGCACAACTCTCTCGCAACAACATTGCCGCTCACTATTGCTCGCCGATCGACGATCCAACCGTTGTCGAGGAAGGCGATATCATCAAACTCGACGTGGGAGCCCACGTCGATGGATGGGTCACCGACAGTGCTACCACTGTGGACCTGAGGAATGGGCCTGATTCAGCACTCGTGGCGGCCAGTCGGGTGGCACTCGAAAATGCAATCAGCCTGATGGGGCCCGGGGCTTCCATCACGGAAATTGGCCATCAGATCGAACAGACCGTCATCGCCTTCGGACTCAAACCCATCTACAACCTGACCGGACACGGTGTGTCCCGCTACACCGTTCACTGCAAACCGTCGATCTACAGCTACGCCGAAGCAAATGCCGGCCGACTCCGTGCAGGACAGACCGTTGCGTGTGAACCCTTCGTATGCGATGGAGCGGGCTACATCGAAAACCGAGGAGAGCCAGAAGTCTTCGGACTCAAGCGAAAGATCAAACCACGCGACCGCATCTCCAAAGATGTCGAGGCAGCACTCGAAAGCATCCATGGGCTGCCCTTTGCACGCCGCAATCTCGTCGAACATCTCGGCACTGCCGAGCGGGTCGAGAAGGCACTACAGAATCTCGCAAAAGCTCGAATCCTGCTGGACTATCCTCCCTTGGCCGAGAAGCCGGGTGTCCGGGTCGCGCAGACAGAACACACCATCTTCATCCATGACGATGGCGCTGAAGTGTTAACACGACTGGACGACTGATGTCTGTGCGAATCGGGATCGATGCACGCGAAGCTTTTCGGTTGCATCCACGAGGGATAGGACTCTACGTCCGACACCTGATGCGAGAATTCAGCGATCTCGCAGCAGACCAGGAATTCCTTCTGTACCACGAACGCGACCTTCCTGAGGACATGCCGCCAATCCCGGAGAACATGCGCCCTGTCCGCACGGAAATCCGCGGTGGTCGCTGGAACAGTTGGGAACGGATTCGAATGCCATGGCAAATCCGGCGAGACAAGGTCTCGGTTTACCACGGCACCTACAACACGCTGCCGCCATCCTGGCCTCTTTGGCGCGGCCCACCTCTCATGGTGACAGTCCACGACCTCATCGTCACATGGCACGACGAAAGCCTCGACGACCCATACGTCCGGTATTGCCGGGCAGTAACCCCTCGCGTCCTCCGGGATGCCAAAACCATACTGACAGTCAGTGAATGGTCACGCCAGGACATCATCAACCGGCATGGGGTCGCAGCCGAGAAGGTTCAGGTCTTCTTCAACGGGATCTCCCCCGAGTTCATCGCAGGTGCTCCAGAAGGAAGTGCCGACAAGGCGAGACTCCGATTTGCCAATGGTCAGCGCTACTTGTTTGCCCTCGGTTCCTCGCTCAGGCGCAAGAACACCAACGGATTGATCGATGCCCTGGGCCTCTTGCATTCCCGTGGGCACCTCGAGTTGCCTTGCCTCATCTCCGGCTTGAACGAAGCCCAGCAAAAACCTTTCCGAGAACGCGCAGCGCGAGCAGGCCTCACACAACAAATCCTGTTCCTGCCCTACCTGACTCGCAAAGACCTGATCGATCTCTATGCCGGCGCCGAACTCTGTATCTATCCAAGTCTCATCGAAGGCTGGGGAATCCCGGTCATCGAATCCCTGGCTCTGGGCACCCCGGTCGTGACGAGCCAAACCTCCGGCATGCAGGAGGCAGGGGGCGACCACGCTTTCTATTTCGACCCGACCGACCTGGACAGCATGGCGAGCGGGATCGAGGACGCTCTGCGTCAACGTGACTCGTGGACCGCGCAGATACAACCGGCAGCCATCGAGAGAGCGCGCTCCTTCACCTGGCGCAAAGCCGCAGAAACCACACTCCAGGCATATCTGAACCTGGCGAGATAGCGGCAACCACAGAAACAGCCGCCCCTAAACCGGGTTCGGCGACTCGGGGGTCACAGAGGCCTCAGCCAGGATCTTCTCGGCCAAGCGATCGGCCGCCCGGCTCGGAGGAATGCCTTCCGCCTTGGCGATGGTCCATAGCTCACGCAAAGCCTGCGGGATACGCTCGATCCGGCGAATAGCATGACTCTCATCGTAGCCACCGTCTTCGAATTCACAGGCCACATTGATGATCCCACCAGAGTTGATCACGTAGTCAGGCGCATAAAGGATGCCTCGGTCTCTCAACTCCTCACCATGACGAGCATCGAGTAACGGGTTGTTCGTTGCGCCGGCAATGATCTTACAGCGCAAGCCTGGCAAGGTATCGTCGTCGATGATGGCACCGAGAGCGCAAGGAGCCAGGACGTCGACATCCGCCACCAGAACATCCTCTTCCACAATCTCCTCGGCACCCCATTGATCGACCGCTGCCGCAACTTTTTCAGTCTTCGGGTCGGCGACAAACACGTGAGCACCCGCATCGCGAAGGCGATAGCAAATTTCGGACCCCACAGCACCGACACCCTGGATCACGACGCTACGACCCTTGGGGTCATCCGAACCGAATCTCCAGCCCAGTGCCGCACGAATCCCGAGATACACTCCGTATGCCGTGTAAGGTGACGGATTGCCGCTGCCGCCAGATTCGCGAGCCAGGCCCGTCACGTAGGGTGTAACACGCCGGATGACCTCGAGATCTCTGACACGGGTATTGACGTCTTCTGCCGTGTAGTAGAGCCCATCCAAGGAATCGATGAAGCGACCCATCGCTAAATAGAGTTCATCCGACTTGATCGCTGCTGGATCACCGATGATCACCGCCTTACCACCACCCATCCCGGTGTGCGCGACAGCGGACTTGTAGGCCATCCCCTTCGAGAGACGCAGCACATCGAACAGAGCATCCTCCTCGGATTCATACGGCCACATGCGAAGCCCACCCACTGCCGGACCCAGTGTGGTGTCGTAGACAGAGATGATCGCCCGAAGACCCGATTCAGGATCGTGAGCCTTGACTACTCGCTCGTATCCCTCGGTTGGTAACTCTGTGATCTCCATGTGTTCCGCTTCTGGCATCGGGCTCTGTGGCCACAGCATGCTGGCTCCTCCCCAAGAGGTCGAAACTACTATAGGTAAGCAAGCCGTCCCTTGCCAACTCACGCCGGGTATCCACTCCCAATCCTTACAACCGGGCTATTCGCTGGTCCGTACTTGTCCCCTTCTCGACACGGGCGGGTCTGGCCATATATCGCTCCAGCGCCGGTATGGTCAGGAGAATGGCCACCTGGCCCTCATCCAGACCCTCGCCAAAGGCCAGCTCCAGCCCCCTAGACGGCGTGCCTCGCTCAACAACTCCCGGGCCTGCCTTCCCCGTCCGGCCCTCACAGCATCGTAGGCGGCGTCGATCCGAACGCCGGCCCGACGCCGGGCCACGAGTTCGGCCAGCCCGGCGAGGCCAGCCTGACGTTCAGCGAGTTTCTCCATGATGCGGTCAATGCCGGAAAGAAACCGCAGGTTGTCCGACAGACTCGCGCAATGGACGCGGTAGTCCGCAAGTGGATCAGCGATATAGCGCATTTCGCCCAGTTCCAGAAGTCGAAGCCAGAGGTCGTAGTCCTCGGTTGAAACAAGCACAGGGTCCGCATCGAAATCTCCGACCTCGGCGAGAGCATCGCGCCGGACAACTACGGAACTACAGATGACCGGATTCCCCGGGAGAAGGTCTGCGAGATGAACCGCACCTCCAGCCATATCAGCTCGAACCTTCCTATCGCGACGAACTCCGTCCACCAAATTCCATGCATCCGTGAAACAAGCAACCGCGTCCGTTGAATGAAGTTCCGCAACCTGCCGATCGAGCTTCTCCGGCACGAAACGATCATCGGCATCGAGGAAGGCGACCAGTGGAGCCCCGGTCTCTTTGATTCCACGATTGCGTGCCGCAGCAGGCCCCGCATTCTCCTGGGTGATGCACCTCACCCCACGATCTTCAGCAATAGCGGGTGTGCCATCCGTCGATCCGTCATCGATGACAACGACCTCAACCGGAGGCCGCGTCTGTGCGGCGATCGAGTCCAATGCCTCACCAAGATAATCAGCGGCGTTGAACGCGGGCACCACCACCGCCACGTCATCCATTGCGGTCACGCCTTGCCCCTCCCTTTGATCTTCTCGATGACCGCAGCAAAGATCTGCTTCACGTAGACCCAATCGGACGGGCGAACAAAGAGGCACTCCCATACCGTGCCGCCGCCACATCGGCGGTAGGAATACAGGGTGTAGATGGCCGACCATAAATACGCGATCGAAGAGGCCCAGGCCGCGCCCACCGCACCATCAACGGGAACCCAGACAACGTCCAGGCTGAGCATCACCACCAGCACGGTAACGGTCGCGATCAAACACCGATCGATATGCCCACGAGCAGCCAGATCGTTCTGCAAGATCTTCGCCACGGTGAAGCCAACGGTGCCCGGCAACAAGACCAGCAGGCTTGCGAGGACCGTTTCTTGCCACCTCTCTTCCCAGGCATTCGGGCTCAGTAATGACATCAACGGATCTACAAGGAAATAAATGGCGATGCCGCCCAGCAACGACGCCACCAGGCTGAGTCGGCACAGTATCGGCGTGAATCTGGCCGCTTCCTTGTCATTCGACCCGGCAACCTTGCTGAAGAAAAGGTCGCGGGTAGCCTCGGGAAAGTGCCAGACGAACTCGGCGAAGGTGACCGCCAGACTGTAGAAGGCTGCCTGGGCCAGCTGCGCTTCGGCAACGCCGCGTGCGCCTCCTTCGGCGAACACCACCGCGCCTGGCACGAAGAGAACCACGACGACGAACAGATCGATCCGATGATTGAGATAGGTGAGTACCGAAGTCAGGTTCGCCTTCCAGCCGTAGGACACGCCGGCCTTGAAGAAGGTCCAGTGCATCCGCGGCCTCCAGATCACGAGATGGCGGAGCATCCAGACCGTCAGAACCGACATCGCCACCGCCGTGACAAGGCGCGCCATGGCGATGCTGACCGGCACCTCATCAGCCGGCAAGAGCCAATAGAACAAGAGGAACATCGGCAAGAACAACCCCGATGAAAAGAGATGGATGAGGTTGTAGTTCCGGATCTGACCCACCGCGAGTTGAAGGCTGTTGAAGTAGCTCGTGGTGAGAAGGAAAGGGACGCACAAGGAAATCGGGATGACGTAGTTGAGGCTCCACTCCCAACTCGGCTCGATGATGGGCCCTATGGTCTGGCTCGCAACAATGGCCAGAACAGCAACAACGGAACCCCAGACGAAGGCAACGAGACTGCATGTCTCCGCCACCTCGGTCAAACCGAACACCTTCCGTCTCACGTAGTAGACCAGAGACGTCGCAAGCCCGAGATTCGCGATCGCCATCATGATGAAGGGCAAGATGGTGAGCAGGTCAGCAGCTCCCTTCACATCAGGCTGATCTTCCAGAATCTTGAACAGAATCAGGCCGGCACCCTTGTCGATCGCAATGACAAAGATGTGGATGACGAAAGTGAAGACAACCCAGCGACTGAATTTCATGACCGCGCACGCCTCATGCGGTCACTCCGCTTAACATCGTCCCTGTTCAAGGAACGGACCCTCTCCATCGCGGGCAACCACCAGCTTCGGACATGTGGTGGTGTTGGCTTCTGCACTCTGGATGGTGTGGTTAACAAAACGGACCAACCGATGGATCGAGACGCAAGCTCAAGCCTCGGCACTGATGGTAGCGAATAAGACCGTGGTTCTACCGACAGAAACCACAGTCAACAGATCCCTGTAGCACTCAATCAAGCCTACCTCATCCACCAGAACAGTCATGCTGCGAACCATTGCCAAGGGTGCTGACAGTCGGGCCACGGCCTTTGGGTTTGCCGGTAACCCCGCCAGCGGGTGGGATACAAACTGTTCCAGACCCAAGATCCTCGCCAGATCCACATCCTGTGGCCTTGCTTGCCATCCTCAAGAATGCAAGATCACCGTCATTGAACATCCTCTTCCTCAGCCAGCGTGTGCCATATCCCCCTGATCGCGGGGACCGCATCACCACACATCACGTCCTTCGCCACTTGCTCGATCGTGGCGCAGATGTCCGTGTCGGCTGCTTGGCTGAAGACGAACAAGACCTGGAATCGGCCAAGCAGATCGACGGTGCAGAGGTCTTCGCCGCTCGCATCCACCAAGGCACGAGGAAGTTCACCAGCCTCCGCGGCCTCGCCAGCGGAGAACCCTTGACGCTGCCCTTCTTTCGCTCGCGAGAACTCACCCGAACAGTGAGCCAATGGATCGCCGAAGATCCCCCGGACCTGATCCATGTCTATTCATCCTCGATGGCTCAATATGTAACAGGGAAACAGACAGCGGCCCGAATCATGCAATTCGCAGAGCTGGACTCGGATAAGTGGGCCCAGTATGCGCAACGCTGCGGACCGCTATCTCGCTGGATTTATCGCCGCGAAGCGCAACGACTACTCACATTCGAACAATGTGTTGCCCGGGAATTTGATATCTCCCTTGTCGTTTCTGACGTCGAGAAAACCCTCTTCATGGATCGTATCCCCGAAATAGAACCGGTCGTCCTGCCCAATGGCGTTGACGTCGATGCCTTTACCTCGCGCGGTGATGATGAGCGCGACACCCATACCTTGATCTTCACCGGGGTCATGGACTACGAACCAAACGTTGACGGAGTGATGTGGTTCGTCGACAAGTGCTGGCCTTCGATCCGGCGAGCCTTCGCCGATGCACGCCTGCTCATCGTTGGCAGCCGGCCGACCCGGTCAGTTCGCGATCTCGTTCGACACCCCGGAGTCGAGGTGACCGGACGGGTGCCTGAAACTCAGCCCTATTTCGATCAGGCGGCCGTGGCGATAGCACCTCTGCGATTGGCTCGTGGCGTCCAGAACAAGGTTCTCGAAGCCATGAGTATGTCGGTGCCCGTCGTAGCCTCTCCACAGGCAGCTCAGGGACTCGGCGACCTCGACAAGGACACTCTGTGCATCGCCGACGGCAGTGCCGCAACCACCGAGGCCGTCTGCAAGATGCTCTCCGAACCACAGATGGCGCGAAGCATGGGGCAACGTGCGGCGCAATTCGTGCGAGACCGGTTCAGATGGGAACACTCGTACGCCATCCTCGACCGGGTGATCGAAACGCAGTTGAAGCTGACCTTCTGATCGAAGGAACCACCGCAACACGTCGCTAGCGGCCCTTGACCTCTCTCAGGCTGTAAATCATGCCGTCGTAGCAGAGGGCAAGGAGTTCACCATCGGGGAGTTCGGCGAAGTTGGTGATCTGCTTGCCGGTATGAGCCAGCTCCCATACTTCGGTAGCGCCCCCCTTTCGATCTTCCTTGACCGCCCAGATCCGACCGCTACCAAAATCGCTGTAGATGTAGCGACCTTGAAGCTCGGGGATTCGAGAACCTCGATAGACATGACCTCCGGTGATCGAGATGCCTTTCTCACGCGGATAAACAACGACCGGCTCGATCATCCCTTCGGGTTCCTGTGGCCAGCGATGACCAAGCTCGAAGGATTGGGTGCCTTCTCTGAAATTCCACCCGTAGTTCCCACCCTTGACGATGCGATCGACCTCCTCGAGCAGAACCTGCCCAACATCGCCGCACCAGAGATCGCCAGTCTCCCGGTCAAAAGAAACTCCCCAGGGATTCCGCAAACCCCACGCCCAGATCTCATGGCGCACACCGCCATCCTCACCGACAAAAGGATTGTCCGGTGGGATGCGGTATGGCCTCGCGACAGAAGCTCCGCGAACATCGATCCGCAGGATCGAACCAAGAAGGGTCTCCCTGTTCTGCCCGTTACCGTGCGGGTCGTTGGCCTTGCCACCATCACCAAGGGCGATGTAAAGCATCCCATCCGGACCGAACAGGATCGTGCCTCCGTTGTGATTCCCGAAGGGCTGAGGAACCGTGAGGATCACGAGTTCAGACTCGATATCGACCGTCGGACCGGCGAAGCCGTCGATCTTCTTCAAGCGTGCGATCACGCTGCGACGCCGGATGGCACCCGCACCCTTCTCCGCAACAACCTTCTCGGAGTAGTAGATGTAGATGAACTCGTTGTCAGCATAGTCTGGGTCAAACGCGAGACCGAGCAGCCCCTCTTCCCAGTTCTTACGCAGACAACGTTTCCTCCAATCGAGGAAAATCTCACGGCCCTTGACCCCGCCATCGCGAGGAATCCGCGAAATGACCCCGTCCTGCTCGACCACGTAGTACACGTCCGGATCAGTGGAATGGTGACCGACCCGGAGTGGCAGCTTGAATTTCCCCTGCGCAGGAAAGGCCTCGGTGAGTTCCAGGCGCGGAATCTCCTCGGTTTGAGAGCAAACCTGCGGCGCAACAAATGTCACGAGGAGGATGGAAAGGAAGCGTCTTTTCACAACGATTGCGCAAGATCTGATCGCCAGGGATCATACAGAACCCGCAACAACTCCGCGAACCGATGATCAAGCTCGATGGAATCCGAAAGTGCTACGGCGATCTGGTCGCCGTTGACTCTTTGAGTCTCTCGGTCGAGCGTGGCGAAATTCTGGCACTGCTCGGGCCCAACGGTGCCGGCAAGAGCACCACCGTGCAGTGCATCGTCGGCCTGCTCCAGCCGGATGCGGGAACGATCCTCATCGATGGGAAAAACCTCACCGATGATCCCCAAGCTGCGCGTCGAATCGTCTCGTACCTGCCCGAGGTTGCAACTCTGCACGAGGCCCTGACCTCCGAAGAATATCTCACCTTGAAGGGGCGGCTGTTCTCGATGAGCGAGGAAACCATCGCCGCAACCAGCGAGCGATTGCTGCGCGGCTTTCAGATCTTCGATCGCCGACATGAACCGATCGGAGGATTCAGCAAGGGGATGACGCAGAAGGTCGCACTCGCAGCCTCTCTGCTCACCGACCCCCGCGTCTTGGTTCTCGACGAGCCACTCGCCGGACTCGATGTCGAGACCACCATGGTGCTCAAGGAGGTGCTCCGAGCCTTCGCTCGCGACGGTGGCACGGTCATCTACTGCAGCCACCTTCTGGATGTCGTCGAAACGCTCGCCGACCGTGTGGCCGTCATCGATCATGGGCGACTCCTCGCCTCGGGGACCCTCGACGATCTCCGCCGCAAGGTAGGCACGGACGCGAGCCTCGAGCGACTCTTCGCGAAACTCACGCAAGCAGGAGACCCGGCGGTGAGAGCCCGAGAGATCCTGGGAGACACTTCGGGCTCGTCTGCAGCCGCCGCCGAAACCGACTGACTAAGGTCCGAGGCCCCCAATAGCCGATGATATGGGAGTGAACGCGTTCGTGAAGACATCCTGCCTGATCCTCCTGTGCCTCTTGCTGCCGGCCTGCTCGTCTGATGCCGCAGAGATCGAGAAGGCGCGGAGCGCCTTCTCCCGCTTCCAGGGAGCGATCTTGACAGGCGATCGCGATGCTCTGCACAAGTGCCTGACCCGCGACTCGCGGAAACTGGTCAATACCATTCCCCTCGACCAATCCAGCAAGAAGTTGCTGGTCACCGGTGGCAATCTCCAACGCCCCAACGTGATCTTGAAGATCGTGGATCCAAACGAAAACCACCGAGCCTCGCGATTCGTGGTGGCAAGAGAAAATGGCGAGTATCGCGTCGACCTGATCGCGACGGCAGGATTCCACCAGCAGTAGAGGGCTGAACCGCGTTTCGGGCTGCAGATACTGCAACCTTCCGGTGTCGAGATCCGAAGAATCCCCTCCCGTCCACGGACACCTTTGGGCTAATTTCGGAAGGAGTCCTCTTCCCCAACACTCAATCAGCCCCGATGTCCAACGTTCGCAAGACCATGATCCTCGGTTCCGGGCCGGCCGGCTACACCGCCGGTATCTACGCCGCCCGATCCACCCTCGAACCCCTCTTGCTGGCGGGCAACCAACCTGGTGGCCAGCTGACAATCACCACGGAAGTCGAAAACTATCCCGGGTTTCGAGAGGGCATCACCGGGCCGGAACTGATGGAGGAGTTCAAGGCCCAGGCTGAACGATTCGGCACGGAGGTCCGCTACGAGACAGCCGAAAAGGTTGACATGAGTTCGAGGCCCTTCAAGGTCACGAGCAGCAGCGGTGAAACCTACGAGTCAGAAACCCTCATCATTTCGACCGGAGCCTCGGCACTCTACCTCGGCCTCGAAAATGAACTCGCCCTGCAAGGACGCGGCGTCTCGGCCTGTGCTACTTGCGACGGATTCTTCTTCCGTGACAAGCATGTCCATGTCGTCGGCGGTGGTGACTCGGCCTGTGAAGAAGCCACCTTCTTGACTCGCTTCGCGACCAAGGTCTCGATGGTCGTTCGCCGCGACGCGTTTCGCGCAAGCAAGATCATGGCCAACCGAGCACAGGAAAACCCGAAGATCGAGATCCTCTGGAACAGCCAAGTCACCAATGTCTTCGACGTGGAAGAGGGAAAGGTCACGGGCCTCGAGATCGCCGACACCAAGACCGGTGAGGCCCGCCGGGTAACCTCCGAAGGACTCTTCCTGGCGATCGGACACAAGCCCAATACCACGATCTTCGCCGATGCCCTCGACATGGATGAGGGCGGCTACATCAAGACGGTCCCGGGCCGCGCGGCCACCAACGTTGATGGCGTATTCGCCTGTGGCGACTGCATGGACAGCTACTACCGACAAGCCGTAACCGCCGCTGGGACCGGCTGTATGGCCGCGATCGAAACCGAGCGCTGGCTCGAATCTCACTCCCACAGCTGAAACCCCAGGCCTCTTGCCTGCTATACAGAGGCAGAGGCCAATGATGTTAGGAACCTTCAAGCAGGAGCGGATCCACGAACTTTTTCGCCAGCTCAACGACATCGCAACTTATGCGGCACGAAATGGCGAATCGCCGAGCTTCGCGGTGGAATGCCTGGCGATCGTTGAAGAATTGACGATGCTCATCCCCGACCGCAACGAATACTCGTCCTGGACCGCCACGGTCGATGCCTATCGATGGCTCTGCGTACAAGTCGATTGAACTCGTTATCGCCGGCCCCTGGGATATCCCCAAGCGACCCAGGAATCGTCATTAGATACTTTATTAGAATGACTTAGGCCGATTCCCATCAAATCCTCCGAGCCGACGATCGCGATTCTTTGGGCGCCGAATGAAAAACCATCGTCGGCACAGCGTCTCGGGCACACATATAAGAGGTCACTCCGGTGGCCCTCTCCTGGCAGCGGTAGGCGAGAACCGCTTGGGATGAGTGAATCTGAAGTGCTGATGGGCGGACTGATCCGGTGGGATTGGTCCGTCCTCTTTTAATCACCCCCCCCCTCACGACAAAATCAGGTCTGGCTGCACGCCATACGGTCAGCAAAACTCGCAATCTGAGCCGCTCCACCAGACCCAAGGGTGGCAAAACAGGCCGCCGAGCGGTAAGCACGTGACAGTCCGCTAGCGGGCCCACCTCGCAATGAAGCAATACCTCGACCTGATGCGCCGCGTCCTGGAAACCGGTGTCGATCGTGATGACCGGACCGGAACCGGAACGCTCGGAGTCTTCGGCCATCAGATGCGCTTCGATCTCCAGGCCGGATTTCCCCTGGTAACAACCAAGAAACTCCACCTCCGATCCATCATTCATGAACTGCTGTGGTTTCTTCGCGGCGACACGAACATCGACTATCTGAACGAGCACGGTGTCTCGATCTGGAATGAGTGGGCGGATGAGGCCGGTGAGTTGGGACCCGTCTACGGCCACCAGTGGCGCTCCTGGCCAACCCCCGACGGTGGCTGTGTCGACCAGATCACCAGGGCGCTCGAGCAGATCAAGGGAGACCCTTACTCGCGGAGGATCATCGTCAGTGCATGGAACGTCGGTGACCTGGACCGGATGGCACTGCCGCCCTGCCATCTGCTCTTCCAGTTCTGGGTCGCACAGGGAAAGCTCTCCTGCCAGCTCTACCAGCGCAGCGCCGACATCTTTCTTGGCGTACCCTTCAACATAGCTTCCTACGCGCTGCTCACCCTCATGGTGGCACAGGTCTCGGGTCTGAAACCGGGCGAATTCGTGCATACGCTCGGCGATGCACACCTCTACCGCAACCATCTCGAGCAAACGCGCATGCAACTCGAGCGCGACCCACGCAGCCTGCCGACCATGAAGATCGATCCGAGCGTGAAGTCGCTTTTCGATTTCCGCTACGAGAGCTTCGAATTGACTGACTACGACCCCTGGCCTCACATCAAGGCACCGGTAGCGGTATGAAGATCTCGCTCATCTGGGCGATGTCCGAAAACCACGTCATCGGCAAGGAAAACGGGCTGCCGTGGCACCTTCCCGAAGACCTCTCGCATTTCAAACGCCTTACCAGCGGCCATACCATCGTGATGGGTCGCCGCACCTTCGACTCCATCGGGCGCAGAGCTCTGCCTGACCGACGGTCAATCGTGGTGACTCGAAATCAACAATTCGAGGCCGACAACGTCACCATCGCACACTCCTTGGACGAAGCTCTCGACGCTGCCAAGGATGCCGAAAAAGTCTTCATCGTCGGCGGCGCCGGGATCTACCACCTCGCCTTGCCCAGGGCCGATGAACTCTGCGTTACCCTGGTGCATGCAGAAGTGGAGGGCGACGTGCTTTTTGGGGAGATCGACTGGGATGAGTGGGAACTGGCTGACGACCGGTCTCATGAGAAAGACGATCGCCACGAATACGCCTTCAGCATCCGCCGCTACTGTCGCCGCTCTTGACGGTGACGGCTACGCCCGAGCAACCTTTACGGCTCGCTCCAGGGCGAGATCGTGGATCGCCAGCAAGGCCTCGACATCGCCCGAACGAGGCGACAGCTCGATCGAAGACCGCGGCACTCCCATCGCTGAGACCATCGCCGCATCATCCTCGCTGGCGACGAGCACGAGAGTTGCCGGCAGGAGGCCGCCGACCAAAAGATCGCGGCGAATCTCGAAGTCGGGCACCTGTGGGTAGCGAGAAAGGGCCGGGAACCAGCGCATCCAGCGCGCCAAGAAAGCCTGTCGCGCCGTCAGCCCCCCCGGGGATGGTGTATGGCAACATTCGACACAGCGCTGGGGATTTTCCCATTCCTGACAAGCGTCACCCCGCTCATTAACGAGGACGCCCTTGTGACAGAGGAATTCTTCACGCGAGACCAGGGTCACGATGGAGTGGCTTCCGAGCCGATCCGCAATCCAGGGCAACATCACCGAGGCCTCCCCCCCGAAACCGACCTGATGAACGATATCCGGCAAGCGGCGACGGATCTCCCCACACAAGATGCGTTCCAGTTCAAGATCTGCAAGTTGACCCTGAACCTCGTGAAAAGGCGGAGCCTGGGAAGAGATCCGGATCTGTTCAACATTGCCGGGCACCGCAAGTTCTCCAGCTTTCCCCGAACCCGCCGGGCAGATCCAGCGCACCGCATGCCCCGCTGAAGCGAGCGAAGACGCCATCTCCAGGGCTCCGACACCGCTGGGATGAGGCTCGGGACCGCTGCTTCGACTACTGATCAACAGGACATCCATGAATCCTCGCGAGCAAACGGTACCTTGATAGCTTGCGGTCTACAACCAAACCACACCCCCTCACGCAATGGCTCCTCGATGAGTTGAGCAAAACCGATGGTGGTGAAGCAATCATCCTCACAAGCTCTGCGCGCGCCGCTGCCGCACAGCGCCAAGCGGTCCTGGCCGGAGGAAACGCCCTTCTCGGCGTCTCCTTTTCGAATGCCCAAGCCCTGGCGAGCGCCTGTCTCCAGCACTTCGGAGTCGCCGCTCCGAGCCAGTCGATGGACCCGCTCGAGGAGCGCGAAATCCTCAGGGATTGCCTGATAGGGCGCCAAGGAGCAGTTGCACGTTACGCCGCAGCCTTCCCCGCGGCACTGGCAGAACTCCTGGCGGCGGTCAAGGAACTGCAGCATGCCGGTCCTTACGAGATGGTCCTGGATGACCCCTGGTCGATCGAACTGAACGAGATCACCGAAGATTTCAGGTCGCGGACACGAAACCGACGCACACCAGCCCGAATGATCGAACTCGCCACCGAAACCCTCGCCCGCAAGAAACACTGGCCGGTACATATCCTGGTCGCTGGAGTCCCCCACCTCGAAGGCGATGTGGTGCGACTCCTGACCGCAGCCGCCGAAGCCGGTGCTGCCCTGCGCATCCGATCCGAAGAACCGGTCCCGGCCAAAGAACAACATCACCATCTGGCTGCGGACCTCGGTGCTGAGTTACGACTCGCGGCACACTTGTGCATGGATGCATCCGCACGCGGCGTGCCGCTCAACGAGATGGCACTGGCCGCTCCAAGCCTCGGCGAATATGTCCCTTACATCGTGCATGCCTTCGCATGCGAAGGTGTGCCCGTGCGACCGAAGGCCGAAACATCCCTGCTCGGTGAACCGCGCGCTGCCCTGTGCTCGCACCTCGCCCAGATCCTCTTCGGCACGGCATCGCGATCGAGTTGGGCAGCCATTGCCGGATCTCCCCTCCTCCGCGATCCCATCCCTCCCCAGGAACTACACTGCTTGGAGGTCTTCTCGCGCGAACAACGACTGCATGGGCGAAACGAGGACACCCGAACCCTCTTGAACGAACTATGCGAGAAGGCGCCCAGTGCTGCCGCGCAACTCTTGCAGATCGCAGACCTCGCGAACACCAACGGCAAGACCCTGACCTTCAAGGCTCGTGCCGACCTCCTGCGCCAGACCCAGCAAGCACTCCTGCGAACTCCTACATCCGCGGCACGCGAGAAAGATTGTGCCGCACGGATCGAGGCATGCCTGCAAAGCATCTCCTTGATAGATCCGGCAGGCGCGAAGGACGAAGACTTCCTGGGTGAGCTGCATGACCTCCTGAGCAAACGCGGCTTGGCCATGGACTCGGGCATCGGCGTACATCTCATCGAATACAAGGATCTGCCCGCCTATCCCGCCCGGCACATCCACCTGCTCGGCCTCCACCGCGATGCCATCCCCGGACCATCGCCCAGCACACAGTTCCTGACCGATCCCCTTCGAGCCTCGATCCCCGGCATGGCCTCCGCCGAGATCGCCCGTGAACGCGAGCGCAAACTGCTCGAATCCTGTCTGGCTCAAGGAGCCGACACGGCCATCATCAGCCGACCACGGCGGGACGGGCGCGGCAAGGCCACGTCCGCCAGCCCCTGGCTCGAGGAGCTTGAACCGCAATGGCCCCAGCCCACATACGAACCCACCCACCCTGGCCAGCGCGCGAAGATGCGGATCGAGACGGGCATCTGCCCTCGCGACCTTTGCCTCATCGATCTGGCCTTGCAAAAGGCTTCGGCACAGGAGATCGCCGAGGTCGCAGGAGATACCGGCGCCAAGGTTCTCGCTCGCGCACAAGGGCTCGAAACATTCTCCTCGGATGATCTCGGCCGTGATGGCGTCGTTTCTCCAGCACTCGTGGACCTGACACGGGCCGAGTCCATGTATGCACTGGAGAAACTCGCGACCTGCCCGCAGCAATATCTGTTCTCGCGAGCGATGGGCTTGCGCCCCTTGCCCAGGGATCCAGATCCCTTGTCACTGCCTGCCGATCGCGCCGGCTCCATCGTCCACGAGGTCATGGAGAACGCATTGCGATCCTTCCGCGACCGCCTCGGAGCCGCCGAAGACCCGACGACGCTGGCTTCCGAGATCCTGAACCTCGCCAGGACAACCTTCGGAGAGCAACTCCGCGACGAACCTGCCATCCATCGATGCGAGATCCCTGTGCTGCGCGACCTGTTCGAAAAAAAATGGTGGCAGGCCATCGAAGAAGCCATCCGCTTCGACCTCGAGATCATGAGCCAAGACGGTTCCCGGCCCATCGATTTCGAACGGAACATCGAGGGAATACTCGAGCCTGCACGCCCCAACGGATCCCCGGTCGCTCTGCCCCTGCGCGGCCGCGTTGATCGCATCGACCGGCTGGCCGATGGTGACGGTCGTGTCATCGACTACAAGACCGGTGCCAATCCCGACAAACAAACCAACACGGCCATGATCTTGAAGGGCCGCAAACCCCAGCTCATCGCTTACGGCCTGTTGCTGCACCAAAGTGATGGAGATGGCCCGGCAGAACTCGAAATACGCAAGATCCGACCCGCGGCATCGGCAAATGACGAGCAAGCCTCGCGCTCGATGCTCGCCGACTGCGCAGGCTGGATGGTTGGCAGCAAGCGAGAGGCCATCGATGAAACGCTCGCCGTCCTGGCAGAATTGCGGACCAGCGGAGCCTTCGTGCCCGCCCCTGACCCTCAGCATTGCTCGTGGTGCGACTTCCGCCTGGCCTGCCGGCGCCTCCACCCTCCGAGTCACGAACGCGTCGGAAAGGACGAGCGAGCCGAACTCCGCCGCTACTTCGAACTCGCAAAGAAATCTTCCCGTCAGCTCATGCTGCCGGATGACGGGACGGAGAAGGCATCGTGACCGAACTCCCTGACCGCGATGCCCGGCGCGCAGCCCTGACCGACTTCGAACAGAACCTCGTGGTCACCGCAGGAGCAGGTACCGGCAAGACATCCCTGCTCGTCGGCCGCCTGCTCACCGCACTCGTGCGCCAACGCCTCGATCCTCGCGAAGTTCTGGCCCTGACCTTCACCGAGGCCGCCGCCACCGAGATGCGCGAACGGCTCGAGAGACTCCTGCGTTCCGTCGAGCCCTGGCTGGATGGAAAAAAGATCGAAGAGAGCGATCGTTACGTGCTCGAAGAAGTTGGCTTGTGGCGCGAGGACCTGTCACGTGTTCAAGACGTCCTTGGATTTTCCGATCAGGTCGCGATCTCCACCTTTCATGGCTTTTGTCTGCGCTTCTTGCAAGACAATGCCCGCGCCTTGGGCATCCCGCCGGGCCTCAGTGCTGATGCGCCCGCCAACCTCCGCAGAGATTTCGACCTCAGGTTCACCCACTTCCTGCAGGATCTCGGCGGCCTCGATCCGGTGCTTGTTCGCTTCGAGCCCCATCAGTTGTGCCAGCTGGCCTGGGCTCTTCATGAACTCCCTGCGAGCTCCTGGAACAAGATCGGTGAAACACCGGCTCTGGGGCAGTTGGATCGGCACATCGCCGACCTCGAGGGGCTGATAGCCCATCACACCAAAGCGCGTGAACCCTGGCGGCAATACGCGGACTCCCTGCTCACTGGATATCGAACACTGAGCCAAGGCGAGCGGCCCACAGTTGCCGAAATCGACAAGAAAACACCGGCAGCGGGCGCCAGACAACTCGGCAAGGAGGTCAGTGAGCAAGCAACCGAGGCGCTCACCCAACATGCCGACAGACTCAAGCCTTACGCACAAGGCGACGACGAGACTGTTTCCGCCGTGATCGAGTTCTTGATGCCCTTCATCGAGGATATCCGCCGCAAAAGCGCCCACTCGGGCATGGCCAGCTTCGATGAGCTTCTCCTCCTTACCCGAGCAAGCCTGATGCGCAAAGGAACCTTGCGATCACGCATCGGCTCTCCCTTGAAGGCCATCCTCGTCGACGAGTTTCAGGACACCGATCCACTGCAATACGACATCCTGTTCCTCCTTGCGGCGATGCCCGGCGAGGATCCTGTCGACGAACCCATGGATCTCGAACTCAGGCCGGGGTCCCTTTTCATCGTCGGCGATGCCAAGCAGAGTGTCTATCGATTCCGTCGCGCAGACATCGCGGCCTTCTTCCGCGCTGTCGAGAAGATCAATGCTCAGGGGGGAATCCAGCTTGAACTGACCGCCAACTTCCGCAGTCGGCCGGAAATCCTGCATTTCGTCAACGGCCTCTGCGAACGAAGCCTCACCGCTGACCCGCCCTACCAGCATGGCTACGAAGCTGTGCAGGCCACGCGTGATCGGGGTGTACCCGACGCCGTCTCGATGCTACGACTGAACCTGGGGGACAAGACTCCTGCGTCGGCCAGAAGAAAGGCCGAGGGCTGGCTCGCAGTCGAAACGATCAAAGAACTTCGCCAACAAGAGATTGGTTACGGCGACATCGTCATCCTGCTACGGGCTGCCACCGACACGAACTGGCTCCTGCGACCACTCCGTATCGCCGAGATCCCCTACGTACTCGATGGAAGCAAACGATTCTATCGCCGTCAGGAGATCGTCCTGGCGACAGCCCTGATCGCGGCGATGGCCCGACCACACGATCCGGTCGCGGTCCTGACGCTGTTGCGATCGGTGTTCAGCGACGCACGAGACAGCGATATCCTCGCCTTCGCACAGGAACATGACAGCCTCGATTTCCGACTGGTGACGGACGAGGAAGGGCCTGTCCAGGATTGCCTGCGGTGCCTCAGAAAGCTTTACCTCGCGATCTGCGAGATGCCCATCGACGGGGCCCTCAGATGCCTTCTGGCCCGAGATGAGTTCCTGATCGGCGAGGGCAGCGGCTACGAAGGAGCCCAGCGATTGGCCAATATCGATCGACTCCTGCACCAACTCCTCGGTCAACGACCGATCGACCTTCAAGAGACCGCCGATCTCCTGGAGCAACGTGCTGCAGATGAGACCGATGACGAGGAGAGCCCCCTTTTCGATCAGGACATGAACGCTGTGCGAGTCATGACCATGCACAAGGCCAAGGGACTCGAATTTCCCGTGGTGATCTTGCCGGATCTAGCACGTGAAGATCGCGCCGGACGATCTTCGCAATCCGGATCGGTTCAGCGTCTCTTCACGGTAACCGGCGAAGAAATCGTCGGTGTGCGAATAGGCGGAGTGAGCAGCACGGCCAGCTTGATCGCCGATGGAGAGGCCAAGCGTCATTCCCGCGCAGAGGAGCAAAGGATCTTCTACGTTGCTGCAACCCGCGCAGAGGAACGTCTCGTGATGTTCGGTAGCGGAAGTTCCAGGAGGCCATCTCCATGGCAAGACGATATCGACGCCATCGACCCCGGGCTGTTCACTCTTCGCGAAGCCAAAGAACCTGAGCCTACACCACGGACACGCAACAAAGATGTGGATGTGCAAGGGACCATCCGCGCCTATCAGGCCTTCACCGCAAGCGTCCGAGCCCTCGCTGATCGATCCACACCGATCCGCGCCTTGCCCAGCAGCGCCGGCGAAGACCACGCGACAACCGAAGGTGATGCCTCATCGCGCGAGCGGGCCCTGTCACTGGGAAACTGTGCTCATGAATATCTGGCGCTCGTCGACATGGACCTGGAAGGGCCTGATGAGGGACTCATCGAGACACTGACAGCGGGCCTCGAAGACCTCCGCGAGGATGTCATGAGAATCGCAAGACAATTCCACGCGTCCGATCTACATGCTCGGATACAGAATGCGAAACAGACTCGGCGCGAGGTCGCCATCGCCTACATGGATGACAAGGGTCAAGACAGGAGCGGCATCATCGACCTCCTCCTCGAAGAAAAAGGCTCGGCCTGGACCATCATCGACTACAAGACCGATCAGGTCGAACCAGGGAAACATCAAGACGCTGCGCAACGACACGAACCGCAACTCTCAGCCTACGGAGAGGGAGTCATGCGCGCTCTCGAACTGAGCCAGTCGCCAGCGCGCGAAATTCACTTCCTGCGAGACGACGTCACGATCAAGTTGTAGGCACAGGCCACTGCGTCAGCGGACTTCACACGATCCTGCCATCACGGAACTCGAACACCCGGTCGGCGGATCGTGCCACCTCGGGGTTGTGCGTGACCACGACCATGGTCATGCCGGCGTCCCTTCGGAGTTCCAGCAAGAGATCGAGGGCGACGCGACCATTCGCACTATCTAGGTTTCCTGTCGGCTCATCAGCCAGCAAGATCGATGGATTGTTCACCAACGCCCGCGCAATCGCTGCCCGCTGACGCTCTCCCCCGGAAACGCGATTGGCCCGGTGGCGTGCCCGCGGACCGAGACCGACACGATCGAGCAGATACAGCGCACGCTCGCGCTTCTCCTTGCGCGTCATCGCCGCCCCCGACAGGGGTATCTGCAAATTCTCGGCAAGCGTCAGATTGGGGATCAGATTATGAAACTGGAACACGAAGCCAATCTTGCGCCGCCGCAACCGATGCACGTGCGGCCCGTTGATGACCTCCTCACCATCGAGAAAAACCTGACCCGATGTCGGCCAATCCAGGGTGCCGACACAGTTCAAGAAGGTCGACTTCCCACTCCCCGAAGGACCCATGATGGCAACGAATTCGCCGGACGCGACATGAACGGACACGCCTGTCACCGCCTCGACGAGGCCGTTCTCGTAGCTCCTCGTCAGATCTACGGCCCGGATCGCCGGCTCACTCATAGCCCAACGCCTCCATCGGAGAAAGTCGCGATGCCTTCCACGCGGGAACCAAGGAACCCAGGGTCCCCAGGAGCAACGAGAGCGCCATCGCCTGACCGAACAGGGTGAGATCGTGGCCCGGGATGATCGGCAATTCCCTCAAGATCGATGAAACAAAATCGACCAGGAAGATACCGACCACGACTCCGACCAATCCGCCGATCAGGCTGACGACAAAACCCTCCGTCAGAATCATCGCCAGCACCCTGGCGCGACTCCAACCCAGGGCCATCAGCATGCCGATCTCACGGGTCCGCTCGAACACGCTCATCAGCATGGTGTTGAGTACGCCGATCGCCCCCACCAGGACCGCGATCATGGATACCGCCCAGGTGAAACCCGAGATGAGCTGGTAATCCTTGAGGTTCTTCGTGAAGTCGGTCGCCAGCATCACCTCCAGTTCCGGATACGCGACTCTGATGGAATCACGGACATCGGCGGCGTCATCCCGGTCGAGCACATCGACCGCCAGCATCATCACGGCCCCCGGCATCTTTGCCAGGAGTTGCGCGGCACGCAGATGAACGATGCAACCCGCATCCTGATATGCCGATCCGGTGACATAGACCCCTACCACCTTAAGTTTTTTGCCCTTGGGGTCGCTCGGCGGCACGGTGATCTCACCGCCCGCTGAAATGCCGAGGTTGCGAGCTGCCTCGGCACCGATCAGGACCTCATCAAGCGCACTCTTTTCGATCAATCGCCCCGACTCCAGACGAATCTTCTTCATGACCGGCTGCTCCGGGTGGAACCCATAGATCGGGATGCGGTAATCGCCAAAGAACAGCAACTGAAAGATGTAGCCGCTGACCCCGGCAACCCCCTCCATCTGCCCAATCTCTTCGACGACATCCTCTCTGATCCGGCTCGACTCGGGATTCACACGATCCTTCTGCTTGATGATCACATCACCACGGAGTCGCGTCAGAAGGTCGTTGAGTTCCTTCTCGAATCCGCGCGAAAGGGAGACCAAGCCGACAACAGCGCCAACGCCGATGCCAATACCCAGAATCGCGAGAAAGCTGCGGAATGGGCGACGCGTGAGATTCTTGATCACGAACACGGCCCGAGTATGCGCATGGCATCCCGGAATCTCCACACGGGAGGGTGAACCTGCGAATCCCCTTGTCGATCCATCGCGACGAAGTAGCTTCACGGTGTGGCCACCACCGGAATTCACCTGCCCGCCGAGCAGTCGTGCGGGCGGCAATTTCTCAAACACCTCAAGGGGGAATCGATCCAGCCGCACCTCGCCATCGCCTACCTGATCCTCGCCATCACCGAGGTGGTTTGCGAGGCCGCCGGCTGGCAGACCGGCATCCACGTCCTGAAACCTTCGCTGATGCCCTTACTGATCGGCTACTGGCTCCTCAACGCGCCACCCAGCGAAGGCTCGAGAAGACCTCTGATCGCCGCCGGACTCCTGTTCTCCTGTGGTGGCGATGTCGCCATGATGCTCGGCAAATTCATACCGGGCCTGGCTGCCTTCCTCATCGCTCACCTTTGCTACATCGCTGGCTTCCTCACCGGTCGTCAGGTCGCAAGATCCTCACCTCGACTCAGGAATGGCAAGGTCATCGCTGGCTCCGTGATCACAGCCTCCGCAATCCTGATCTTCTTCGTGCTCCAACCTCACCTCGGCGACATGCTGGTGCCGGTGGCCCTCTACATGGCATGCATCCTCGCGATGGCCATCAGCGCGCTCGACCGCTTCGGCCGCATGCCGAAGGCCAGCTGCCTGCTCACCTTGTCGGGTGCGCTACTCTTCATGGCTTCGGACTCCGTCATCGCCTTGCACAGGTTCGTATCCCCGATGCCCGGCCACAGAACCATCATCATGAGCAGCTACCTGCTGGCACAGCTGGCGATCGTCCACGGTTGTCTGCTCGGCGTGCGCGCACACAGGGGCAAGGAGTAGATCTCTTGGAAACAACGGATACCACCAGACCCCCCGAGAGCGGCATCACACGCTGGCTGAGGTCTGCACCGCCCCGCACCTTCTCCGCGTACGTGATCTTCGCCGCCTTCGCGACGTATTTCTGCATGTACGCCTTCCGCAAGCCCTTCGCAGCATCCATGTATGCGGACTTCGAAGGAGTGGAACTCTTCGGCCAGGCGATCTCCTTCAAGGTAACGGCCGTGATCAGCCAGATTCTCGGCTACGCCACCTCCAAGTGGGTCGGGATCAAGTTCTGTACGGAGGCCTCCTACGGTCGGCGTGCCGCCCTGATCCTCATCTTCCTGGCCATGGCCGAGAGCGCGCTCCTGCTCTTCGGCCTGCTGCCCGGTCACTTGAAGTTCATCGCCCTGTTCCTGAACGGCTTGCCCCTGGGAATGATCTGGGGCCTGGTCTTCGGCTTTTTGGAGGGCCGCAAGACCTCGGACCTTCTCGGTGCCGGACTGTCTTGCTCCTACATCATGGCGAGCGGCGTGGTGAAGGGCATCGGTCAATCCTGGCTGGACCGCGGCATCACCGAGGCATGGATGCCCTTCGTCACCGGCCTCACCTTCTCCATCCCGCTGCTCGTGGCCGTTTGGCTCCTCTCCAAGATCCCCGAACCGAGCCATGATGATGTGGCGGCCCGCTCGAAGCGGGTCGAGATGGACGGCTCGATGAGGTGGAACTTCCTCTCGAAGAACCTTTTCGGGATGCTGCCCCTGATCCTGCTCTACTTCTTCCTGACGGCGCACCGTGATGTACGCGACAACTTCGCCAAGGAGATCTGGATCGGGATGGGCTACGCAGGAACGCCCGGCGACTTCACCACCTCGGAGAATTGGATCACCTTCGGCGTCCTGGCCTGCATGGCGATGCTCATCCTGGTCCGCCGCAACCGCGCGGCCCTCGTCGCCGTCTACGGGATGATGACGGCGGGAGTGGCCATGGTCAGCCTCGTGACCTATCTCTTCGACGTCGGCGTCATCGCGGAGGGTAGGACCTACATGACCCTGGTCGGGCTGGGCCTCTACCTCGCCTACGTCCCCTTCGGCTGCGTCCTCTTCGACCGCCTGCAGGCTCTCCTCGGATCGGCCGGCAACGCCATCTACGGCATCTACCTCACCGATGCAGTGGGCTACACCGGCGCCGTCTGCGTCCTGCTCTACAAGGAGATAGGAGCGAAGGACCTCGACATGCTCGCGTTCTTCAAGCAGTTCTCCTACTTCACCGGGATCCTGTGCGTCATCTGCTTCGCGGTCAGCCTCTACGGCTTCCTTCGCAGCCGTCCCGCCGAGGAGTGATCGCACTCCCTGGCCGACCTCGCGGGTTACGCCGCGATCGAACCCCCCGCTGCAACGGCGGCAACTGATTACTTACGAGCCTCCTCGAGCCTCAGTTCTTCGGAGCTTTGAGAAAGAAGCTGAATTCGCCAAAGGTTTCTTCCTCCTTGCCTCCGTAATAATTCTGCATGCAAGGAGTCTGAGTGTCGGGAGACTCTCTCATGAGAACCGAACAGAGCTGCCTCATGGTCAAGACATCGCGCTCGCCCGACCCTCTCAACGACTTGATGAATGCCGCCGCAAACGGAGAATTCTCACCGCGATACCCATCCCACGCTTTCTCATTTGGCCGAGTCGAGGAGATGGCCACATACGCAGGTTGCGTCAGATACTTTTTCTCGTATGGGGTAGGCGTGCTAAAGCCACTGCTGCGTTGAAGAA
>CAZIVO010000004.1:71006-73842 GCA_964542765.1 uncultured candidatus Brocadiaceae bacterium | reverse complement strand
GAAATCAAGGTCCGCGACCGATTGGACAGCAACCGCGAGGATGCCCCCCTTGTTCGCACAGCCTCGGCGATCTATATCGATACGACCGGCAAGAGTCCTGATGCAGTGGTGACGGAACTGGTTGAACTGGTGCGGTCCGAGGACTCGTCGAAGAGCGCTGGGGAGGTGTGACGTGAACCGGGGGATGTACAGACTGAGCTCTTCGATGATTTTTTTGGCCTTGCGCGTTTTGTTTCGGCTGCGGGTCAGTGGTCGTGAAAACATTCCTGAGCAGGGCGCCTGCGTGATTGTTGCCAATCACAGCAGCCTTCTCGATCCGCTCATCGTGGGGGGTGCGGCACGGCGCCCCGTGCGCTTTGCAGCCCGCGATACCCTGGAAAAAATCCCGATTATTGGCCGGTGGATGCGATGGGTAGGGGTGATCTGGGTGCGCCGTGAGGCTCCTACCAGGAGCTCAATCAAGCGGATGAGCGTGCTTTTGGGGCGCGGAGAGTTGCTCAGCATCTTTCCTGAAGGGACCCGATCGGAGGATAATCGGTTGGGTAGGTTCAGGCGGGGAATCCTGCTGCTGGCCAAGAAAACGGGCACCACGGTTGTGCCGGCGGGAATCTCCGGTAGTTTTCGTGCCCTTCCCCCTGGGCGCGTGCTACCGCGGCTCTTTCGGCGTTGTGAGATCCAGTTTGGCTCTCCCATGTCCGCCGAGGAATTGATCGGTGATGGCGGCCTGGAGGAACTTCGTAACCGTGTGGCTCAGCTTTCAGGTCAGACCATGACCGGTGCTGAAGAAGGTGCTGATGCACCTTTCGATCGCGAACTCACGTTGCGATCGCCCGAGGGGATTATTCCCTGAAGGCGAACACTTTTTGTAGAGCGACCGAGGGACTCGGCCGCGATGTAACCACTTCAATATAGTTTTTCATTACATTCCTTTTTCCCTTTTCCATGCACGGCAAACAACTCGTCAAGAAATTCGCTCTCGATCCAGAAGAACTCGATCGACTCATCACTGAGTCGATGAGCAGTGTGGACCTGGACTCGGCACTGCACGACAAGGTTGGAGATCTCACACCCAACAAGATTGTCAAGGGCAAGGTCATCGGCATTCACGCTGAGGGCATCGTTGTTGTCGACGTCAAGTACAAGGCCGAGGGGCATATCCCCCTTGACGAGTTCGAGGATCCGGACCAGATCAAGGTTGGTCTTGAAGTTGAATGCCTCATCGAGGCTATCGAGGACGAAGAGGGCTTTATTGCTCTCAGCAAGCGTAAGGCCGACCGGATTCGTGGGTGGGAGAAGATCATTGGGACCCACCACGAAGGCGACATGGTGCATGGTGCCGTATTGCGCAAGATCAAGGGAGGCTTGCTGGTTGATATTGGCGTACCAGTGTTCTTGCCGGCGTCACAGGTCAACATCCGTCGTACGGGTGATATAGCGGAGTGGATTGGCAAGGAGATCGACGCGCGCATCATCAAGATCGACGAGGAACGGATGAACATTGTCGTCTCCCGTCGGAAGTTGATTGAAGAGGAGCGCGAGAAACTCAAGTCATCTCTCTTCAGCGAGATCGATGAGGGGCAGGTTCGTACCGGGGTCGTCAAGAATATCGCTGACTTTGGCGTGTTTGTTGATCTTGGTGGGATCGATGGCCTCTTGCATATCACTGACATGACCTGGGGTCGGATCAACCATCCGTCCGAACTGGTCTCTATCGACGATGAGGTTGAGGTCAAGATCCTGAAGATCGACCGAGAGCGTGAGCGCATTGCGCTGGGCATGAAGCAGAAGTCGGAATCTCCTTGGGAGAAGGCTGGCGACAAGTTCTCGGTCGGTGCTCGTGTGGCTGGCGAGGTTGTCAACCTGATGTCCTACGGAGCTTTCGTCAAGCTTGAGGACGGTGTCGAGGGTCTGGTTCACATCTCCGAGATGTCTTGGACCAAGCGTGTCAATCACCCGAGTGAAGTTGTCACGGTTGGAGATCAAGTCGAGGTTGTTGTGCTGGAGGTGAATACCGAGAAGCAAGAGATCAGCCTTGGCATGAAGCAGACCGCGGTGAACCCATGGGACATGGTGGGAGGCAGTTATCCTCCAGGGACCGTGATCCGAGGCACGGTGCGCAATCTGACCAACTACGGTGCGTTCATCGAGTTGCAAGAGGGCATCGACGGCCTCTTGCATGTCACAGACATGTCCTGGACTCAGAAGGTGACTCATCCTTCCGAGGTCGTGAAGAAGGGCGACGAGGTCGAGTGCGTGGTTTTGTCGGTCGATCAAGAACGAAAACGAATCGCTCTGGGGCTCAAGCAGTTGCAGCCTGATCCTTGGACGAGCGATATTCCTGCGCGTTACCACATCGGAGACAGTGTTCCGGGCACGGTTACGAAGGTCACCAACTTCGGCGTGTTCGTGCAGTTGGAAGATGGTCTTGAAGGATTGCTACACATCTCCGAACTGGCGGACCACAAGGTTGAGAACCCCGAAGATGTTGTCAAGATGGGTCAGAAGGTCGAGGTCCGGATCATCAAGATCGATCCTGAGGAGCGAAAGATCGGGCTGACGCTGATCCAGGCGCACTTCGATGATGATGACGAAAGTGGATCTGCCAAGGATGTTGCTCCGGCAGCAGAGCCGGCTGCGACGCCTGCTCTCGGTGCGCTGGCAAGTCAGCTAAAGGACATCGGTCAACGTATGGAAGCGCGTGAAACTTCCGAGGAGCCAGCGGCCGAGGAACCAGCGGCCGAGGAACCAGCAGCCGAGGAGCCAGCAGCCGAGGAACCAGCGGCCGAGGAACCAGCAGCCGAGGAACCAGCAGCCGAGGAACCAGCAGCCGAGGAAC
>CAZIVO010000004.1:66427-70906 GCA_964542765.1 uncultured candidatus Brocadiaceae bacterium | reverse complement strand
GCCGAGGAACCAGCGGCCGAGGAACCAGCAGCCGAGGAGCCAGCAGCCGAGGAGCCAGCAGCCGAGGAGCCAGCAGCCGAGGAGCCGGATGCGCCATCCGAGGACTCGGAGGCCGAGAAGTAGGAGAACTGTTTGTTTTTCTGCAAGGACCGCTCTGGATGCGTTTTCGGGGCGGTCCTGCTCGTATCTTCTTTGGCGGCATGTGTGACGGAGACTGTTGAGCGGGACTCGCCGGATGCCACGACGGTTGTTCAGGAGCCGGTCCACATTCAGCTTGCGCCCATGCCTGGCGCCGGGGGACCGGTCGATGACTATTATCGCAGCATAGTTGCGCAGATGCGCGATGCGGCAGCGCAGCGAGATCTTCCGAGACTGCGGTCGCTTTTGGATGTCCACAACCGCTCCGCAGCGCCTGCGTGGGCAAAGAGCCAGATGGCACGGTTTGATGACCTGGCGATGGGCATGGTTTTCGAGATGGGTGCTCCGGCGGCCAGCAGCATTTCGCTCGCGGGCGATGCAGCGCCGATTGGTGCGCCGATCGAGTTTGTCTATCGCCTCAAAGGTCCTCTCGGTGAGGCTGTCCGGTTGGAGGGCGAGGATGGCGAAACGGCAACGAGTTTCCTGGTGTCCTTTGCGATCGAAGATCTCAATGTGTTCGGCGGACGAACCAAGAGAAGTTTCAGCAGTATCGTGAATTTGCCGCGGAGCATCGATCTGGATCAAAAACAGATGGAGTTGCCATTCAGTATCGCGCTTGCGCCGGTGGATGCTGTGATTCGGGCCATCGCGGTGAAGGTCGAGCTATTGCCAGGACGCATCATGGTCGACGGGCAATCTGTTCCACATAGGCGGGTGCAACTCATCGAACATGAAGAGATCTCTTATCCCAAAGGGGTCGAACTCGTGAAAGAGCGACCTCTCGATCATCTTCGCACTGTGGTCAAACTCAAGGACCCCAAGTTTTTCGCGCACCAACTTCTGGCAATACATTTCATGCCCGAAGCATCCAAGGTGGAGGCCATGGAGTTGCTGATGCAGCAGGTTCGTCTGGGCAACCCCGAGCAGGTTCGTGTAGCGATGGCTTGTCTGTCCGTGTTGGTTGATTCGAAGCTGTCAATCAAGGATCGAAATGGTTGGTTACGTTGGTGGCGGGCGAGGGAGAAGTGATGCGATGAACTTTCCTCCGATCGAAGAGCAGTTGAGCACCATCAAGCGTGGTGTTGTCGATCTGGTCGATGAAAAGGAATTCGTGCAACGACTCGAAGAGAGTCAAGCATCGAATCGGCCTTTGCGCGTCAAGCTGGGGATAGATCCCTCTTCGCCTGACATTCATGTTGGCCATACCGTTGTCTTGCGCAAGCTCCGGGATTTCCAGCGCATGGGGCATCAGGTGATCATCCTCTGGGGCACTGCGACGGCGATGGTGGGCGATCCGACCGGCAAGAACAAAACGCGACCACAACTGACGCGGGAGCAGGTAGATGCCAACAAGGAGACTTACCGAGATCAGATAGCGAAGGTCCTCGACATGGAGAAGACCGAGGAGCGCGAGAACGGAGAGTGGTTTGACAAGATGTCCTTCATGGACGCGATCAAACTTTCAGCGCGTCAGACGGTTGCGCAGATCTTGCAAAGAGACTCCTTCGCGGAGCGCTACCAGGATGGGGTCCCCATCTCGATCCATGAAATGCTGTATCCCCTGATGCAGGGCTGGGATTCGGTTGAACTGGAGGCTGACGTGGAGATCGGTGGCACGGATCAGCTGTTCAATCTTTTGGTGGGTCGAGAGTTGCAAAGGCAGGAGGGGCAGCGGCCGCAGCTTTGTATGACGACGACCATCCTGGAGGGGTTGGATGGCACCCAGAAGATGTCCAAGTCACTGGGCAATTACATCGGGGTTTCGGAGAGTCGCACGGAGATGTTTGGCAAGTGCATGAGCGTGCCCGACAATCTCATGGAGAAGTACTTCACCCTGCTGACCGATGTCCCTGAAGATCGCGTGCAGGCTCTGTTGGCGGGCCATCCCAGGGAGGCAAAGGTTGCCTTGGCGCAGGCCATGGTCGCTGATTACCACGGAGCCGAAGAAGCGCAGAAAGCCATCGAAGAATTCGACCGCATGTTCCGGGAAGGTGGGCTACCCGATGAGATTCCTGAAGTGTCGATCTCTGCTGACATGCTTCGCGATGGGACGATCCTGGTTGCGGCGGCGCTGGCCCGCGCGGGATTGGCGAAGAGTAACGGGGAAGGTCGTCGGTTGATTCAGGGTGGGGGGGTCAAAGTTGATGATGCCGTGGTCGAGGACTCTCGGGCAACCTTGAGTTCAGGGGACTACCTGATTCGCTCCGGCAAGCGTAAGGCTGCGCGAGTCCACGTGCCCTGACCGCTCCGAAGTCAGTCTGCCAGAGCGTGTGCGAAGTGTATTTGTGGCGCCTGTTGTGGAGTCAGATGCGAGTCCTACTTTTCGTAGTGCTCGATGTGCTTCCACATCTTCTTCCAGTTGAAGTTTGGGGTCTGCTCGAAGTCATGGCACCTGAGGCAGTCCCCAGGTTCGCTGCGGATGATGCTCTCGGGCGTTTCTTCCTCGATATGAACGCTACCAGGACCGTGGCATGATTCGCAGCCGACGCCTCCCAGTTCAGGCGTTTTCTCGGGGTTGATGAAGCCACTTTCGTAGCCGTAGCCATCGGTGTGGCAAGAGATGCAGTCGGGGTAGTGTGTGATTGGCCATGGGTATCTTTTCCCCTCGGCCTTTTCCAATGTCTCCCATGCCTTTGAGTGTTTCGATTTCTCCCAGATTTCGTAGGACTCTTCGTGGCAGTCACCGCAGACCTCGGACCCGACATACTTCCGATCGTCTTTCGTCTTTTTTTGACGCGCCATCGCTTCACGGATGCCGAGATCTTTCACATCGTGGCGATGTGCGAGGATCATCGCCCGGGTGTCCTTGTCTTCCATGGCGCCCTTCAGGGTTTCGCTACCCTTGAGATGAACCACGCGATATCTGGTCAAGCGTGGCTCTCCGTCGATGCGTGCGAGGGTGACATCTAGCAGCATGCGTCCGCGGATTCCTGGATAGACGATGGGTACACCATCAACAGGGTCGGGGTTATTGAGCGGTTCGTTGACGGATTCGGTGATGCCTATAAGGAGATCAGGTCGTGGGCTCAGGTTGGCGATCGTGGCCATGCTTTCTGGCTTTGCATGTACGATGGCGATGCGCAAGGTGCTCTGGGCGCAGCCTGCCATGGCGTTTGTCCAGGCTTCCTTCGGAGGGATCAGGGCGAAGGCATCGGCTGTTTTGCCGGCCGGTTTGCTCATGGTCAGCGAGGCGACTCGCACCTTTGTGTCAGCAGCTGTGAATTCGCGAAAGGCCGTTGCTTTCCATTCCGGGATGGGCAGCAGAGGCTTCAGGTCCGATGTGATCGGCGCTGATCTGGATACGCTGAAGAAGTCGACGAGGTCATTCAGAGGTAGTTCCAGATCCGTGGGACCTATCCCGATAGCCTGATAGTCGGCCATGTCGAGGATCATGAGCGCGGTGGAAAACTTCTGTACGTCCAGCGCTGTGCCGCCCATGACGATGTTGCCACCTTCGATCAGCAAGTCGTAATTCTTGTTGCTCTTGAGATTGAAGACCCGGCGAGCCAGGCCGCCGAGTTGGCCGGAGGCGCACCCACAGGGTTCGAGCCGACCATCTAGCATTCCCGAGATGCGAAGGCGCACCCGCGGCTCTTCCTTGTCAGGAATAGCAGTGTCGGCCCCCATGAAGGATGCCACGGCGATTGCCGAGAGGAGGGTGAGCGAGAGAAGTTGCTTGTAGGAGAGCATCATTGATTTTCGTTGAAGCCTACAAAATCAATCGAGGCTAGCTCTGTGGGATCGGAAGTTTTACAGAGTCGAATCTTGCCTCGAAATGAGCGCGTTTGCAGTGTGCCGAGATAGCGCAAAAACATCCTCGTGCTACGCGGCGCTCCCTCTAGAGCTTCGAGGCGAACTTCGAAGTGCTCGTTGAGGGGGGACCCCTCTGGGTCGAGAATGTCGAGGACCTGCATGGCCGGGTCCCGCGACCGGTTGTGGTCGGTCACGATGAGAAATTTCTCAGCAGGTTTGTCGAACGGGATTTTGTTGAAGCCGATGAGATTCATCGGCTCGACGATCACGTTGGGGACGACAAGGCCCGTCACCGGGATGATCAAGGTGTAATCATTGGCGGCCGTGGTCTTGATCTTGACCATTTCGTACACGGGCCCCAGCGGCTGTTTGTTTCCACCAATGAATTCGACGTGTAGCAAGGAGAGGTTGTCTTCTTGGCTCAGAGTTGCTTTGAGGCGGGGATCGCTGGTCTCCACGGAGAGGAAGCGGACATTTTCATCATCTCTATGGAGTTCGAGAACTTGCGGGAATCTGGCCGAGCGAGGGAGGTTACCAAAGTCCACATGAGCACTTGGCTTGACCTCGATCGGCGAGTTGATTCCATAG